>JALHTW010000351.1 GCA_022866045.1 Candidatus Aminicenantota bacterium | reverse complement strand
GCCCTTGCTCAAGGCATAGCCGAGATAAAATTCGTGGGAGCCGGTGACGAACGATTCCGAGCCGATGCCGAAGAGCTTGCTCTCGAGGGAATCCTTCATCTGGGCCGGGCTGTACACGACGGCGTAGATCTCGTCAAGGGAATCTTTAAGAAAGGTCCGATAGGCCAGGCGGTTCACGGGGACTTCTTTGGAGCCGTCGGGGATCCAGAGGTTGTGAAGGCAGGCGTTTTTGAGCTCCCGGCCCATGAAGGCGCTGATCCTGCGGCAGCATTTGACGTGTTCGATCCAGAACTTGCGGATCGTTTTGTCTTTGTGGCTCAGGG
Source organism: Candidatus Aminicenantota bacterium (assembly GCA_022866045.1). Classification (GTDB taxonomy): domain Bacteria; phylum Acidobacteriota; class Aminicenantia; order Aminicenantales; family UBA4085; genus JALHTW01. The sequence continues at coordinate 5,953 of JALHTW010000351.1, read as the reverse complement.
TGAAGCCCGAGGCCGCTTTGGGGTGCGAAAAGCAGGTGGCGTTGAAATCCAGCTTCAGTTTTTCCTGCTTGGCCCATTCAACCCAGCCCCGGAAATGGTCGGTGCTGATCTCGTTCCGGTCCACGTGTCTTCCGCCGAACTCGCCGTATATGGCGTGCAGATTCACCCGATGAGACGCCGGGATCAATGACATAGCCGCATGCAGATCCGAACGCAGCTCGTCGATGGTCCGCGCTTTTCCGGGATAATGGCCGGTGACCTGAAGCCCGCCGTCCGAAAGCCGGGCTCCCGGTTTTTCAAAACCGCTGACGTCGTCTCCCTGCCAGCAGTGGAGCGAGAGGGAGATGTCCTTCATTTTTTTCAGGGTCTTTTCGGTATCCAGGCCGCGTTCGGCGTAGAGCTCCTGAGCCGCTTTATAGGCTTTTTCAATTCTACCGGGATTCATGTCGTTCTCCTTTTCTTCTTTCCTAAATGCAGAATTTCTTGAAAGCGCTCATAGGCGGCTTCCCAGGCGGCCGCGTCTTGCGGCTCGTAGGTCTTCAGCTCCGTAGACTCGGCGACGATCGACCGGATCTCGCTGAGCGAGCCGACGTGACCGAGGGCCAGCGCCTGGCCCATGATATTGCCGATGGCGGTGGCTTCGACCGGTCCGGTGATGACCGGAAGCATAGTCGCGTCGGCCGTGAATTGACAGAGCGCCACGTGCTGACTGCCGCCGCCGATGATGTGGATCCTCTCGATGGGAAGAGGGGAGACCTGCCGCAATTCATCGAGGACGGCGCGGTATTTAAGGGCCAGGCTCTCGATGGCGCAGCGGACGATCTCGGCCGGAGTCTGGGGCACGGCCTGGCCGGTTCTTCGGCAGAAACTCCGGATGGCTTCCGGCATATCCGGAGGGTTGAGGAAATCCGGGGCGTCGGGGTCGATAAAGGCCTTGAAGGCCGGCGCCGAGGCGGCCATGGCTCTCATCTCTTCATAGCTCAGCGGCCGGTCGGCGCTCCATTTTTTCCGGCACTGTTGAATGAGCCACAGGCCGGTGATGTTTTTGAGGAAACGGATCCTGCCGTCCATGCCGCCTTCATTGGTGAAGTTCAGCCGGCGCGTCTCGGGCGAGATCAGAGGCCGGGCTGTTTCGATGCCCATCAGAGACCATGTCCCGGAGCTGATGTAGGCCCAATTCTTTTCAAGGGCGGGGACAGCGGCGATGGCGGAGGCCGTGTCGTGGCTGGCCGTGGCGACCACCGGAATTTCTTTGAGCCCTGTTTCCTCGGCGATCGAGGGGAGAAGGTTTCCGATGACCGTGCCCGGCCGTTGAAGTTTAGGCATGATCTTTTTGGAGATGCCGAGCGCCTCAAGAAGTTCGGCGCTCCATTTTTGCCGGCGCGGGTTGATGAGCTGGGACGTCGAGGCGATGGTTGCCTCGGTCGTTTTTTTGCCGGAGAGGAGATAGGTGAACAGGTCCGGCATGAAGAGCAGGTCTGCGGCCGCGGCGAGAAGGTCGGGATTTTCGATGGCCAAAGCCTGAAGCTGAAAGAGGGAATTGAACGGCAGGAACTGGATGCCGGTGATCTCGTAGATCTTTTCTTTGGGGAATTTCTCGAGGAATTTTTTCATGGCCCGGACGTTGCGCAGGTCCCGATAGGCAAACGGAAGGCCGAGGATCGTCCCGTCGCCGGCCAGCAAGCCGAAATCCACGCCCCAGGTATCGACGGCCACGCTCTCGAGGTCTGGGGCAAACTGGGAGGAGCCCATGTTCAGGCCTTTTTTGATCTCTTCGAAGAGGGCATAAACGTTCCAGTGCAGATGGCCGAAGATGGCCAGGGGGACGTTTGGAAAGCGGTGGAGCTCCCGGATGGAAATTCTTTTATCTTTGAGAGTGCCCAGGACGGCCCGCCCGCTTTCAGCCCCGAGATCAAACGCCAGAAAATGGTGTTTGCTCATCGTGTTACATTTTTATCCGTTTTGGCCGATTTTATCAAGGCGAAAAATTTCGCTCGTCGAGGTTGAGGCCTGACCGCGATTTCCTGTATCATTAGTATCCGGGCAGGAGAGAGACATGAAGATCATCAGCGACTCCGTAACGATTTCGGCCGAAGGCTTCAACGACATGAAGGACCTGACGCCGATGGTCTCCCAGAAACTGGCGGCCAGCCGCCTCAAAGACGGCCTGGTCAACATTTTCATCCCGGGTTCGACGGCCGGCCTGACGACGATCGAATTCGAGCCCGGCCTGGTCGAGGATTTCTCCCGGCTCATGGAGAAAATCGCCCCGGACAATATCCCCTATAACCACGACAAGCGCTGGGGCGACGGGAACGGCTTTTCCCACGTCCGGGCCAGCCTGATCGGGCCGTCGCTCACCGTTCCGTTCTCCGGGGGGCAGCTGAACCTGGGTACGTGGCAGCAGATCGTTTTCGTCGACTTTGACAACGGCCCGAGGACACGGACGATTTTATTCCAGTTCCTGGGCGAATAAATAATTCGCTATCCCCCTTTATGAAGGGGGGAGGGAGGATTTTTAGATTGATCCGGAAAGGCATTTTATGGATATCGAAGACCAGCTCAAGCATCTGAAAAAACAACGGGAACTCCGCGCCCGAAGCCGGGCCAAGTCGGTCGAGGATACCTGGGCCCGGATCGACAGGGACAGGGAGCTTTCGGTCAAAGAAAAGCTCGAGAGGCTCATCAACCTGACCGGGGCCAAAAAAGAAAAGCCTTCACCCCAAAAGCCCTCCGAGCCGACGCCGCGCGAGCCTCTTCTGTTTCTTGAAAATCCCTACCCCCTGGAGACAAGATACGGAAAGACCATGCTCGCCGACGGCCTCTCGATCAAGGGCGAAGTCCTCTATTATCTGAGCAAGGACGAGTCTTTCACAGACCTCGACCTGTCCTCGGCGCTCTTCATCGACCTCGAAACGACCGGCCTGGCCGGAGGGACGGGGACCGTGGCGTTTCTCGTGGGCATGGGTTACTATCGCGACAACCGGTTTCGTGTCGCTCAGTTCTTCCTCGGCGAATTAAGCGAGGAAGAGCGCATGATCAAGGACCTCGGCCGGTTCTTCAAGGAAATGGATTTCCAGTCTGTCATCACCTATAACGGGAAGGCGTTCGATGTCCCGCTCCTTGAGACGCGGTTCATCATGCATAGGCAGCCGTATGCCTTGACCGCTCTTCCTCATCTGGATCTTCTCTTCTCCGCGCGCAGCCTCTGGAAACATAAGCACGAAAGCTGCCGTCTCTTTCATCTCGCCCAGCAGATCGTCGAAGCGGACCGGGCCGAGGACATTCCCGCGGCCGAAATCCCTTACCGCTATTTCGATTATTTGCGCAGCGGCGATTATTCGCTCATCGAGCCGATCCTCTATCACAACCAGGAGGACATTCTCTCTTTGCTGGGGCTGACGATCGCGGCCGCCAAGTTATTCGCGGCCGGGCAGCTGCCTGAGATGGGCGAGGAGATCGACGCGATGGACCTCATCGGCGTCGGCAAGGTCTTTGAAAGCGCGGGAGAGGTCGAAAAATCCGTCGAATTTTTCGAGAGGGCTCTGGCCGGGGATCTGCCCGAAGAACTGGCCGTCACGATCAAGCGCAAGCTGTCCTATCGTTTCAAACAAAGCGCCGAATGGGAGAAGGCCGTTTCGCTCTGGCAAGACCTGTCCTCGGTCGAGGACCAGTTGTTTTGCTACAGGGAGCTGGCTATGTATTTCGAGCACAAAGCCAAGAACCTGGACGAGGCGAAACGGGCGGCCGAGGAAGGACTGACGCTGGCCGTGAATGACTCCCCGACCTACCAGCAAGATTTTGAACACAGGCTGGAAAGGCTTAAGGAAAAGATCCGAAAAAAAAGCGAAGGACAAGGGTCCAAAGCCAAATGAACAAGCAATTCGAGGAGCTCTGCGATTATCTCCGCTCCCCCTTTTCTATAGAGGAATGAAGGGGGATTGTCGGAGTTACGGCCATGAAAGCGATGGTTTTGAAGGCTTTTAAGCCCATCGAGCAGATTCCTCTTGAGCTTGTCAACATGCCAGGACCGAAACCCGGGCCGGTTGAATTGCTCGTCCGGGTCAAGGTCTGCGGAGTGTGCCACACCGATTTGCATACGGTTGAAGGCGAACTATCGGACGTCAAATTGCCGGTCATTCCAGGTCATCAGGTCGTCGGCATCGTCCAAAAAGCAGGGGAGGGGTGCCGGCGATTTAAAAAAGGAGACAGGGTCGGCGCGGCCTGGCTCTATTCGGCCTGCGGCAAGTGCGCCTTTTGCCGAAGCGGAAAAGAGAACCTTTGCCTCGAAGGCCGGTTCACCGGCTATCATGCGAACGGCGGTTATGCCGAGTATATGACCGTCCCGGAAAAATTCGCCTATGCGATTCCGGATGTGTTCTCGGATGAAGAAGCTTCGCCCTTGTTGTGCGCGGGTATCATCGGCTACCGGGCATTGCGGCTGAGCGGAATCAGGCCGGGAGAGATCTTGGGCTTGTATGGATTCGGCGCTTCGGCCCATGTCGCGATCCAGATCGCCGTTCATTGGGGCTGCAGAGTCTTTGTCTTCTCGAGAAGCCGGGAACATCAAAAGCTTGCCAAGCGCTTGGGCGCTTCATGGACGGGAGCGGCCAAAGAAGCGCCGCCGGCGAAAATGAACGGCTCGATCATCTTCGCCCCGGCCGGGGATCTTGTTCCGGACGCGCTTTTGAACACGGAGAAAGGGGGAACAGTGGCCTTGGCCGGAATCTACATGACCCCGATCCCGGAGCTCGACTATCAGGCGCACATTTATCATGAGCGGGTTCTGCGCAGTGTCGCCAACGCGACGAGGCGGGATGGGGAAGAGCTATTGAGGCTTGCGGCGGAGATTCCGATCAGGACGACGATCCAGACATTTCCTTTGGAAGAAGCCAATCAAGTCCTGCGGCTCCTCAAGGACGGCCGGATCAACGGCGCCGCCGTCCTAAGGATTTAAAGAATCGTCCCTCTTTTCTAAAGGGAGATAGAGGGGGATGATCATCGCTTGGAAGCGCGGCAATCCTGCATTTTTTTCATAGGTCTTAAAAAATCTCCCGAATTCTGGCATAATATCCCCACCCTGGCGCGCGAGTAGCTCAGTTGGATAGAGCGCCTGACTACGAATCAGAAGGTCGCAGGTTCAAGTCCTGTCTCGCGCGCTTCTTTTTTTCTATAAAAAATAGATTAGCGGATGACTCCACCTCCCGGGGGGCGATTAATATTGAAACTTTGGTTTGAAGGATATTGTAGAGTTATATTTCCTGTCCACACACCGCTGTTCCCGTTATCGTCTGTTCCATAAAAAGACATAGTCATGGTTGTGGTGCGAGTAAATCCCCAAAAATAAAGATATGCGGTTTTGGTCTCATTTGCATTAAAATATGGAGGAGACCAGAGGAGACCGCCATTCCAAGTCCCCTCGGACATGGTGATATTTGTCAGGGTTATTCCTATGCCATTCACTTCTTTGGCGGTTAAAGTACAATACCAATAGCCGTCCGAAGATCTGCTGACAGGATTCGGGGAAAACGTTATAACCAACTTCCCGGCCTTTTTTGTAAGTGTTGCGTTCACATTCGTCGTCTCATTCCACCTGACTTCAACACTCTGTTGCCAATCCTCATAAGTGGCAAGCGTCAGCTTCACAGTATGCGTCCCAACATCGACATTCGTCAGAGTGCAGTTTGTCGTTTGTCCCGTGTCCGCTCCATCGAGGTAGGCCCTCGCCCCTGTCGGATTGGAGGTGATGGCAATGTTCCCCTTCTTTTTGATAAGCGTCGCATTCACATTCGTCGTCTGATGCGCGGTGACCTGAACACTCTGTTGCCAATCCTCATAATTGGTAAGCGTCAGCTTTACGGTATGCGTGCCGACATCAACATTCGTCAGAGTGCAGTTTGTCGTTTGGCCGGTATCCGTTCCATCGACGTAAGCCCTCGCCCCGGTCGGATTG
>JALHTW010000008.1 GCA_022866045.1 Candidatus Aminicenantota bacterium | reverse complement strand
CTACATCTGGTCCGAGGTGCTCGACGCCGACGCTTTCGAGGCCTTCAAGGAAACGAGCCTCTTTGACCCGCAGACGGCCCTGAGTTTCCGCCAGAACATCCTGGCCAAGGGCGATACGGACGAGGCGATGGCCCTTTACAAGCGCTTCCGAGGCCGCGAGCCGAAAGTCGAGCCGCTGCTGAAGAGGCGAGGGTTCTTGAAATGAGCCGGAGCTTCACGACCGCGGCCTGTCTTCTGGCCGCGGTGTTCTTCGCCGAGTCCTGCAGGCGCGCGCCGCGCGACCTGACCGCGCTCTCGGCGGACGGGGTGACGATCTCGTATCATGTCGAGGGCCGCGGCGATCCGATCCTCGTCTTCGTCCACTGCTGGAGCTGCGACCGTTCTTATTGGAGCGCCCAGGTCCCCGTCTTCTCCAAGACGCATCAGGTTGTCACCGTCGACCTCGCCGGCCACGGCGCGTCCGGCGCCGACAGAAAGGCCTGGACCATCGAAGCTTTCGGAGCGGACGTCGCCGCCGTCCTCAACGAGGAAAACCTGAAGAAGGTCATCCTGATCGGCCACTCTATGGGCGGCAACGTGGTCATCGAAGCGGCCCGCCTCTGCCCGGACAGGATCATCGGCATCATCGGCGTCGATACGTTCCAAGACCTCGCCCAGGCGATCTCGCCGGACCAGATCGAAGGCTTCCTGGCCGATTTCAGGACGAATTTCGCGGGACGGACCGAAGAGTTCATCCGGGCCATGTTTCCGCCCTCGGCCGACCCCGCCCTGGTGGCGAGGATCGCCAAGGACATGGCCTCGGGACCGCCGAACGTCGGGCTCGGCGCTCTGGAGTCGAGTTGGCGGCACAGCCCCGCGGACGCGCTGAAATCCCTGCGGGTCCCGATCAAAGGCATCAATTCCGACATGTGGCCGGTCAACGTCGAGAGCAACCGATCGCTCGTCCCGCGGTACGGCTTGAAGGTCATGAAGGGCGGGGGACACTTCATCCAGATGGAGGACCCGGCGACGTTCAACCGGCTCCTTCAGGAATCGATCGAGGAGATCGTCACGGGAAAATAAACGAAGCCGGCTCAGTCGGCGATGAAGACTTTGGCCCCCGAGTCCGAATGGACAAGATGAGGGTTGGCGTCATCATCGCCGACGGTAAAACTCAAACCCGGGCCCAGAATGAATTCGCGACCATCCTTCAGCCTGACGGTCAGTTCGCCTTCCAGGACAAGAAGAACATGGCCGCGGCCGCACCAATGGTCGGCCCGATAGCCGGGCCCATAGTCCACCAGGCGAAGGCGAATGTTACCTGCTTCAAACGTCCGCCAGAATGACGCGCCGGTCTCCCCAGGATGCTCGGTCTGAGGAATCGCCTCCCAGTCTGTGACGGTAAACGGAAGATTTTGGATCTTTATGACAAGCCCCCTTTATAAAATCATCGCCTGAAACTCAAGGCGAGCATGATGATTTTTTTCAACATGAGATATTTCTTATCTCAATTCCCTTTCCTGCTCAGCTCAAGGGCCCGCTTCAGCCTCGTAAAGAATTCTTTTTTTGCCTCGAACCCCACGAGCCGGAGTTCGGAGATTTCTTTGCCGTCCGGGGCAAGAAAGACATATGTGGGAACACCCTTGACCTGGTATCTTTTATAAAGATCCTTGATCACGGGGTCTGTGTCCGTGGTCAGGTTGGATCTGAGCATGACGAAATCCCGGGACGCGGCGATGACGCCGGGATCGGAGAACGTCAGCTTGTCCATTTCCTTGCAGGCGATGCACCAGTCGGTGAAGAAGTCGATGAAGACGGGCTTCCCGTCGCGGGCGGCGGCAAAGAGTCTCTCCTCGACATAGGGCTGCCATTGGATCGCGCGGCTTTCAACGAGGGACCCCTCCGCCGACGAAAGCGACTGCAGCTTGGAAGCGACTTCTTCATCCAAGTAACCCTGGATGCCGGTCGCAGCGACATAGAGCGCGAGGACGAAGAAGATCACGCCCAAGACGTTGCGGACAAAGGGAAAGGCTTTGCCGGGCGTTTTGGTCGGCTCGATCCAGGCCATGTAAACACCCGCGACGAGCATGGTCAGCGCCAGGGCGAGATTATAGAAGAGCGCGTTGGGGAACAGCGTTTTCAAAAAATAGACGGCCATGCCGATGAGAATGAAACCGAAGATCGTCCGGATCCAGACCATCCACGCCCCCGAACGCGGTATGCGGTTGATGCTTCCCGAAAAGATGCCGAGAAAGAGGAACGGAACGCCGAGTCCCAGGGCCAGG
>JALHTW010000350.1 GCA_022866045.1 Candidatus Aminicenantota bacterium | reverse complement strand
GATCGGGATCTGCGCCGAGTGGCGAATCCATTCGCCATAATTCGTCTTCCCTTTCCACTCTCCGGCCGGGATGGCATAAAGGCCCCAATGAATGAAGAGGCCGAACCGGGCATCGCGCCACCACTGCATCCGGGCATCGTGGCGGGCCTGCGTCTCGCGCTGGGCATAAAGGGCTGCGGATGTCACCGCGGAGAAGATCATAAAAGCACAAAAAATTTGTTTAACGATTTTACGGGCCATGACGAACTCCTTTTTTTATTACGGACTGAGCCTTACTTTTTTCTAACGAGGGTCATGCTTTCGGCCCTGCGGAATCCCTTCACGCTCATGTCGCCCTGGAGATCGACCTCGACAACGGCATAGCTATTGTTTTCAGGACCGCTGCCTTCGATCATCCCTTTCAGAGTGCTGTAGTGAATGCCGCCCCGCTGACTGTATTGCCCCTCATGCCTGTGCCCCTGGAAGACGGCGAGGACCTTTCCCGACTGCTGGAGGATGGCCCGGACCTTGGCCGCATTTTTGACATAATAATCGCCTTCGCCGTCCAACTGCTGATGGACAAAAACGATGACGGGCTTCGGCGACGCGACGAGCTCGCTTCGCAGCCAATCGATCTCTTCGACCGGCACGTTCGAGTCGGCCCAGGCGAAACGGCCGTGATCGTAAGGCTCGCCCTTGGCGTCGAAATTAGCGTCGAGCACGAGAAAGCGGATGCCGCGGACATCGAAACGGTAATAGGTCCACTCTTTCGGAATGTCCGTATTCTCAACAGTGTTCATGAATTGCGTCTTGGAAAGGCTATCAAGGTCATGGTTGCCGAGGACATGATACCGCGGGCCTTTGAATCGTCCGAAGGCGTTTTCGATCCGCCTTAGATAAGACAGGATTTTTGCTTCTTCCGGCTCAAGGTCCTGGTCTTTGAAATCGCCGAGCTCGATCAAAAAATCGACCCGCTCGCGGTTCATGACGTCGACGCATTCCTTCATCTTCACGATGGATTCCCGGTAGGGCCGTGAACCGCGGGGGTCGCAGTCGGCATAATGTGCGTCCGTGACGATACCGAAGCGGACGGCCGCCAGTTTTTCACCAAGAGAGACTTGTTGTGATACACAGGAAGGGACAAGGCCAACAGCCAGGATCGATATCGCGACCCAGGCGGTCTTGAGGAAATGGCGGCGCTTCATCCGGGACCTCTGAAACGAACACCCCCTAGCTTAGTCTAGAGGCGAAAATGAAGTCAAATCGGAAGGCGGATGTTAAGCCTTAAAGATCTTTTCGATCTCTTTAAAAGCGTTGGAGAGGACTTCTCGAACCTGCGGGATCTTTTCGGCGCCGGCCTTCCGCGCCTGGTGCCCGATCATGCGGCCAAGGTCGCCCAGCGTGTGCATAACATCCCGCATCTCGTCCCGCGCCTCCGAGCTCCAGTGACCCCACCAGTCCTTCATATGGTTCTTGATCTCTTCGGTCTCTTTTTCCTTTTCGGTCAAGAACCTCTTTCCCTCTTCGGTGATGGTATAGACCCTTTTGCCGTCCTGCTGGACCGACGTGACATAGCCCGCCTCTTCCAGCCACTGAAGCGTCGGATAGACGGCGCCGGGACTCGGGCTGTAAAAGCCGTGAAATTGCTCTTCCAGGTCGCGGATGATCTCATAGCCGTGCCGGGACTTGTCCTTGAGCAGATCGAGAATGAGATATTTGAAATCCCCTTTATGGAATATCCGTTCTCCCCGAGGCCAGAAACCGTATCTTTGTCGATAGAACATTTGACCTCCTTTTCTTTATAGCGAGATACTACTTGATATATCATAATATAATTTAATATATTTTCTTAATTTGTCAAGTCAATCACGATTTTTTCTAAGATTTCTTGAAATTTTGATGAGTTATACCGAACTATTCATAAATTGCGTCGTTTCCTCGAGAAGAGAATTTGCAGATGGCGCCGAATTCAAGACGAGGGGGACACGATCCCAAATTCCGGAGAATTTGGGTCAGGTCCCCGAATTCAGCGCCCGTCTTCAAATTCGCGACCTGGAGAGATAACGTAATTCGTGAATAATTCAGATTATGAAAAGATTATATAAAAATTTTGTACTTAGCGATAAAAAAGTTCCAGTCGGCGTCGTGCTCGATGGCATAAAGACAATCGCCCTGGATGATGACCGGAAAATATCTTTGGGAAAAATTATCGCCTGTTCGGATATTCAATAAGGGCAGCCAAAAATTATCTGCGTATTTTCCATCGGGGTTGAAGACATCGACCAGGATGCCTTTTTGGGGGTCATACATGGATGTGAGAGCCCAGATTTGATCTTTGTGAACAAGGAGTTTGTAAACATCATTATCATATTCGGGCATTTTCCGAGTGTCCCGCAGATCCTTTTTTATGTTTTTCACGCGGGGATAGGACCGGCGGAAGATTTTCGTAATCTCAGCTTTTTTCAGATCAAGCTGCTTGATCTGATACTCCCGAGTATGGGCCACATACATAAATTTCTGGCTTTCTTTGCTTGTATAAAGGTGGGTGATATCGTAAGAAACGGAAGCCATTCTTCCTCCGCCATAGTCTCTGATCTGAAGATAAAATTGAGTCGTGAATGAACAGGAAGTCGGGTTGAAGGCCCCCTCTTCGTTCACCAGAAATAAATTAAAGTCTCTTTCTTTAATGCCGTCCGTTCGAGCAAAGTCTCTTCGCTTTATATCGAGCATAAAATATTTTTGGCCGTGAAAGGCCAAAAGATTATAAAAAATCTTTTTATCGAATTTCAGCTCCTTGATGAGTTTTCCTTCGAAATCGGTTTTGACGAGCTTGTTCGACGGCGCGCTGAACATGAGGACTTCGTTGTCTTTGACGAGAAGATCCGTCAGTTCGGTCGAGATTTCTCCAGGCCCTTGTCCGGTTTTCACAAGATTCTTTTTAAAACGGCCGTCGGGAGCGAACTCGTAAAGGGCGACGCCGTCCTGAACGAAGATCGATCCGTCGAGCCCGACATCGAGTCCCCATGGCAGCTTGAAATAAAATCCTTTTCCTTCGTCTTTTATCCGGAGGACTTCTTGGAGTTGAATCATCCGGCCAGCGTTTTTCGAAGCCGGCTTATCCGGATTATCGATGATCTCTTGGGCAAAGCCTGGAAAAGGAGAGAGGCTCATCAAGAAGACGGAAAATAATCCTACCAGACAGACAGAGCAGCCGGCCTTTTTCATTTTCCCGCCTCCAAAAAGCTAGCTTCTTCTTCGATCATAGACCCTTCTAATTATTAGTAACACATATTATTAGTAACACATAGAGCTCAAAACGTTCAATTTTTTTATAGATTTTTAAGCGAGCCATTCCGGCAAGGGAGAGCAGCCTTGCTTTTTCCAAAGAAATGCATTACTTTTTTGTCAAAACGATGACCATTTATTTTACCATCAAAAAATAGGAACAAAAGCGCGAACATGACGTTTCGCAGGAAAATTCGTTCCTTTGGGATTTTTTTCCTTTCTTTGGAGAGAGAGGCGAAGACATGAGAATCATTAAGATCCTTGGCTTATGTCTGCTGGGTTTCGTTTTGGCCGCGGCCGCATTCACCCGGAGCGGACAGGAGGCCAAAAGCGGGGACAAGGAGACTGATCCGCTCGTCCTGAAGAAGCTCGAATGGTTCCAGGACGCGAAGTTCGGCCTAATGATGCATTGGGGCCCGTACAGCCAGTGGGGTGTCGTTGAGTCCTGGAGCATCTGCTCCGAGGACGAGCCCTGGTGCCGGCGGAACATCCCCGACTACATCGAATACAAGCGCCGCTACGAACAGCTTCCCAAGACGTTCAACCCGGTCAAGTTCGATCCGGAAGCGTGGGCCAAAGCGGCCAAATATGCCGGGATGCGGTATGTCGTCCAGACAACAAAACACCACGATGGGTTCTCGATGTTCGATACGAAACAGACCGATTACAGGATCACGTCGCCCGAATGTCCCTTCTCCAAAAATCCCAGGGCCAATATCGTCAAGGAAATCTTTAATGCGTTTCGGAACGAAGGTTTCAGCATCGGCGCCTATTTTTCCAAGCCCGATTGGCATTCGCCGGATTACTGGGCGCCGGAATGGGCCACACCCGACCGGAATGTGAACTACGACACGGAAAAATATTCTAGCCGCTGGCAAAAATTCCGCGATTTCACCTTCAACCAAATCGAAGAGCTCCTGACGGGATACGGCCCCGTAGACATCCTCTGGCTCGACGGAGGTTGGGTCCGGCCCTATCCGCCGCTCCCGCCCGAATGGCGGGGAGTCCTCAAAAGGCCGTTCAACCAGGACATCGACATGCCCAGGATCGCGGCCATGGCCCGCCGCCATCAGCCTGGCCTGATCATCGTCGATCGCACGGTGACGGGGAAATACGAAAACTACTGCACGCCCGAGCAGGAAGTCCCGGAAAAGCCGCTCCCTTATGTCTGGGAGACATGCATGACCATGGGGAATTCCTGGTCGTATGTGCCGAACGATAGATATAAATCCACGAACCGGCTCATCCACCTCTTGGTGGACATCGTTTCCAAAGGCGGAAATTTCCTTTTGAACGTCGGACCGAACGCCGAGGGCGAACTTCCCGCAGAGTCCTTGAAACGCCTCAAAGAGATCGGCGATTGGATGAAAACGAACAGCGAAGCCATCTACAAAACCCGGCCCATCGCCCCGTATAAAGAGGCCAAAGTCTGCTTCACGTCTCTATCGGATGGAACGGTCTATGCCATCTACCTGGCCGATGAAGATGAGAACAACCCGCCGGCCACGATCCAGCTGTATTCCCAAACACCGGGTTCCGGGACGAAAATCCAAATGCTCGGCGTTCCGGGCGGCCTAAAATGGGAAAAAGCCGGAAAAGGCATGCTCATTCATGTCCCGGATGCGATCGTCAAAAACCCGCCCTGCCAGCACGCCTGGACGTTTAAAATTTTCAAAGAGATAGGAAAATGAAATTCATCGCGACGCTCATGTTTCTTCTTTGCTCCCTATCTGTTGCTCACGCTTCTGAAAACACGCGGGGAAGCGGGCAGGCTGGAAAAGATCGTCGGGCCGCTCCGGCTCGCCGCCTTCGAAACCGCCACCCTGCGGATCGAGCGATAGCGGACTTGGCCCGGGTGCTTGCAATCGGCCGCCGTTCGGGATAGAATGCTATTGACAATTATTATAGGAATTGTCGTGATTAACGTAACGATAAAGGACAGAGACGATGAAGACAGTCAAAGACATTCTTGAGGACAAGGCGAAAGCCGTCTGGTCAATCTCTCCCAAAGCCAAAGTCTTCGACGCGCTGAAGCTCATGAGCGAAAAGGAGATCGGCGCCCTAATGGTCCAGGACGAGAAGGGCGGCATCCGCGGAATCATCTCGGAACGGGACTACGCGCGGAAAGTCATCCTCCTTGGAAAGGCCTCTAAGGAGACGATGGTCGAAGAGATCATGACACCCGAAAAAAGCATGTATTTCATCAAATCCTCCACCACGGTCGAGGAATGCATGGTCCTGATGACGGGCAAACACATCCGTCATCTCCCCATTTGCGAAGAAGGCAAATTCATCGGGCTCATCTCCATCGGGGACGTCATCAAATCGCTCCTCACCGAGAAAGAGGACCTGATCGAGCAGCTCAGCAACTACATCGCCGGCAAGTATATGTGAAGCGGGCGCTAGCCCAGCCTTCTTCCTCATCCGCCAGAAGAAAAAATCCATGATTAAAAGTCTGTCTTATAGAAAACTCGGCTCCTCGGATCTCCGGGTGTCCCCGATCGGCCTGGGCTGCTGGCAGTTCAGCACAGGGAATTCTGTCCGGAAAATTCCACGATGACCCGGCCTCGATCCGCCGGCTGACCGGCCTTAGAAAATACCGGACCGGCTTCAAGCCGAAAGGATTGGAAAAAAGCCGGCCCGTGATCGAAGCCCTCCGCGGGATCGCCGAGAAACACAAGGCGAGCCCGGCCCGGGTCGCCCTCAACTGGCTCATTCATGTCCATGGCGATACGGTCGTGGCCATTCCGGGCGCGACGAAAGCCGGCCAGGCGCGGGATAACGTCGAGGCCACGTCATTCAACCTGACCGCCGACGAGATGGATTCCCTTGACCGGGCATCCGCACTGTTTAAGAAATAATCCCCCTCCTCAGCATGCGACTTGATAAAATATCATTCGTTTAGGAAAATATTAGCGATCGAGCCTGAAATGACAAACAACAGACTCCTCATTCCCATTCTGATTTTTGTCTTTGTCCTGATGGGGGCCGGAGCTGCAGAAAAGAATACCCGCCCTCTCAAAGGAGAAGAATATCAGGACTTTTCATCCGACGGGGCCTGGTGCTGGTTCGCTGATCCGCGGGCGGTTTATCACAAAGGCGCCCATGAACGGATCTACGCGGGCTGGGTGGACAGCTTCGGAAGCATTTGGGCGGCAAGCCTGGACCTCAAAACCGGCCAGAAGATCGAGACGAAGCTTTATCACGAGTTCGAGAAGGACGACCATGCCAATCCTTCCCTGCTCATTCTGCCGGATGGGCGGCTGGCGGTATTCTATTCGGCTCACGGCGGCACCGAAGACAAAGGCATGCGCTACAGGATCAGCCAAAAGCCCGAGGACGTTTTGGAATGGGGCGAGGAAATGCCTCTCAAAACGAACACGGGAGGCCCGCGCGGTACCTGCTATCCCAATCCGTTCGGACTGTCGAAAGAAAAGGGCCGGACCTACCTCTTCTGGAGGGGAGGGAACTTCAAACCGACAGTATCTTGGACAGATGATCTTAAGGATTGGGCCGAGGCCAGGACTTTGATCGCCAGTGACGATAATAGCAATGTCCGGCCTTACACGAAATTCGCTTCCGACAGCAGGGACCGCATCCATGTCGCCTTCACGGACGGTCACCCTCGGAACGAGCCGACGAACAGCATCTATTACGCCTGTTACCGGAACGGCGCTTTTCGCAAGGCGGACGGGACAAAGATCACAGATATGGCGGGCCTTCCGATCAAGCACGAACAGGCCGACCTGGTCTATGACGGAAAAAAGACGGGCGTGAGGGCCTGGATCTGGGATGTCGCCGCCGACAAGAAAAACCGGCCGGTCATCGTCTACTCCCGATTGCCGGAGGAAACCGACCACCATTACCATTACGCGCAGTGGGACGGCAAGAAATGGGACGACCACGAAATATGCCCGGCCGGTCCCTGGTTCCCCGCAACGCCCGAGGGGAAAAAAGAAGCCGAGCCTCATTATTCGGGCGGCGTGGTGCTGGACTCCGCAGACCCGGCCATCGTCTTTTTATCCCGCAAGATCGGCAGCGTGTTTGAGATCGAGAGATGGGAAACAAGGGACGGCGGGAAAACATGGAAATCCGAGGCCGTCACGTCGAACTCGGCTCACAATAACGTCCGTCCGTTCGTGATTCGAAATCACCCAAAAAAGCAAAAACCGAATGTCCTCTGGATGCTCAACGAGAAATACGTCCATTACACGGATTATCGGACGGCGATCAAGATGGATGTTACAGAAATCCGGTAAAATCAATAGGATCTTTCTGGCTCTCTTCCATTTTGTATGGGCTATAAGGAAAAGATCAGGAGACGGCCAGAGCGATAGGCGCCTTGCCGACCCTGAGGCCGGCGACAGCAAAAATGCCTTTTAAAACCGATGTCCCGAGCGAATATTGCGGGAACTGCCAGACGATGGAGGAAACGAGGACACAGAATCCCCAGAGCAGGGCCAGGACAGGATGGAGTTTTTTCATGAAGACGTCATAAGGCCGGGTGCGCCGGGAGTCGAACTTATTTCATTTTTTTGCATATAAAAAAAGCTCTTCTAAATCCCCCGCCCCCTTTTTGAAGGGGGAAAATCGCAATAATTTGCCCCTTTCATAAGAGGGGATCAAGGGGGATTTTTCCCTCCTCTTTCTTGCCCCACAATTTGATGTCGTCGAAACAGCCTGTGTCATCGAACGAGCCGACACCGACAAGGCCATGGCTTAGGGTCTTATCGCGGGCGGTGAGGATCGGCGCCGCCATATCGTCCAAGTAAGCCTTTATGTCACCCGATTTTTCGTCGTACGTCACTTTGAAATCATGCCAGCTCTTGTCGGTCAGACGAAAAACGGACTTTCCTTCCGGCTCGGCGTTGATCTTGACCCGGCCGGCCCCATTGACCAAAGCGATGACGTTGTGGACGTTGTCGCTTGAGGCCGCGAAGTGGACATAATAAAAATGGGTCGCGTCCTCGAAGTGAAAGAAAATGCACATGTCCCGTTTGTTATTGGCCGGATCGGCGGTGCACTGCAGCCGGCCGGTGAACACGAACGACGTTACCATGTGGCCGGCCAGAAGCGACCAGGACGTCGGAGCACGGACCTTTCCCTGCGCTCCGGCCGCCGTGAGCTCATAGACCATCGAACCGTCTTTTTTAACGACCTGCCAATGGCTGGGATCGTTGGGCTGCCAGCCTCCGGCCTTTCCGTCGTCGAAGTTGAATTGGGCAAGAAGAGGAAGGCCTTTGAGGTCCTGATTTGGAGCATGCGCAAAAATGAGGCTGACGGCCATAATTATGAAATAAAGGGGGAAGGCCGGATTATTCAAGACAGCATTCCGTCTGCGTAGCCCGGCTGCATCCAGGGCAGGTGGTTTCCCGACATGAACGGCTCGAGGATCACGCCGAGCTTTTTCATCTCGTCCGGGGAGAGCGGCTTGAAACTCTTCAAGAGCGCGGCGTTCTTCTTGACCACATCCAGGCTGTCCGTCCCGATGACGGCGGAATGGACGTGCGGCAGGCTCAGTCCGTAGCGGATCAACGTCTCGGCCTGAATCTCCTTCACGGTCTCTCTCGGCCGGATGACCTTGATAAGCATGATGCCCATCTTTTTCTCTGCTGCCGCCGGGATGGCCTGCTTCTCCATGTCTCCTTTTCGCTCTTGATAATGATTGAGCGCGATGAGCATGGTATCGAAGTCATACCGGCGGGCCGCTTCCGCCATCGCCTCGGCCGAAAGATGCCCGGAGAAACCGATGAACCGCGCCGCCTTCTCGTCCTTAAGCTTTTGGAGGGCTTTGAGGACCCCGTTCTTGGCGCCGATGGCGTCCAGGTCCGCGAGCGACTGGATGAGATGGATCTGATAGAGATCGAGATGGTCGGTCTTGAGGCGCTTGAGGCTTTCTTCGACCTCTTTCATGGCGCCGTCATAGGTCCGAGATTCAGCCTTGGTCGCCAGGAACACCTCTTTTCGCCGGTCCTTCAAGACCAGGCCGAGGCGCTCCTCGCTGACGATGTCTTTGTTTCGATAGCTGTACGCGGTGTCCCAATAATAAAAGCCGCTGTCCAGCGCCGCGTTGAGAATGGCCAGGGCTTTGTCCAGGTCCTCGACGGCACAAAAACGGCTGCCTAAGCCGATGCCGATGCGCGGCACGTTGACTCCCGTCTTCCCAAGGATCGCGGTAGGCAGGCCTTTGGCGTCATAGGACGGACCGGACTGGCCCGCAAACAGCTTCTTAAAAGGCCCGCTTCCCGCGGCGGCGGTCAGGCATGTCTTGATGAAGTCCCGGCGCTCGAGGCTCTTGTTGTTCACGGCAATCCCCTTTCTCAAATTCTTGTCATTCGCGTTTTTTGATATATTAATGCTAAATGGAATCAAGGTCAATTTGGAGGGGTCATGAAAATCTCGAAATTCTCGACTTTGGTTTTTAAACCGATTCTATTATGCTCCGGGGCCGTCGCGGTCCAGGAAAAGCCGGATGTGCTGAGCGGGACGTTCGCTCCAGAAAAGCTTAAAGAGATCCTTCTTTCGCTCGACGACTGGCATCCTTTTCAGCGCGGCGATCGAAACCCTCCGCCTCGAGGACGGCCAATTACGCTCGTCCTGGGGAGACAAGCTTTATAGAATTCTGCTGACGGCCAAAAAGACGCCGCGGCAGGGAGATTTTCGATCCGGATCGAATAGAGCACCGCCTTGAAGGACATCCCCGAATGTTATATAAGGGAAGAAGCGGAACATGCCGAGGTCCGGCTCGAAATGATCGTCGTTGCCGAAGAAATTGCGCCGGGATTCATACCGAACAAGGTCATGCCGGTCGGGAGCTGCGATGACGCCGAGCCCGCCGTCGGATATCCCGGGCCCTTGTCGCCCGGGCTTTTGTTTAAATGG
>JALHTW010000349.1 GCA_022866045.1 Candidatus Aminicenantota bacterium | reverse complement strand
GCTGAATTCAAATCTTTCTACCACGAGTATTATAAAGACAGGAAATAATCAGAATTCTTGTCCTTAAAATTTCTAATCCCCGGAGGCTGCGTTTTTAAGAACGACTCCCATATCGCTCAGAAGCCCCGACCCGATGGCCTCAACCATTTCCTTGATCCCTTCCTCGACGCCGATCCGCGCCTTGTAGCCGAGCACGCGCTCGATCTTATCGAATGAGACTTTGACGTCCCGCATGTCGCTGTCGTAGCTGAGGTCTTTGTATTCCACCTCGACGCCCGGAACGTATTTCTGGACGAGCCGGGCGATCTCTTCCTTCGATAAATTCCCCAGGTTGGATCCGACGTTGAAGACCTGTCCGCGGATTTTCTCGATAGGCGCTTCGAGGGCGAGCGTAACGGAGCGGATGATATCTCGGATATGGACAAAGGACCGGTTGTAGTCTTTCTGATAAATGACGAGTTTTCGTTCGCGGATCGCCTCGAGGACGAACTGGTTGATGATGAGATCGAATCGCGTCCGGGGCGACGGCCCGAACAGAGTCGCGAAGCGGAAGACGACCGGTGCGCATCGTGCTGACGGGGCCTGTTCGAGCAGATATCGCTCAGCAGCGATCTTCGTTTTGGCGTAGATCGACTGCGGATAGAGGGGGGACTCTTCGGTCACAGGACGGCCGTCCTCGGCGGCGCCGTAGTTGCTGTAGGTCGAGGAGAATACGAAGCGGCCGGCTCCGCCTGCTTCGGCGAGCTCGAAGACATTGCGGGTGCCTTCGAGGTTGCATCTGTAAGAGGCTTCGTCTCCCGCTTTCTCGCAGGCCGGATAGCCGACGATAGCCGCGAGGTGGACGACATGATTGACGTCTTTAAAATGCGGCCGGAGGCTGTCCTTGTCGCAGACGTCGGCCTTGTGGAAGGAGAAGCCGGGATGGGTGAGGTAGCCGAGGAGGGAGTTCCCGCCGAAGAGCAGGTTGTCGAGTGCCGTCACTCGATAACCGCGGCAGAGGAGTTCCCCGCAGAGGAGCGATCCAATGTATCCCGCCCCGCCGGTGATGAGGATGTGCTCTCGTTTCTTCGTCTTAGTATTAATTTTCATTGTGAGGCGCCTTGGGCCGTGGCAATCTCGCAGGCTATCGAAAAAAACGGGGACACGTACCTAATTCAAGAGAACTAGCGTCCATGTCCCCATTTTTTCTTACACATTTTTCCTCCAATATTCCAATAAGTCTTGGAGCGTCTTTTTGAGCGGGATGCGCGGCTCCCAGCCTGTCCGGCTTTTGATCTTCCGGTTGGAGCCGGCGAGATAAGGGATGTCGGTCTTCCGGAGCTTGGCCGGGTCCACCCCAACTTCGATCTTGCAAGGCGAGAACGAAAGCAGCGTCCGCAGGATCTTTTTCAGGGAGGGCGCCTGCCCGGAACAGACATTGTAGACTTCGCCCCGTTTTCCCTTTCTCATGAGAATATCATACGAGCGGACGACGTCCCGGACATCGGAATAATCACGGCGCGGCGCCAGATTCCCGACTTTGATCACGGCTGGGATCTTGTGTTTTTCGATGAGGACGATCTGTCTCGCCCAGTCCGAACAGACGAAGTCCGCCGTCTGTCCCGGACCCGTATGCGGAAACGGCCGGACGACAACAATGTTGAGATTTTCCCGTTGCGCATAAAATTCGCTCAGAAGCTCCCCTCCGGCTTTGGTGAAGGCGTAAGGGCTGACGATGCCGTTCCTGTCCTCTTCCCGGTGGGCATGCGCCTTCGCTTTGGACTCTAGATATCCATAGACGTCGGACGAGCTGACGAACAGAATCTTTGCTTTTAGGGCGGATTGGCGCACGGCTTCATAAAGATAAAACGTGCCCATCAGGTTCGTTTCCAAGGTTTCCCGGCGTTTGTCCCACGACGTGCGGACATGGGAGATCGCGGCCAGATGGAAAATCTGGTCGGGGCGGATGCTTTTTATGATGTCATTGACGGATTCCTCGGAACGCAGGTCCACGTGGAAGAGCTTAACGAGCGGAGCTTTAGCCCAAAGGTCAGTGCAGTGCTCGGGCCGTTCGGGAAAACACGTCCCGAAGATCTCGACCGCCGTTTTTTTTGAAGATGCGTAAAGGAGGTCGATGAGATGGCGGCCGACGAATCCCGTGGCGCCGGTTATTAAGATTCTGGTTGGTTGTTTCATGGTTGGAAAAATTCGGGGAAAAATTGGGGACATGTACTCTAATTCTCTTGAATTAGGTACGTGTCCCCGAATTTTTCATGTCCCCAACTTTTCATCACACCCTCTCCCGCCAATAATTCAGAAGGTCCTTGAACGTCTGCTCCAGCGGAATCTGAGGTTTCCATCCCGTAAGTCGAACGAATTTGCTGCAATCAGACTGGAGGATCGGGACATCCGACGGCCGGAGCCTTTCGGGGTCCACCTTGATCTTGACCTTCGCCTTGCTCAGCGAAAGGAGGATGTCGAGCATCTCTTTCATGGCCATCGCTTTTCCCGTGCCGACGTTATAGACTTCGCCGTCCTCGCCTTTTTCGGCGGACAGCCAGTAGGCGCGGACGATATCGCGCACGTCCGTGAAGTCGCGCTTGGCCCCCAGGTTGCCGACGTGAATGACCGGTTCTTTCTTCCTCTTCTCGATCTCGGCGATCTGCTTGGCGAAATTCGATGTGACGAAGACATCGCCCCGCCGCG
>JALHTW010000348.1 GCA_022866045.1 Candidatus Aminicenantota bacterium | reverse complement strand
GGATTCTTCGATCATCTCGCCGCGCCGGGCGATCTTGTCGGGCTCTACGCCGCGGCTAAGAACGCGCTGATCAAAAAAGACCTCGCCGCCGAAAACGATTTTTACCTCAAAAGCCTTCGTCAGCTCAAAGTCGAGAAGTCCAAGAACATCAAAAAGACCTACGAGCTGGAAGAGATCTACGACTCGACCGTCGAAAATTTGATGACCGCCTTGGACCTTCGGGACGTCGAAACGCTCGGCCATTCGCAGACCGTGGCCAAGTTCAGTCAGGTCCTGGCCAAGCTCCTGGGCATCGAGGACCGAGCCTTCCTCGATAACATCCGCATGGGCGCCCTGCTCCACGACATCGGGAAGATCGCCATCCCGGACGCCATCCTCCATAAGCCGGGGAGCCTTTCGTCCGAGGAATGGGAGAAAATCAAGCTTCATCCTTCGCTCGGCTACGGCCTGATCAAGGAGATCAAGCTCGTCAAGGAAATCGGGAACATCATCCTTTGCCACCATGAACGGTACGATGGAACAGGGTACCCCCAGGGACTGAAACAAGGCAAAATCCCCCTGGAAGCCCGGATCTTCGCCCTGGCCGACGCCCTCGACGCGATCACGGCCCACCGGCCTTACCGGAAGGTCAGGGACTTTCCCGCGGCAAAGAAAGAGATCGTCAAAAATTCAGGCACCCAGTTCGACCCCCGAACCGTGGCAGCCTTTTGTTCCTTGAAGCTCGAGAAATGGGAACGGATTCGGTCCGAGACGACCTCTTATATCCCCCATATCGAAGAATTCTCAGAGCTCCTGAAAAAGGCGAGACTTACAAAGGGGAGCCCATTATAGATGTCATTCTGAACGAAGCGAAGAATCTCATTAGGCTACAACAAGGAGATGTTTCGCTTCACTCCACATGACAAGGATGTCAACAATCATGTGTTCCCCGGAGCAGGCCCGCTCAAAACTTCCTCGCCGCAACGAGGCGGGGAATGCCCCTGAGATCTTTAAAAATTTTGACATCCGCCCACCGGAAATCAAAGAGCGAAAGAACGCGACCTGCCTGCCCCTGCCCGACTTCGAAAAGTAAATGGCCGCCGGACCTCAAAAAATCGGGAGCGCCACGGACCAGGCGCCGGATGAATTCGAAACCCGTCGGGCCGGGAACGAGCGCTCGTTTAGGCTCGAACAACCGGATTTCTGGCTCGAGGGTCCGCCATTCGCGCGCGGACACGTAAGGCGGATTGGAGACGATGAAATCCACGGATCGTTGAGGGACGACGTTTAGCAGACCCCGGAACAGATTCCCCTCGACGAACGCGATCGACGCGACCTTCTGGCGTTCGGCGTTGAAGCGAGCGGCTTTTAAAGCCCGGCGGCTGATATCCGCGGCGATGATCCGGGCTTTGGGGAGCTCTTTGGCAAGAGAAACGGCGATATTTCCGCTCCCCGTCCCGATATCCACGATCCACTCTCTTTTTTTCGAAGACAGCTCTATGACCTTCTCCACGAGCAGCTCGGTCTCAGGCCGGGGAATGAGCACGCCGGGAAAAACTTTGAAGGGGATGGACCAGAACTCCTTTTCCCCGGTCAGATAAGCCAGCGGAACACGGGCCCGGCGTTCTTCGACCAATTTAAAGAAACGCCGTTCGGCGTTCGCCGGAACCGGTCTCTCCAAAGCCAGCAAGACATCCAGCTCGGCGAGCCCCGCCGCTTTCTGCAGAAGAAGCCGGGATTCGAGCCCGGGATCGGTGTGGGGAAGGTGGCGAAGAAGGCGTCGGCCCTGGAAAAGAAGCTCGCGGATGGAACTCAAGGAGTATCTTTTTTTTCGAGCGGCGCGGCCTGATAGTGCAGGACGAGCCCGTTGATGATGTCGTCCAGCTCCCCGTCCAGGATGGCGCTCAGGTTGTGAAAGCTTTCGTTGAGCCGGTGATCGGTGATCCGGGACTGCGGAAAATTGTAGGTCCGGATCTTCTCGCTCCGCTCGCCGGTCCCGACCTGAGAACGGCGGTCCTGGGCGATCCTCGCCTGTTGTTCGGTGCGGGCAATCTCCATGAGGCGGGAGCGGAGAACTCGAAGCGCCTTCTCTTTGTTTCGGTGCTGCGACTTTTCGTCCTGGCAGGAGACCACCATCCCCGAGGGCTTATGGGTCACGCGGATGGCGGTGTAATTGCGGTTGACGTTCTGCCCGCCCGGCCCCGACGACCCGAAGGCGTCGATCTTCAAGTCTTTGGGATCGATCCTGAGATCAATCTCATCGGCTTCGGGGAGCACCGCTACGGTTGCGGTCGAGGTGTGGATGCGGCCGCTGCCCTCTGTCTTGGGAACCCTCTGCACGCGGTGGACGCCGCTTTCGTATTTCAGCAGGGAATAGACTTTCTTTCCCTGGATGCCGGCGATCACTTCCTTGAACCCGCCGATCGGCGAGACGCTCGTGTCCATGACCTCGAACTTCCAGCTTTTTTGCTCGGCATAGCGGCTGTACATCCGGAATAAGTCCTGGGCGAAGAGCGAAGACTCGTCGCCGCCGGCCCCTGCCCTGATCTCGAGAAAGACGTTTCGATCGTCGAGCGGGTCTTTGGGGAGAAGCAGGATTCGGATCTCCTGTTCGAGCTCCGCTTCCAGGCCGACGAGCCTCTTGATCTCGGCCTCGGCCATGACTTTGAGCTCCGCATCAGTCCGGGGGTCGGCCAGGATGTCTTTGGAATCCCGGATGTCCCTCCGGACCTTCTTGTAGTCCTCGAACTTTTTGACGAGCGGCTCGAGCTCCGCGCGCTCCTTCGAGATCTCTCTGATTTTTTGGGGGTTGGAAATCAGGGCCGGCTCAGACAGGGCCTGGACGAGCTGACGATACTTTTCCTCAAGGGTTTCTAGTTCCGGAAACATCGCGATTATTTTTTCGGCTTGAGTTCATGATATTTCTTCCTGAACTTCTCGATGCGGCCGGCGCTGTCGATGAACTTCTGCTTGCCGGTGAAAAAGGGGTGGCACTGGGAGCAGATCTCGACGCGGATCTCCTTTTT
>JALHTW010000347.1 GCA_022866045.1 Candidatus Aminicenantota bacterium | reverse complement strand
TTCGATCTCGTCGAGAAGGATGATGGAATACGGCCGCCGTTTGACGGCTTCCGTAAGCTGTCCGCCTTCTTCATAGCCGACATACCCGGGCGGCGCGCCGATGAGCCTGGAAACGGAGTGCTTTTCCATGTATTCGGACATATCGAGCCTGACCAGGGCTTTTTCCGAATCGAAGAGGAATTCAGCCAGCGCCCGGGCCAGCTCGGTTTTTCCGACACCCGTCGGCCCGAGGAAAATGAACGAACCGAGCGGCCTGGAAGCGTCCTGGATTCCCGCCCTAGCCCGCCGGATCGTGTCCGCGACCGCCCGCAGGGCGTGGTCCTGGCCGACGACGCGCTTGGCCAGCGCAGACTCCATCTTGATCAGCCGCTCGACATCGCCCTCCAGCATTTTCGAGACCGGAATGCCCGTCCATTTGGAGATGACCTCGGCCACGTCCTCTTCGTCCACTTCCTCCTTGAGCATCTTTTTGGTCTTCTGCACGCCGGCCAGGTCCTTCTCAAGCTTCTCGATCTCTTTGTTCGTCGCGATCGATTTGCCATAGCGGATCTCGGCGGCCTTTTCCAGGTCGCCGTGCCGCTCCGCGCTCTGCTCTTCAATCTTCAAGGCGTCCAGCCGCTCCTTGAGCTTTTTCACGGCGTCGATCAACTCCTTTTCTCTCTGCCATTGGCCCTTGAGGACGCCGCTTTTTTCCTTGAGACCGGCCAGCTCCTGGCTGAGTTTCTCGAGCTTCTCCCTGGAACTTTTATCCTTCTCTTTTTTGAGAGCCTGCCTTTCGATCTCGATCTGGAGGATCCGGCGTTCGAACTCGTCGATCTCCTCCGGGAGGCTGTCGATCTCGATCCGGATGCGAGAAGCCGCTTCATCGATGAGATCGATCGCCTTGTCCGGGAGAAAGCGGCCGGTGATATAGCGGTTGGACAGCGTCGCGGCCGAGACGAGTGCCGAGTCCTTGATCCTGACCCCGTGATGGATCTCATACTTTTCTTTGAGACCTCTCAGGATCGAGATCGTATCCTCGACCGAAGGCTCGCCGACATAGACCTGCTGGAACCGCCGTTCGAGCGCTGCGTCCTTTTCGATGTGTTTCTGATATTCATTGAGCGTCGTGGCTCCCACGCAGTGGAGCTCTCCGCGCGCCAAGGCCGGCTTGAGCATATTGGACGCATCAACCGCACCCTCGGCCGCGCCGGCGCCGATGATAGTGTGGAGCTCGTCGATGAAGAGGATGACCTCGCCCTCGGCCTCCTTGATCTCTTTCATAATGGCCTTCAGACGATCCTCGAACTCGCCCCGGTATTTCGTCCCGGCGACGAGCGAGCCGATGTCGAGGGCGAGAAGGCGCTTGTTCTTGAGCGGCTGGGGCACGTCGCCGTTGGCGATGCGCTGGGCCAGCCCTTCGACGATGGCCGTCTTGCCCACGCCGGCTTCGCCGACGAGGACGGGGTTGTTCTTGGTCCGGCGGGACAGGACCTGGATGACCCGCCGGATCTCATCCTCGCGGCCGATGACCGGGTCGAGCTTTCCCTGCCGGCCCAGAGCCGTGAAATCCCGCGTATATTTCTGCAGGACCTGGTATTTACTCTCGGGCTGAGGGTCGGTAATGCGCTGCGTGCCGCGGATG
>JALHTW010000346.1 GCA_022866045.1 Candidatus Aminicenantota bacterium | reverse complement strand
GTTGATATTGAGATTCCTTGAGTGTTTTATTCACTTGATTCTGTTCGACTAATGCATACCGTCCTTTATAGAAAAGCTCCTCATGCAGAAATTGTGTTATTTGGATGGCTTCTGCCTCACCCATGGCCAATCCCTTTAGAGGGAGCACGGCCAAGAGCGGCTTTTTTTCTGTTTGGACGTAACTAAATTCAATAAAAACCAATAAGACCGCCAACAACACACTCATGAATTTTTTCATTCCTTCCCTCCCTCTAAAAAATTGATCTTAATAAATTTTTTCAGAATGTCCATTCTTTTCAATTTACAAATTGAAAAACGACATCTTACTTTTATTTGGCTCCAATGCTTCAGGTTTCTATCCAAAAGATTATCGTCCTGATATTTGAGTCATCTCGCGGCTCTTTGTCCCTATTTAGCTTGCTGCTAAGAAATATCACTAGAAAAGAGGAAAGTCAAGTTGCGGTTGACTCAACATTCTATTGGTGCTACTCTTTTGCCAAGCAGCCGATAAGGGAGAAAGGGTCATGAAATGTCCCTCAGGCTGAATTAAAAAGAGGCGCTCTGGTGAGGCATAAATTATCGTCAGTCATTTTTCTTTTACCTTTTCTCGTTTCTTTCTTATTTTCTCAAAACGTGCGGTCCATTGAAACAACCGCCAATAAAATTCTTGCGAATCGAGGGCGGACATATATTGTGGCAAAAGCTGTAACAGAGCAGAATGCCATAAGTTTTCTTTTTACTTTTCTTCGTATAAATTCGGCCGAAAAATTAACCGAGGATTTTGTTGCCTGCGCCGATGCGGTAGCAAAAATAACACAACAGGCATCCTGGGTTTCACGGGCAGCCTATTTTAAAGGGCAGGGAAAGGTTATTTGTTGGATTTACACCAGGGAATGCAAGGAGGCAATGAAGCTGGGTTCGGTCCAACAACAAGGCAAATATATCATGGAACATTTGAACTCTATGCCAAAATGAAGGCCCTTTCCTCTTCAGCCTCAAAACCAAAAAATGCGGAGTTTCATCCGGAAATAGAAAGACAATCAGCCGCCGCTTAACGAGCCGAAAATCTAAAAGAAAAATAAAGATCAAGAAGGAAATGCCGATAAAAACAATCCATCCTGAAAACTGTCATGAATGTCCGTTTTCGGAACAATTCAGATCCCTATACCAATGCAAATTTTATAATCGCGGCTATTTGCTGACCGGAGAAAAGGAAAAGCCGCCGTATTGCATGGTGAAGAGCATAACCGTGGAGGAGGGGGAGATCATAGAAGGGAGCATAGATTCCAGGAAGAAGCAGGCGGGGCTGAAGTCCTCGCCCTTGGCAAGCGGAGGCCATTTCCCCAGTCTCCCGAATTGATACGACGCCGCAATAAGCAAAAGAAAAGCCAAAAACTTACCTAGAATATGGGGAAAAAGGAAAGATAGGGGAGCTGGGAAGCAAGGATTCGAACCTTGATTTCATGATCCAGAGTCATGAGTCCTGCCGTTGGACGACTTCCCAACGAGGCGGTATCATAATGAATTTTTCCGGATTTTTCAAGCCTGCCTGGAGCGGTCCGATTGGCGGCGGATCGCCTATACTTCAAAAACAGGAATAAACGTGATAAGATTGACCGCTTATGAAGAAAAAAACGTGGATCCGTCTGACACTTATCTTTCTTATCACTGCCGGCTTTCTCTTTTTTTTCTTCCGCCGCTTCGATTGGAAGAGCGTCTGGAGCTCCCTAACGAATGTGAATGTCGCGATCCTCGCTTTGGTCATCCTGATGACCCCCCTCCATCTTGTGACGCGCGCTTTTCGCTGGAGGTACCTGCTGATCCATGAAAAGAAGGATGTGAAATTCTATAATCTCTTCGCCGGCAACGCGATCGGTTTCACCGTCACCTTTCTCCTCCCCGGAAGGCTGGGCGAGATCGTCAAGCCTCTTTATGTGGCTAAAAAGGAGGGTGTCCGCCCGGGTTTTGCCCTCGGCACCGTGGTCGTCGAGCGGATCTTCGATATTTTCACGATGTGCTTTCTCCTGGGCGTGTTCCTCTTGGCCAGGCCCCTCTATGCCTCGACGTTCCGTGTCGAAGCCGAAGCGTATGCAAAACTCAATTATTGGGGAATCATCGGCGTGGCGGTTGCTTCTGTCCTCCTCGTCGTCAGCCTCTTTATTTACTTTTTCAAGGAGAAGGCGTTGAAGACGGCCGCTTTTTTCATGAAGCCATTCCCTCAAAAGAGCGGCCAGAAGATCCTGACGCTCCTCCATGAGTTTATCGACGGCCTCAAGTTCTTCCATTCCCTGGGCAACCTCTTGATTTATATCTTCCTCTCCCTCGTCGTTTGGCTGGGCATCACCTTTTTCTATTGGGTCTTTTTCCTGGCCTATCACGTGACCATCCCTTACTTTTTCCTCATCCCCTACATTTTTCTGACCATGGTCGGGGCGTCGATCCCCACGCCGGGCATGGCCGGAGGGTTCGATGCGTTCAGCTTGATCGGCTTGACATTGCTCTTCCCGGCGTTCTTCCCCCCCGATGATCCAAGCCGAGCCCAGGCGCTGACCGTCGCCGTTCACGCCATCCAGCTGGTGATGACTTGCCTCGTCGGTTATGTTATATTATGGAAAGAGGGGCTGACATTGTTGCAGCTGAAAAAGCTCAGGGAGAGGATTGAGCCATGAGGTGTCCATTCTGCGGCCACGTAGAGAGCAAGGTCATCGATTCCAGGGGAAGCAAGAAAGGGGTCTCGATCCGTCGGCGCCGGGAATGCCTGGCCTGCAAGAGGCGGTTCACGACCTACGAGAAAATCGAAGAAATCCCCTATATGATCATAAAAAAGGACGGCTCGCGTCAGCTCTTCGACCGGCAGAAGCTCCTCCGGGGCATGCTCAAGGCGTGCGAAAAGCGGCCGATCGCCGTCAGCAAGCTTGAGGAGATCATCGAGGAGATCGAAGCCATGCTCCAGGAGCGACCGGAGAAAGAGATGAAGGCGGCGGCGATCGGCCAGTTCGTGATGGACAGGCTCAAGGCCCTGGACAAAGTGGCCTATGTTCGGTTCGCCTCTGTGTACCGCGAGTTCCGGGACGTCATGGAATTCAAGCAGGAACTGGAAAGCCTTCTCAAAGAAAAATAGCTTTTGGGATCAGATCTCCAGGTCTAATCCCGGATTTTAACATGATCAAGCGCATCAGGCCTGTGACCCGCGTGGCGAGGATCGAGGGCGAGATTCAGCGGCTGATGAACGATGTCTTGTCCGAGCGCCGTGAGTTGCCCGAACTTCAGGGCGGCTGGATTCCGCTCGTCGATGTCTATGAAAGGGAGGACGACATCATTATCGAAGCCGAAGTCCCCGGGCTGTCGGCGCGGGAGATCATCATTTTACTCCGCATGAGCCGGATCGAGATCAAAGGCGTTAAAAAAGAGGCTCCTGTTCCGGGATGCGCCCGGTACTTGCGGCTGGAGCGCGAATACGGTAAATTTCGGCGGGCGCTGCCGCTGCCGTGCTCCATAGCCCCGGACGAGGCCAAGGCCTACCTCGAAAACGGCATTTTGACGGTCCATCTGAAAAAGCTGAGGGAGTCGAGGGCCAAGGACATCGTGGTGAAGATCCAGAAAGGCCGGGATTGAATCGGAGGAAAACATGGCTGAGAAAGACGTGAAAGCCAATGGCCAGCTTGAGGATATCATCGAGGACAAAGACCAGAAGCTGAGGATTCCCCAGAAGCTTCCCATCCTGCTCCTCCGCGATATCGTCGTGTTCCCTTATATGATTGTTCCCCTGTTCGTGGGGCGGGAGAAATCCAAGAATGCGATCGACCACTCGCTTTCTTCCCATCGGATGATCCTCCTCCTGACCCAGAAGGACATGGAGACCGAGGACCCGAAGAGGGACGAAGTCTACGACATGGGAACGGTCGCTCTGATCATGCGGATGCTCAAGCTCCCCGACGGCCGGATCCGGATCCTAGCTCAGGGCCTGAACAGGGCCAAGATTGAAACCTTCGAAGAGGAGAACGGCTATTTTGCGGCCAAAGTCTCCGTCGTCTATGAGCCCGAAACCACGGAGAAAACGCTCGAGAGCGAAGCTCTCGTCCGGAACGTCCGCACCGGCCTCGAAAAGGCCACCTCGCTCGGGAAGAACATCCCCCCCGAGGTCCTGATCATCGCCACAAACGTTGAGGAGCCGGGGAGACTGGCCGATCTGACCGCCGCCAACCTCGAACTTAAGGTCAGCGAAGCCCAGGCGATCCTGGAGATCAGCGACTCCATTCAACGCCTGAAGAAAGTTTACGAGCTCCTGGCCAAAGAGCTCGAGATCCTGGACGTCCAGTCGAGGATCAGCACGGAAGCAAAGGGCGAGATGGACAAGCTCCAGCGGCAGTACTTTCTCCGTCAGCAGATGAAGGCGATCCAGAAAGAGCTCGGCGAAGGCAACGAGCTCCAGGAAGAGATCAAAGGCTACCAGGACAAGCTCAAAAAGCTCAAAATCGCCGAGGAAGTCCGCGAGGAGCTCGAGAAGCAGATCAGCCGCCTGGCCCAGATGCATCCCGAATCGGCGGAAATGACCGTCGTGCGCAACTATCTGGACTGGATGTTCACTCTGCCCTGGAACAAGAGCACGGTCGACAACCGCGACCTGAAAAAGGCGAAGAAGATCCTGGACGAGGACCACTACGGCCTGGACAAAGTGAAGGAGCGCATCCTCGAATACCTGGCCGTCCGGACGCTCTCTAAAAAGATCAAAGGACCCATTCTGTGCTTCGTCGGCCCTCCGGGCGTGGGCAAGACGTCCCTCGGCAAGTCCATCGCCCGCTCGCTCGGACGGGAATTCCTCCGCATTTCGCTCGGCGGCGTCCGGGACGAGGCCGAGATTCGCGGCCATCGCCGGACCTATGTCGGCGCGCTGCCCGGCCGCATCATTCAGGGCCTGCGAAGAGCGGGCTCGAATAATCCCGTTTTCATGATGGACGAAGTGGACAAGATCGGTGCCGACTTCCGCGGCGATCCGTCATCCGCCCTCCTCGAAGTCCTCGATCCCGAGCAGAACTACTCCTTCCGGGACCATTATCTCGGCGTAGCCTTCGACCTGTCCAAGGTCATGTTCATCACCACGGCGAACCTCCTCGACCCGATCCACCCAGCCTTCCGGGACCGGATGGAGATCATCCGGCTTCCGGGATACACGGAGGAGGAAAAACTCGAGATCGCTTTGCAGCACCTCGTGCCGAAGCAGGTCAAGGAGAACGCCCTGACGCCCAAGCTCATCCAGTTCACGAGCGGGGCCATCAAAAAGATCATCTCGGTCTTCACCCGGGAGGCCGGCGTCCGGAACCTCGAGCGGGAGCTCGCCTCGGTTTGCCGGAAGGTCGCACGCAGGGTGGCCGAGGGCAAGCGGAGATTGAACAAGATCACGTCCCAGAACATCGAGAGCTATCTCGGCCCGCCCAAGATCTTCAAGGATCAGGTTCAGAAAAAGGACCAGGTCGGCGTGGCGACAGGCGTAGCTTGGACGGAGACCGGCGGCGAAGTGCTGTTCGTGGAAGCGACGAAGATGAAGGGCAAGGGCGGTCTGCTCCTCACGGGATCGCTCGGGGACATCATGAAAGAGTCCGCCCATGCGGCGCTGAGCTACTCGCGCGCCCATTTCAAGGAGCTCGGGATCGACAATAAGATCTTTTCCCAGAACGATTTCCACATCCATATTCCCGAAGGGGCCATCCCCAAGGACGGGCCCTCGGCCGGCATCACCATGGCGACGGCCCTGATCTCGGTCTGCACCAACAAAAAGATCCGCTGGGACGTGGCCATGACCGGCGAGATCACGCTCCGGGGAAACGTCCTTCCGGTCGGCGGGGTAAAGGAGAAAGTGCTGGCCGCTCAAAGGGCGGGCGTCAAGAAGATGATCCTGCCGGCGGCCAATAAGAAGGACCTCATCGATATCCCCAAGGTCGTGAAGAAGGAGATGGAGTTCATCTTCGTCGAGGTGATCAACGAGGTCTTCGCCTTCGCCCTGAAAAAATCAGGAGGAAAATAGCGGATCTATTCTCAAGCTCACCCTGCGACAGGACCCGATCA
Organism: Candidatus Aminicenantota bacterium; assembly: GCA_022866045.1. Classification (GTDB taxonomy): domain Bacteria; phylum Acidobacteriota; class Aminicenantia; order Aminicenantales; family UBA4085; genus JALHTW01. The sequence continues at coordinate 11,096 of JALHTW010000346.1, read as the reverse complement.
ATGCCGTTACTTAAATAAAAACGACCCGACGAAGGCGACTTCAGCCGGGCCTGTCTGATAGACCTTTTCTTCATCTCCGGGCCATTCGACGAGAACCACGCCCATGCTCGTCCGGACCCACACTTTTCGGCCGGTGTAATTCTTCAGGATGGAGGCCACAGCCGCGCCGCAGGAACCGCTGCCCGAGGACAGCGTCTCGCCGACACCCCGCTCCCAGAACAGGACCTCGATTTCTTCGCGGTTGTGGACGCGGATGAATTCGATATTCGTCCGATTGGGGAAAAAGGGGTGGGACTCGATCTCGCCGCCGATCTGGTGCCATTCGATCCGGGCCGGAAAGCGGTCAACGAACACGGCGCAGTGCGGGTTGCCCATGGAAACGACCGTGACCGGATAGACCTTTCGATTGATCATCAGAGGGTAGTCGATGAGCCGATCGTGAAACGTCCCATCGTCGAAGGGAATTTCCTTGGAAGAGAGACGCGGCACTCCCATCTCGATCTTAACCGAGAACACGTTTTCCTGTTTCTCGATCAGCTCGCATTCCCTGTCGCCGGCGGTCGTCTGGAAAAGCACCCGGCGCGTCTCGATCTTCTGCTGGGCATAAAGATAGGCCGCGGCACAGCGCAGCCCGTTTCCGGAAATTTCCGCTTCGCTGCCGTCGGCGTTGAAGATCCTGAAGCCGACCCGCCCCCAGGCTTTATCCTTGATGGAGATCAAGAGCAGGCCGTCGGCCCCGACGCCCGTGTGGCGCTCGCAGATCTTGCGGGCCAGGTCGTCGATGTCCGAAAGCTCGGTCACTTCATCCTGGTCGACGATGAGAAAATCGTTGCCCAAAGAATGAAATTTCGTGAACTTCATTATTCACGGGATCCTGATCGTTACGATGAAATCCTGCTGGGCCCCGTCGGTTTCGCGGCGGAGGCGAAGAAGGAGCGCGTCTCCCGATTTCTTCTTGCTGACAATGGCATCCCATTCCTCTTCGGTGCTCACGCTTTGCCGGTTGACCTCGAGGATGATATCGCCTGGCTGGATGCCCTTGCGGCCCGCGTCGCTGCTGCTGTCCACGTCGGTCACGAGGAGCCCCTTCGCCGTCCGGTATCCATACCTCCGGGCGATGTTGGGCGTCAGCGCTGCGACCGTCAGGCCGATGTCTTTTCCAGCGCTCATGGCGCTCGTTTTTTGTCGCTCTTCTTCGAGCTCGGCAACCGTAGCCGTGAGGGTCTTCTCCTTGCCGTCGCGGATGACTTTGATCTCCACTTTGACCCCGGATTGGATGTCGGCGATCTTCATCCGCAGGTCATTGGAGTTTTCGATCGCTTGGCCGTCGATGGCGATGATGACGTCGTAGGGCTTCAATCCGGCCTTTTCCGCCGGGCCTCCCGGCAAGACCGTGTTGATCAAAGAGCCTTTCTTCGACTGCAGGTTCAGGAGCTTCTGGGTGTCCTGGTCGATTGGCAGCATCGCCACTTCCACGCCCAGCCAGCCGCGGACGACCTTGCCTTTTTCCTTGAGCTGAATAACAACCTTTTTCGCCATGCTCGAGGGGATGGCGAAACCGATGCCGATATTGCCGCTGACGCCAGAGGGAACGAGAATGTTGCTGGTGATGCCGATGACTTCGCCTTTCATGTTGACGAGCGGGCCGCCGGAGTTTCCGCGGTTGATGGCCGCGTCGGTCTGGATGAAATCCTCATAATTGCCGTCGCCGAGGCCGAGCTGGCGGCCTTTGGCGCTGATGATGCCGGCTGTGACGGTGTGCTCCATGCCCAGGGGATTTCCGATGGCCGCCACCCATTCGCCGACTTTCACCTGGGACGAGTCGCCCAGCTCGGCGTAAGGAAGATTTTTGGCTTCGATTTTGATCAAGGCTACGTCGGTCCGGGGGTCTGTCCCAATGATTTTAGCGCTATATTCATCGCCTTGGATGGTGAAGACTTTGACTTTTGTGCCGTTTTCGACAAGGTGGTTATTCGTGATGGCGTAACCGTCGGCGCTGATGAAAAAGCCTGTCCCTTGGACGGTCACTTTTTGAGCCTGGGGACGTTGCCGCGGGCTTCCGAAAAACTTGTCCCAGAAATCGTCGCCGAACGGGCTGTCCTGAGATCCCATCATGGGCTGTTTTTCGATCTTCTCGCATTCGACTTTGAACACGGCCGGCCCGACTTTATCGGAAATTTTCACGAAATCCAGGTCGGGTTTGGCCTGGGGGGCGTCCGCGTAGAGGTTGGATCCGAGCGAAGCCGATCCGTTATCCAAAAAGCTCTGTTGAGGGGCCTTCTTCTCGGGCAGGTAAACGAACACGAATCCGGCCAGCAATATGCCCAGAAAGAAGCTGGCCAGCGATATCCAGACAACCTTTTTCATGTGATGACCTCCATTTTTTGTCTTGTTGTCGAGCTATCTGCTACTTTTCAATAAGTTTAAAAATATAGCATAAATGGTGACTTATTTCAAACGCCCGAGGACTTCAAAAAGTTGCATTTCAGCTTAAGTCGGGCTAATATCAGGTCCGATGCTCGAAAAAGGCGTCTTGATTGTCATCGAAGGCATCGACGGGGCGGGGAAGTCCACTCAGGCAAAGAGCCTGCTCCGGAAACTCCGCGCTCTTGGCCTGGAAGCCGTTTATTTCCGGGAGCCTTCCCGGGGAAAATGGGGGAGAGAGCTCAAGAGAAAGGCTAAAGAAACAGGCTCCCTCACGCCCGGACAGGAACTGGAGCTCTTTCAGAAAGACAGGCAGGAAAATGTTGAAAAGAACCTGAAGCCTGCCTTGAAAAAGAAGAAGGTCGTCATCCTCGACCGCTACTATTTTTCGACGATTGCTTATCAGGGAGCCAAAGGCATCGATCAGGCAAGAATTCGGCGGATGAACGAAAAATTCGCGCCCAAGCCCGACCTTGTCTTCATCCTGGATATCGAAGCCGGGGAGGGATTGGCCCGGATCGCGGACCGCAAGGAAAAGGACGTTCTTTTCGAGCGTGAATCCTATCTTGTCAAGGTCGGCCGGATCTTTCGCGGTTTCAAAGGCCGCCGAATCATCCATATCGACGCCCGGCAGGGCGAAAAAGACATAACCCGACAGATTTATGATCAAACGATGATGGACCTAAAGAGAAAGAGATTTCCGCAGTTTCTCCGGCCGAGAAGCATGCCCCGAAAAAATCCGCCTGAGTAGAGAGCGTGCATGGACCCGTCCTCGTGGAAGCATTTCCAAATATGTGATCTTCCCTCGGCCTCCAGTGCCGAGTGGAATCACACGAACGGAAATGCTTACCGTCCTCGAGCCCCATTTGGCTTTTTCCCGATGTTCTGCTATATTTTTAATCTATGGCCGTCACGAAAAAGTCCGCGAAGACCTGGCTCCTGAGAGGCGATAAAAAGCGCCTGTTCAAGACCCTTCTCTTGATCCTCTTCTTTTCAACCGCCCTATTCTTTGGGGGGATCGTGGGAACCTATTTCGCGGTCAAAAAGACCGTCCCCAGCATCGATTCTCTAGAGAAATATGAGCCAAGCCTGCTGACCGCCATCTATGCCGACGATGGGAAGGTCATCAAGGAGATCGGTCCCGAGAAACGCATCATCGTTACGTACAACCAGATCCCCGATATCTTCAAGAAAGCCATCCTGGCAACAGAAGATCCCCGGTTTTTCAAGCATAAAGGTATCGATATGCGCGGCGTTCTTAGGGCTGTGCGCGAGAACGTCCTCCACGTTTTCAGCCGCCGGAAGCCCGAGGGCGGGAGCACGATCACCCAGCAGTTGGCCCGGAAGCTCTTCCTTCATCCCCTCCAGACGATCCAGCGGAAATTGGTTGAGATGTACCTCGCCGTCAAGATCGAGAAGAAGTATTCCAAGGAAAAAATCCTGGAGATGTACTGCAATCAGTTTGAATTCGGATATGGCGCTTTCGGGATCGAAGCGGCCGCCCATCTCTTCTTTGGAAAGGGTGTCGCCGACCTGACGTTGGAAGAAACGGCCTTGATCGCGGGCATCTTCCGGGGGTCTTCGCGATATTCTCCCTACAGATTTCCGGTCCGGACGCTCGAGCGTCGCAACCACGTCCTTGGCCGCATGGCTGAAGAAGGCTTCATACCCGCGGCCCAAGCCGAGGAAGGCAAGAAGAAACCGCTGAACGTCCTTCCTCTCGGTCGTGAAGACTCGGATTTCGGCGCCTACTTCTTCGAAGACATTCGCCTCCACATTAAGAATACCTACGGCGAAGACACCCTTTATCAAGGAGGTCTTAAGGTTTATACGACCTTGAACCCGGCCTTCCAGAAGTTCGCTGAAGACGCCCTGGCCAGAGGCCTTCGAAACCTGGACAGAAGACACGGCTGGAGAATGGACAAGATCAACCTGCTCCAGGACAAGGAATTTCTGGAAAAGGGACAAAATCTCGAAGAATACAAGCTTAAAACCTGGACGACATCCCGGATTGAGCCCAGGGACATCCTGGATGCCATCGTCCTTTCCGTAGGCAAGAAGGATGCTCTGGTGAAAGTGAAGAGCTACACCGGGAAGATGTTGAATGATGACATCGACTGGGCCTTTGCGGATTATCGTGTTAAAACGAAATATCTCGACAGATTGCTCAAGCCCGGCGACGTCATCCAAGTCCGGGTCAAAAGCAAAAACGAGGACAAAAAAGAGCTTCAAGTCTCGCTCGACCAGGAATCCAAGGTCCAGGGCGCTGTCCTGGTCATCGACCCCAGAACCGGCCAGATCAAAGCCATGGTCGGCGGGAATTCCTTCCAGAAGACCCAGCTCAACCGAGCCACGCAAACATACCGCCAGGCCGGCTCCGCCCTCAAGCCCCTGCTCTATACCGCGGCCCTGGAAAACGGGTTCACGGCCGCGAGCCGGATCGATGATCAGGCGACGGATTTCGAGGATAAATGGCAGAAGACGGTTTGGTCGCCAAGGAATTACGACCGCAAGTATAAAGGCATGGTCACTCTGCGTAAAGGCCTCGAAGAATCAAGGAACGTCGTCTCAGCCAGGATTTTGGACAATATTTCGCCCCAAGTCGGCGTGGATTACTGCAAAAAATTCGGCATTACTTCGACGATATATCCTTATTTATCGTTGGCCCTGGGCACGTTCGACGTGAGCCTGCTTGAGATGGTCTCGGCCTTCACGACTTTTCCGAATAAGGGCGTCCGGCTCAAGCCTTATTTTATCACCCGCATCGAGACCAGGGACGGCAATATTTTAGAGGAAAATAAGATCGAGGCTGAAGAGGTCATTTCTCCTCAGACGGCCTATCTTATGACGTATCTCATGCAGGGCGTTATCGAGCGAGGCACGGCCACGGCGGCGAGCGATCTTCTCAACGATAAGCCGCTGGCCGGAAAAACGGGCACCACGGACAATAACAACGATGCCCGGTTTATCGGCTTCTCTCCTTCTCTCTGCGCCGGCGTCTGGATCGGGTATGATGATAACAAGACTCTCGGCGGCAATGAGGAGACCGGCGCTGTCGCCGCCTTGCCGGTCTGGATCGAATTCTTTAAGAATGTCATCGAGGACGAAAAGAAAAAAGCCGAAAAGGCCGGGACGGAAGTCGTGAGAGAAGAGTTCGAGGTCCCACCGAACATCATTTTTAGGGCGATCGACCGAAAAACCGGTTTATTAGCGAATAGAATCTGTAAATGGCGGTTCATGGAGGCTTTCCTTGAGGGGACAGAGCCGACCCGATACTGCTCATTGGAGGACCATATCCTGACCCTGGATTATGCTTCCGCTGAGAGAGCTAAAGAGGAGAGATAAAAAGCGGCGCGGGTCCTGCCCCGGACGTGTCCCCCATGCCCGCGATCCCACATGCCGAGGGGGACACTTCCCAAATTCCGGAGAATTTGGGAAGTGTCCCCGAATTCGCGGAATTCGGCACCTGTCTGCAAATTCACAACCGGGAGAGATAACGTCATTCATGAATAATTCAGATTAAAGAAGGGGGGAAGAATAAAGAAAAGGGCGGTCCGAAAACCGCCCTTCTATATGGGGTGAGAAAATTGAAGGAAGTTATTTTTTCCTGATCGTACCCGAGCCCGAGCGCGATCCCGCAGACCCGCCGGCGGATCCGCGCGAAGAGGAGGGCGCAGATGAGCCTCTCGGCATTGAGCGGGATATCGATCCTCTCGAGGTCGAACCGCGACTCGGAGAAGAACTGGGGGATGATGACAATCCTTTTTCACCGGAAAAGAACCGGTAGAATTTGTCCATCACCGAGGCCGGCTTTGAGATGCGGCTTCCTTGTGAGGAGCTTTCTCTGCCGATCTCCCTGGACGAAGGGAAGCCGATGTTTTCGCTTCGACTCGGATAGGATCTGAAGTTCGAGTCGGTCCCCCCGCCTTCCCCTTCGTCGCCTATTTTTTTGCGGATCTTGCGCTCCCCAGTCGCGGCCGTCTTATCCGGGGGAGGGGTTTCGCCTTTTTTGACCTGCTCGCCGGTCTTGGAATCTGTCGTCTTGGGATCTATCTTTTTTTGGCCTTCGGTCTCTTTTTGCTCACCGGATTTCGGCCGCTCGATCTCCCGTCCTTTAGCGGCCGTTCTGTCGGGGCGATCGGCCGGCTTGACATCTCCGCCCTCGCCGCTCTTGCGCAGGATCATTTTTTTCCCGCCCTCCATCTGCTCGATGGAGATCTTCCGGTTGATGACCGGTTTTTCGCTCAAGGCGCGCTCCGTAAGCTTGATCTTGCCGACCGACTTGATGACATCCGGGCTGAGGGCGGCCTTGCGGACATCCGGAGTCTGGAGCTGGTTCTTGTGGATGACGGTCAGCGCGCGCGAATTGTATGGATATTCGTCGTAATTGCGCCAGCCGCGGCCGTAATAGAAGTTGTCGATGATGATGCCGGGATAGCCCCAGTAGCTCATCGGGGCCCAGGCATAATAGTCGTAACCCCACCACCAGTTGACCCAGGCCGGACCCCAAACATGCATCGGGATCCAGTACCAGCCCATCCCCATGCCCCAATGCCAGCGGCCGTAATGGAAGGTGCTCCAGCCCCACGGCTCATAGGGGATCCAGCACCAGCCGGCCATGGGCAGCCACGTCCAGCGTCCGTAGGAATAAGGCCTCCAGTCGTAGGCCATGCCGCGCGGCACCCAAACGTAGCCGAACTCCGGCATGGACATCCAGTCGCCGTATTCGTCGAGCTCGTATTCATAATCCTCGAGTTCGCCGGATAAGTAGCGGCGGTCGAACTGACGGTTGATCTTGGCCTCCCGGCTTTCGTTGAAGCGGTCGAAGGCGTCGGCCGCCGAGGCAAAGAACGACGACGGCTTCGACAGGAATTTTCCGTTGGAGATGGTCAGCCGTTGCTCTTTTTTCACCAGCATCGAGCCTTCTTCGCCCGAGGCCTCGACGACACCGGAGAAGACCAGGATCTCGGTCTCCCCGTTCTCCTTGACCTCGATCCGGTAGAGGCCATTGTCGAGGATGTAGAAGGTTGCGTCCGAGGTGAGCACTTCGATGGCCTTTTCTTTTTCAAGGGCATTGACGTCCAGGTAGATATTTCCCGCCCAGGCGCGCAATCGGATGAGGCTCAGGTCCTTTTTGGGGAAGTTGAGAAAGTCGATCTTGGTGTTCTGGTCGAGGCGGACGTAGCTTTTCTTGCCTAAATAGATTTCGGCCTGCCCATCTGTCGTGCCGATCCGGTCGCCCTCGGCGATGGGCATGTTCACCTGCCCTTCCTCATAGCCGAGGTCGGCCGCCCTTTGGATGTAGGCGTTGCCGTTGATAAAGCTAAGACGAGCGAAAGAGTAATCAACGGATTTGGGCTCCTGGGATTTCGTATCCTGGGCGCTGGCGAAGAACGCCAGGACGAGAATGGCCATGGCTGCCAATGATAGTCTTTTCATTTTCGTTCTCCTTACGGCTTTATATTCTGCAAAAATTATACCAAATTTCCCGCCTGATTTTCCAATTTTCCCCTGATTTTCTGTCCTCGAAAGGGGACGATTGTATAAATTAATAAGGTGCTCTTCCATTTTGTGTGGCTCAAATGAGAGAGAAGGCCGTTTCCGGACCTTCTCCGATCATCTATAACTCACACAAAATGGAAGAGAACCATTCATAATTACAGCGGCCAGTATTTTCTGTGGATGTCGAAAACGGGAGTGATCTCCTTTTGGGTTGTAATCGAGATGTCTGCCTTGAAAGCTGACGGCTTTCCTGTTCCCGAGATCTGGACTAAGACCTGTTTAACTCCCTCGGCCAGCCCTTCAAGGCTGTATCCCCCCTCGAGGAGGAAAAGGATTCTGCCCTGGCAATGCTCCTTGGCCATGGCTGTAAGCTCCGCTGCCAGGGCGCCAAAGCCCTCGGCCGTCACCTCCATGCCGCCAAGCGGGTCGCCGCCATAGATATCGAAGCCTGCAGAAACCAGGATAAACTCCGGTTTGTAGGCCTTGGCGATCGGGCCAAGAACATTTCTGTAGATGAACAAATAATCTTGGTCGGTCTTGCCGGCCGTGAGCGGGACATTGACCGTGAACCCTTTGCCGGCCCCTGCGCCGACCTCGTCCCAATAGCCGCTGCCTGGATAATACGGAAACTGGTGGGTCGAGAAGTACAGGACGTCGTCACGGAGGTAGAAGGAATTCTGGGTCCCGTTGCCGTGATGGAGGTCCCAGTCAGCGATTAATATTCGTTTAAGGCCGTGGTCGCGAAGAAGATGCTCGGCGGCGATGGCGACGTTGTTGAAAATACAGAATCCCATGGCCCGAGTGTGTTCCGCGTGATGGCCGGGCGGCCGGACGAGAGCGAAGCCGTTCTTAATTTTTCCGTCCATGATCATTTCGGCGGCTTTTAGCCCGCCTCCGGCGGCGAGAAGGGCGGTCTCATATGATTTGGCGGTCGTGGAGGTATCGGGATCGAGCAGAGTATATCGTCTGCCCGCCGTCAGCGAAATAAAGCCGACATATTCATGGGCATGGACGTATTCAATCTCTTCTCTTGAGGCCAGGCGCGGCTCGATAAGCTCGGGAGAAAAGGGGAGTCCTTTCTCGATCAGGTCATAGATGGCTTCGATCCGGTCAGGGCTTTCGATATGCCCCGCGCCCATATTGTGGTCGAGGTAGCGCCGGTCTTTGACAATTCCTGTGGTCATGCGACGTTCATTTTCCTCTTCCCTTTTGGGAGAAGATTAAGGTGAGGGGATTATCATTATTCACCCTCACTGCCGCCCTCTCCCCTCAAGGGAGAGGGATAGAATGGGACCATACGTCCCCGACAACTCTATTTTTTCGGGAAAAATTTTTCCAGATCCTCCGGCTTCGGTTTGGGCGTCAATAGGCTGACGATGATCAATGTTCCTAAAGACACAACAAGTGCCGGATAAATGATCGGAATCCCCCAAGGGTCGCCGGCCGGGGCTTTTTCCGGAGGTAAATTATCGGCCAAGATCTTAAGGAAGATGCAGACAACCGTTCCCGAGATGATCGAAACCAGGCCGCCTGCCTTTGTGGCTCTTTTCCAGGTAAGGGCTGCGATCAAGGCCGGGGTGATAGCGACACCATAAATAGTGTAGGCAAAGAGGCTCATCTGGAGGACAGAAGTAAGCTTTAGGCCAAGGTAGAACGCCACCAAGCCGATAATGACCACGAATGCTTTTTGAAGGGCCACCATGGTTTTCTGATTAGCGTCCTTTTTGATAAACCTCTGGTAAATATCGCGCATGATAGTGGTTGAAGGAGAGAGGAGATAATTCATACCCGTTGAGATCACTACGGCACAGGCTGCTCCGAGCAAAAGCACGCCCACCGGAGCGGGCACAAGGCTCCTCGCTGCCATAAGGATGACTTTTCCTCCTTCTTTTGGAATGGTCAAGTCAATCTGGTTTTTAAATTTGCTATAAGAAAAGACGGCGATAACGACCGCGATCGTCTCAACAACGATTGTTCCGATGGTCCACCAGGCAACGGCTTTTTTAGCGTCCTTAGAGCTTTTCGCGCTGTAAAATTTCTGGTACATGCTTTGGACGCCCATAAGAAGGAGCAAGGTCGAGAGAAAATAGCCGATGGCTTTGAGCGTCGGATGGGCGCCGAATTGACTGTTGACGACAGCGAAATAACCCGGCTCAAGGGCTTTTGTGGCCTGGGGCAGTCCGCCAGCGGCAAAATAGACAAAGGGAACGGCCAGCAGACAGGCGAGAACGATGATGATGCCATTCGGGAGGTCGGTGTAGGCGATTGCAACCATGCCGCCCAGAGTTGTAAAGAGGATAACAAAGGCTGCGGCGATGTAAATGCCCACCGAATCGGAGATTTTTCCATCTGTGACGACATTCAGGATAAACCCTCCGGCCACGAACTGGTAAGAAACGATGGCCGTAAAAGACATAATTAGGGCGATCGCGCCGAAAATTCGAGCCACGGGGCCGTAGCGCACCTCAAGAATATCGCCTATTGTGTACTGGCCGAATGTGTGGATTTTTGCGGCGAGGAAATAGATGATGATGATCCCGACCCAGGCGCCTGCGGCCAGCCACAATGCCGAGAACCCGGCTTTCGAGGCGAACTCGGCGCCGGCGATGAACGTGCCCGAGCCGATCCAGGTGCAGATCAGGGTGAAGACCATGACCTGCCATTTCAGGCTGCGGCCGGCGACCATGAAATCTTCCTGGCTTTTGATCTTCCTAGCCCGGATGAAATTAAAGGCCGCGAGCACGAGGAGATATGCGAGAATGATGTACAGATAGATTGACATGCAATATGCTCCTTTCGAAACAATACGGGGACACGGACCGAATTAGGGTCTGGCGCGTAGCCCGTGATCGTAAAAAGGGGGACACGGGCCGAATTCCAAATCCCGAAAAAATCCGGCGTCAGAGAATCGATGGGATCTCGAAGCTCGCAGCATGACCCTTATCTGGAATTCGGTCCATGTCCCCATTTATCCTATGCGCGCCGGCGCATATATTCACCGTCTCCTCACGGACGGCCAATCGGTTGCCGTTATGCGACGACTCCTTTCTTTCCCGGGCGCCTGAGGCGCAGGCGCACATACACCCAGCCCATGATGACGTTGCGCTTGAAGTCGCCGAACGAGCGGATGTGCTTGAGGGCTTGGGGGACTTTTTTGAGGATGGATGTCT
>JALHTW010000345.1 GCA_022866045.1 Candidatus Aminicenantota bacterium | reverse complement strand
GATCTTGACGTAATCGCCCTGGCCCATGCCGGCCTCGGCCATGGCCATAAGGTAATTCACAGTCTTAGGATCGAAGCCCATGACCCGCGTCGCCGTGATGTCCGCGGCGAGCGGGTCGCGGCTGGCCAGGGCGACCTTTGAAGCGATGGGCGAGCCCCAGGCCGGGCCATTGCCCTCGATCCCCACGTATCCGTCGATGACGGCCAGGTCGGGAAAGACCTCCTGAGCGATATGGAACATGTTGTAATGGAGGAGATCGTTTTTGGCCGGCGGCGCCTGGTGCATCAGGCCCTTGTCGTTCTTCTTGTAATCGTTGAGCGGCGAAGCCATGAGCACGTTCTTTAGCGACAGGGTGACGAAGACATAATTGTGCGTCTTCATCCTGGCCACGGAGATGAGGTAGATGTTCGGGTCGAGGAACGTGTTGATGATCCGGATCGGGGTGGGCTTATTGTCCAGGCCGAGGATGTAGCGGTACTGGAACGTGTCGAGGTTGAGGTCCACGATCTTCGTATTGTATTCCTTCTCGAGGCGCAAGTAGCCGTTGTACTTGAAGCCCTCCATGGTGTTGTTGACGCCCGATTCGCCGATGAGGATTCGGCTTTTGAAGTGAGGTGTAAGGAAGTCGAGGACAGCGCGCACGGCGTCGACGTGGGTCACGCAGGCTTGACAGTTGGAGAGCACGATGTTCGGTTTTATGAGGATTTTTTTGTCGCCGATCGAGCTCAGGACCTCGTCCTCGATCATTTTAAGCGATCTGAAGACGATCTCGTAGCGGTCGTTTCCTTTGACCAGGGAGACGCGGGAGGGAGACGCGGGTTTATAAAGTTGGGGGACCGGGAAGCGGGGGAGGGACGGGGTGTCGAGCGTTTTGGCCAGGAGTGCCGATTTTCCTCCGAGGGCCAGGGCGCCGGCGCCGAGCCCGAGGCTTTTTATGAAATCACGGCGTTTGAATTGACTTGGATAAGGCATATGTCACTCCTTTCGCCGAAATACGGAGAACCCTCGCTTGAAAAAAATCAGATCACGGGCGACCCATATTCTCTGCCTGAATGAAGGGATGTCTCACCGTATTTCTTCGTCCCCATTTGACGTAATCATTTCGGGCCGTACGTCAAGCCCCTCACGTTCGTCCGGACCTTCCAGACCTTGTCGTAGCCGACGATGAAGAGCGTTTTCATGTCGTCGCCGCCGAAGCAGCAGCTCACAGGATAGACAGGGATGTTGAGAATCCCCAGGAATTCGCCCTTCGCATTGAAGATCTGGAGCCCGAACCATGTCGCGACGTAGATGTTGCCGAGCTCGTCGATTGTCATTCCGTCCGCGCCGCTCGAGCGGGCCTTCCGGTCGAGGACTTCCGGATTGAGAAAAAGCTCGCAGAATTTCCGTCCGTTCGTCACCGTTCCGTCGTCTTTAACATCGTAAGCCCATATAAAATTGTCTTTGTCGCTGTTCACGTTCCACCAGGCCTCGTCGTCGTAGGTGTTGTTGATGAAAAGCGTCTTGCCGTCGGGGGAGAGGAAGATGCCGTTTGGCTGGGCGAATTCGTTCGGCCCTATGACCCGGATGACCTTGCCCTGGGGCGTGATGTAATAGACCGAGCGGCCGGACTGGAATTTTTTTGCCTCTGGCGTGAACTGCGGGTCGGTGAAGTACAGGCCGCCCTTGGCGTCGCGGACGATATCGTTAGGCCCATCGAGAAGCTTGCCGTCATAAGAGGCGGCGAGAGTCCGGACGATCTTGCCTTTCGTCGTCATCTCGAGGACGCGATGGCCGAACATGTCACAGACGGCGAGGTTGCCGTTGGCGAGGGGCATGAGGCCGTTTGTTTGCATGATGCCGCGGGAGATAAAGCGGTATGTCCCGTCCGCATCCATTTCGACGGTTGAGCTGCGTTTTGGATCGCCGCCCCACGTCTGGTCGAAATACATGCTCGAGAAATAGAGTTTGCCGTTGAGCCATTTCGGCCCTTCGTTGAAGACGAGGCCCGGGCCTTGTTTCGAGCCGTCGACGAGGAGCTCGACTTTCGCCTCCTCGGGGATAATGGCCTGAAAAGCCTCGAGCTGTTTGACCCGCTTCTCTTCGTAGTCCGGACGCACCGGCCAGAAGACATCGAGCCCGTCGCAGCCGAGCGGACCGATCAAGCCGGCGTGGACCATGTCCCCGGGGAGAAGAACGATGTCGCCTTTTTCCATATGGAAGGTCCCGTCGAGGATGATCTCGTCGATCGCGCCGCGCAGCACGATCATGATCTGCTCTTCGGGATGGAGGTGATGGCCGAATGTCGAGCCCGGGTTCATGCGGAGGAAGCTGGCCTGAGCGCCGCGGCCGGAGACTAAACGGCTGTTCGCGCCGGGAACGAGTTGGGTAAACTGGAGGTCGTTCAAATCATAGACGCGGTTCGGCTCGATCGTCGGTTTGATGGGGAAGTCGGCTGAGGGGAGAGAAGATGGAAGCCTGGAAGCGCCGGCCTTTTTCATGTAGTCGGGGCGCGGAGGGCAATAGATCTCGACGATCTCCGCGCCGTCGTCGCCGGCTTTGAGAGCGTTTTGAACACCTTTTTCGAGATAGACAAGATCATTCCTGGGCGTGCGGCCGTGGCTGCCGTCGGGCTCATCCCGCGGGATAGCCTGCATGGCCGCGAAGCTGCCGTTGATGAGCTGGCCGATCGAGCCTTTCATGACGACCATAATGCGCTCTGAGGGAAGCGTTTCGGCGGGGATTTCGGCGCGCGGGTCCAAGGTCATCCAACTGATAAGGATACCCTTTCCCCAGTATATCTTGGCTTTTGCTCCAGGCGCGATTTCCGTCACTGGAAGCTTGCTGATATTCGTGACGACTCCCGGCTCGAGGCTTGGAATGACTTTGGATTTCGGGATGTCTTCGCGGGTGCGAACCGCGAGGTTCTTCTCTTTGATGAGTTGGTCGTTCTTCGCCTTCCATTCCGGCTTCGGCGCGCAGGCGGAAAGGGTGAAGATGAAAAAGCTGAGGATAAATGCGGTGAGCTTTTGATTTCTTTTGATCATTGATCCCTCCTTGTAATCTTCTCTGCCCCTTTGTCTAAAAGGGCGAGAAGGGGATTATTTTCCCAAATGATCGTGCCGGTTGCCCATGTAAAGCCAGAGCATGTGCTCGTCGGTGTGATTGATCGAGCAGTGGGGGACCTTGTTGTTTGGCGGGATGAGGAACGCCTCGCCGGACTCCTGCCAGAGGAGGCGGTTGCCGAAGAAGAGCAGGCTTTTGCCTTTCAATTGGCACCAGACCTCCTCGCATCCCGGGCCGTGGACGTGCGGCTGGGCGATGTCGAACTTGTCGATGGAGACGATGGCAAAGCCCATGGGATTGGCGAATTTTGGCGGAATGTCATAATTGAACCCGCGGCCGATATGGGCCCAATGCATGCCCAGGCTGGCGGGCGAATCGTGGTAGCTCCCGACGGATATTTCTTTATTGGGAACGAAGCCGGGCGGGATCTCTTCGACGACCATGATCATTTCGAGCGGAGCTTCGGCCGCGTTCAAGAAACGATAGGCGAGCCCGGCGGGGATGACGACGGCCGTCCCTTCTTCGATCGCGGCTTTTTTGCCGCCGGCTTCGACCTGGCCGGTCCCATTCATCACGTAGAAAAAGGCCTGTTCTTTGTCGGATTTAAAAGGCGTTGTATTCGTCCGAGGCTGGAGGATGGCCCGCTCATAGGCTTTGATATATTTCAGCACGGCGCCTTTCTTTGGAGGATTGAGCGGATCACCCGGGGTGAGGATGTCGCGCTCGATAAGCCCGCCGTGTCCTTCGTAGGGAAGGGAGTCCCGCCAATGGTTGATGTAGAGGAAGACGTTTGTGTCCACCTCGGGATGACGGTGGTTGGAGACGGCGTCCTCGCGGAAGGACGGCTCAGGCTCGACGGTCAGTTTCTGCTGGGGCGAGGTCATAGATGTCGAAAAGCCTCCCAGGGTGATGATAAAGAAGAGGATGGTGAATCCGGCTTTCATGTTTGCCTCCTAATCCATTTATTCAGAGATACGGGTATTGTGTCTCCCATTTAGACAAAAGCCCCCGGCGACAAGGGCCCGGGATATCCGACGGCGGGCTCGGCGTCATCGCAGCTCCCGACCGACATGACCTTGTTCGGCATGAGAATCCCGGCGCAATTTTTTCGGCAACGACGATCATTTCGAGCCGGACCTCGGCATCGTCCGCTTCTTCCCTTATATAACATTCGGGGATGTCCTTCAAGGCGGGCTCTATTCGATCCGGATCGAAAATTCTCCTTGCCGCGGCGTCTTTTTGGCCGTCAGCAGAATTCTATAAAGCTTGTCTCCCCAGGACGAGCGTAATTGGCCGTCCTCGAGGCGGATGATTTCGATCGCCGCGCTGAAAAGGATGCCAGTCGCCGAGTGGGAGAAGGATCTCTTTAAGCTTTTCGGGAGCGAACGTCCTGCTCAGCACATCCGGCTTTTCCTGGGCCGCGACGGCCCCGGCGTATAATAGAATCGGCATAAAAACCAAAGTCGAGAATTTTAAGATTTTCATGATCCCTCCAAATTGACCTTGATTCCATTTAGCATTAATATATCAAAAAACGCGAATGACAAGAATTTGAGAAAGGGGATTGCCATGAACAACAAGAGCCTCGAGCGCCGGGACTTCATCAAGACATGCCTGACCGCCGCAGCGACCGCGGGAAGCGGGCCGTTTAAGAAGCTGTTTTCGGGCCAGTCCGGTCCGTCTTATGACGCCAAAGGCCTGCCTACCGCGATCCTTGGGAAGACGGGAGTCAACGTGCCGCGCATCGGCATCGGCTTAGGCAGCCGTTTTTGTGCCGTCGAGGACCTGGACAAAG
>JALHTW010000344.1 GCA_022866045.1 Candidatus Aminicenantota bacterium | reverse complement strand
GGCGAAGGGGCTCCCCGCCTGCGCGCAGCGGCCTGGCCGCGAGCACAGCCGGGGAAGAGCCGCGACAGGACCCCGCCCTAAACTGGCCTGACACTGGAAAAAGAATTGCTTGCCGCGCCACAACATTTTTCGTTCGTCCTTAAGATCTTCGCTTGGACGGCTTGGAGTTTCTCTTGAACCTTGGGCGCCGCCTGGGATAGAATTAAAAACACGCTACGGACGAGAGGAGGAGACCATGACGCATTCGAAGCAATTTCCCTCTTTCATGGGTTTGGTTCTGGCGGTCTTATGCCTCAGCGCTTCAACGATGGCCATTGATGAGTTTGCGGTTGGACCGGTCAAGGCGCAGCGAGGCGAGATGCAGTCGGGCTTTTTAGCCGTTCCTGAAAAGGATGGGACGGGGACGTCCATTCCCGTGACCATCATTCACGGCGCCCGAAAAGGAAAGGTTTTGGCTCTTGTGGCCGGCACGCACGGCTACGAATATCCCCCGCTGCTGGCTCTCTACCGGCTGAAAGACATGATCGACCCGAAGAAGCTTTCGGGAACACTGCTTCTGGTCCACATTGCGAACCTGCCTTCGTTCCAGAGGAGGACCATTTATTTCAACCCGTACGACTGGAAGAACCTGAACCGCGTTTTTCCTGGAGACCCGAAAGGCACGCTCAGCCAGAGAATGGCCTACGTTCTGACCGAAGAGGTTGTCAAGAAATGCGACGCCCTGATCGACCTCCACTGCGGCGACGGCAACGAGGCCCTCATTCCATACTCGTACTGGATGATCAGCGACAAGAAGGCGATGGACCGGGAGACCAAGGACATGGCCCTGGCCTTCGGCCTCCGTCACATCATCATTGACACGACCCGGACCAAGGACCCCGCCGATTCGAAATATCTTGGCAATACGGCCATCCTCCGCGGAAAGCCGGCGATCACGACTGAATCCGGATTCCTGGGCCGCACGGACGAGGACGACATCGTCCGCAATATGAAGGGCTCCATGAGCGTCATGAGGCTTTTCAAGATGATCGAAGGGAAGCCCGAGTTCGTCGCCGATCCGGTCTGGATCGACAAGTATGAAGTCGTCAATTCCAATTTCGATGGGCTTTTCTATCCTAAAGTGGAAATGGGCAGCACGGTCGCGGAAGGGCAAACGGTCGGCCTCATTAAAGATTATTTAGGAAATCTCAAGGACGATGTCAAAGCGCCGCTCGGCGGCGTCGTCCTGTACATTATCGGCACGCCGCCGGCGAACAAAGGGGAGCCGCTTTTCGAAGTCGGGCGCATCAAAAAGTGACAGGATGATGATCCGCGGGGTGCTTTTCGACATGGACGGGACAATCGTCGATGTCCCCTATAACTGGCCCCGGATCAAGGCGGACCTGGGGACGCAGGGCGTTCCCATTCTTTCCTATCTCAACGGTCTTGCGGAACCGGAAAAGTCCGGGAAGTGGAAGATCCTTCAGAGATACGAAGAGGAGGCCACGCGGCGGGCTGTTCTCAAAAGAGGGATGCGCGGTTTCCTGGATTTTTTGGCAGAGCGGAGGATCAAAACTGCGCTCATCACCAACAATTCGCGAAAAAATACGGACATTCTTCTAGGCCGGTTCCGATTGGCGTTCGACTTTGTGATGACCCGGGACGACGGCCTATGGAAGCCTTCGGCCGCGCCTCTCGTCGCCGCCATGAACGAGTTGCATCTCAGGAAGGGCGAATGCTCGGCGGTCGGCGATTCTCATTTCGACATCAAAGCCGCAGAGGAAGCGGGAATTCCCCATATTTTTATCCTGAGCGGCGACCGGGCGAAGTTCACGGCTTTCAAAACCGCCGAAATTATTCCCTCTGTCCGTGCCCTCCGCGAAAAGATCGAGCCATTATTGAAAAAGTGAACATTAAAATCCCGCCTAGCCCCTTTTTCTAAAGGGGGAGAGGCGGGATTATTTTCTTCGTTGGAAGGTGTCTCCATCATATTTGGGAATTCGTTTGAAATAAACGCCCCCCTCAATTGTATAAAGAGTGGGTGAGCCGGTGAAACTTCGGCCCATCCGTGAAACGGTATGGGCGTTATCGTGGTTATATTAATGAAGAAAGTTTTTAAGGCATCAGGAGGGCCGCCATGAAGACGAAAAGCCGGGCAGGGTCATCTTTTAAGCTTCTCATTCTTGTCTTTTTTGCTTTTAGCGCAGGCCGTCTCTTCGCCGACGGCTTCATCATTCCCCATCCGCCGCGTCCCGGGGATGCGGTTCTGCCTTTGACCGTCAAATATCATCACGTTAAGGTCGAGATCACCAGCCAGGTCGCTAAAACGTCCATCGACCAGGTCTTCATCAACAACTTCGACCGGGACATTGAGGGAACATACGTTTTTCCGCTGCCCGAAGGGGCTTCGATCTCGGAATTCGCGATGTGGGTCGGCGATCAGAAGATCGCCGGGGAGATCCTGGACGCCCAGCAGGCCCGCCGGATCTATGAGGACATCGTCCGGCGGATGAAGGACCCGGCCATTCTCGAATATATCGGGCGGAACATGTTCCGCGCCCGCGTCTTTCCGATTCCCGGCCGCGGAGAGAAGCGGGTCCAGCTGTCTTACACGGAGATCCTCAAGTCCGAAAAGAATTTCGTCCGCTACCGCTACCCTCTCAACACCGAGCAGTTTTCCTACGACCCGATCAGGGAGGTCAGCATCTCGGTGAAGATTTCCTCCCCGGTTGCGATCTCCAACATCTATTCTTCGACGCACAAGGTCTCTGTCCGCAAAGAGGCTGAAGGACAGGCGACGGTGAGCTTCGAAGAAATCAAGACAAAACCGGACAAGGATTTCGTCCTTTATTATTCTGTGTCCCCGGACGATGTCGGACTTTCGCTGATCAACGGAGCCGGCTCCGACGGCAATTACTTCATGCTTTTGGTCGCGCCCCGCTATGCCGCGCCAAAGGAAAAAGTCGTCAACAAGAATTTGATCTTCGTCCTCGACAGCTCGGGCTCTATGAGCGGGCCGAAGATCAAGCAGGCGAAGGAGGCCGCCCGTTTCATCATTAACCATCTGGACGAGAACGACCGCTTTTCGATCATCGATTTCGACGACGGCGTCAGCCTTTTTGCCCCGGAGCTCCAGCCCGCCCAGGCCGGGAACAGGACGAAAGCCCTGAAGTTTATCGATGAGATCCAGGACTCCGGCGGGACGAACATCAACGAGGCCCTGCTCAAAGCGCTCAAAATGACCCGCTCGGGAGATCGCCCGAATTACGTCCTTTTTCTCACGGACGGGCAGCCGACCGTCGGCATCACCGAAACCGGGGAAATCCTGAAGAACATCGGCGGGGCGAATGACGCCCGCGCCCGGGTTTTCATCTTCGGCGTGGGCAACGACGTCAACACCGAGCTCCTCGATATGATCTCGTCGCAAAACCGCGGGACATCGGTCTATGTGGACATCAACGAGAACCTGGAGGTCGCGATTTCGAATTTTTATGAAAAAATGTCCGCTCCGCTCCTGTCCGATCTGGTTCTTTCTTGGTCGGGGATCGAGGTCCATGATATCTATCCCAAGACTCTGCCCGACCTGTTCAAAGGATCGCAGCTTGTGGTGATCGGAAAATATAGCGGTTCCGGGCCGGCGGCGGTCGAGCTGAAGGGAAGAGTCGGCAAGCTGGAAAAAAGGTTCGTCCTGGAGAACCAGAAGTTCGTCACGGAAGACGCTTATAATTTCCTTCCCCGGCTCTGGGCGACGCGAAGGACCGGGTATCTCCTCGAAGAGATCCGCTTGCACGGTGCCTCCCCCGAGCTTGTCGAAGAGGTCAAGAAGCTCGGGCTCAAATACGGGATCGTCACTCCTTACACGTCTTTCCTCGTGACGGAAAAAGAGCGGCTGGTCATGGCCGCCGCAGCGCCCGAAGCGCAGGACGCGCTGAATGCCCGTGAAGTGAGCGGGGCGGGGGCCGTAAAAATAGCTGCCGCGACGCAGGCTTTTAAGTCCGAAGACCTGGCTGCGCAGGCGGCATCGCAACTCATCCGTTATAAGGACGACAAGACATTCTATCTGAAGAACGGGATCTGGGTCGACAGTGCCTTCAAGGACGGCAGTCTCTTGAAGGAGATCAAATGCAATTCCGATGAATATTTCCGGCTGATCGCTGAAAAGCCGGGTCTAGTCAAGTATCTTTCGATCGGGACGAAGTTGATCGTTTGTTTCGAGGGCGTGAATCACAGGATCGTGGAATAAACCGGAGGCAAGCAATTCTTTTTCCGGAGTGCCGGAAAGCTGCGCAGGGGTGGCGCGGCGAAGGGGCTCCCCGCCTGCGCGCAGCGGCCTGGCCGCGAGCACAGCCGGGGAAGAGCCGCGACAGGACCCCGCCCTAAACTGGCCTGACACTGGAAAAAGAATTGCCTACTTTCCCCAGCGTCCACTTGATTTGTCCGGCCGAATCGGTAAAAATGAGTCTTCAAATCGAGACTCTAGGAGTGCGTCGATGGAAAAACTGCTCTTGATCCCGGGCCCCAGTCCCGTTGTTCCTCGGATTTTAAGCGCCCTGGCCGAGCCGACCGTCTCTCATGTCAGTCCGGTCCTGGCCGCAGACATGACGACAGCCCTCGACAACTTGAAGAAGATCGTTTTCTCGGCGAACGGAGAGCCCTTCATCATCGCCGGCGCCGGAACGCTGGCCATGGAAATCGCTCTGCTCAACGTCGTCGCGAGATCCGATCGGGTTTTAGTTCTTTCCCAGGGGTATTTCGGCGACCGGATGGGCCAGATCTGTGAAACCTTCGGCCTCGCTTATGACCTAATCCAAAGCCGGTGGGGAAGGGCGGTCGTTCCCGAGGAGATGGCGAAAAAGATCGCCGAAAAAAAGTACGATGCCGTCTTCTCCACGCACGTCGATACAGCCACGGGCGCCTGCGCTCCGGTCGAAGCCTATTCTCGGGTTCTCCGGGACAAAGGCATTCTTTACATCGTGGATGGCGTCTGCGCCACGGGCGGCATCGAAGAGCGGATGGATGACTGGGGCATCGACATCGTTTTGACGGCAGCCCAGAAATGCTTCGGCGCTCCGCCGGGGCTGGCCATTCTTGCGTTTTCCGAACGGGCCATGGCCAAGCGAAGAAGCATCCCCGCCATCCCGGCCTATTATTCGGACATCCTGCGCTGGCTTCCGATCATGAAAGATCCGCTCAAATATTTTTCCACACCCTGCGTAAATGAGATCAGATCTTTTTGCGAGGCGACGAAGATCATGCTCGAGGAGGGCATGGAGGCGCGGTTCGCGAGGCACAAAAAGACCGCCCGAGCGATCCGGACCGCCTTGGCCGCGCTGGGATTCACATTCTTCACCGAAGAAGCGTTTTTCGCCGATACGCTTTCGGTCGTGAAATATCCGGTGGGGATCGAAGATAAGGCCTTCAGGACCACGCTCAACCAGAACGGCGTCGTCGTCGCCGGCGGGCTGGGAGAAACGGCAGGCAAGGTTTTCAGGATGGGCCACATGGGGAATCTGACTTTCGAGCAGGTCCTCTTCGCCCTGGAAGCCGTTGAAAAAACGCTGAAGTCCTTGAAGTATCCATTTGAATCCGGGGCCAGCATCAAGGCGGCCAGAGCGATATTAGTACAAACGCAATAAATAAAGTGACAATGTATGAGCGCCGCCCGAACGTGGATGTCATTTTAATTAATGCGTTGATATTAGATTAAATGGGAAGACCCCCGCCGAGAAGGTGCGGAGTAGAGACTATGAAAAGCAAGGTTTATTTCATCAAAGCGACCGCCGATGAAGGCCACGAAGCCATTTCCCATAAAGCCTGGAAAGTCTTCCTCCGGATTGGCCTCCATGACCTGCTTGACAAAGAGGATTTCGTCGCGCTCAAGATCCACTTCGGCGAAATGAACAACACGGGCTACATCAGACCCCAGTGGCTTCGTGATGTCATCTCTGAGATCCGGAAAAAGACCCGGCGCGCGTTTCTCACGGATTCCAATACTTTATACGTGGGGCACCGCTCGAATTCCGTGGACCATATCCGGCTGGCCTGGAGCCATGGTTTCACCCCGGACATTGTCGATATTCCGGTCATCATCGCCGACGGCTTGATCGGTCGAGACAAACAGGAAGGCAAAGGAACGCACAGCCGGGTGAAGTCTCCGAAGATCGGCAGCGCGTTCTTGAATTCGGACGCTCTCCTGTGCCTCACCCATGTCACGGGGCATGTCCAGACCGGAATCGGCGCTGCCCTTAAGAACCTGGGCATGGGCTGCGCATCCCGCGCCGGGAAGCTCGACCAGCATTCCGTCGCCCATCCGCGCGTCAACCCCAAGGCGTGCCGCAACTGCAGCCTCTGCATCGACGACTGTCCTGCGGAGGCCATCGTCCAGGCCGAAGGACACGTCGTCATCGACGACAAAAAGTGCATCGGCTGCGGCGAATGCCTCGTCGTCTGTAAACACGACGCCATCAGGCTTCGCTGGGACGAGGATTCTAAGCGCATCCAGGAAAAAGTCGCCGAGTATGCGCTTCATGTCCGGCGGATATTCAAGGACAAAGTCGGCTTCCTCAATTTCCTGATCAAGATCACGAAGGACTGCGACTGCATGGCCAAAGACCAGCCGCGGATCGTCAATGACATCGGGATCCTGGCTTCCAACGATCCTCTCGCCATCGATAAGGCCTCGGCCGACCTCGTCCTCGAGCGAAGTAAAGGCAAGGATGTCTTTCGCGCCGGCTATAATATCGACTGGTCCAACCAGCTCAGACACGGCGTCGAGATCGGACTCGGCTCGATGGACTACGAGCTCGTCGAGCTTTCTTGATGAAGACATTTTTTTCCGGAAAGAGGCCCCTCCGGCTTGATCGGTTGGATTTTCCCGGAGAATGGCGGATGCTCGTCCTGGCCCCGCATCCCGATGACTTTGACGCGATGGGCGTCGCCCTGCGATATTTCTGGAAACAGGGCCACGCCATCCATCTTCTGGTCCTTGGCTCCAGCGCCAACGGCGTCGAAGATTCATTCTGCGACCCGCCGACAAACGAGGTAAAAGCAGCGCTGCGTGAGAAGGAGCAGCGGGCGAGCTGCCGGTTTTTTGGGCTGCCGGAAGATCGCCTCGAATTCTTAAGGCTTCCCGTGGATTCGGCGGGAGGATTCCTCAGGGACAGCCCGGAGAGCTTTCGCCTCATGAAAACTCATGTGGCTCGCTTTCTTCCGGATATTTTTCTTTTTCCCCATGGGAACGATACAAACAGCGACCATCGGCTAGCCTATCAGTGGTGGAAGCGGCTGGCTCACGAGACATCGAAGCCGACGGCGGCTCTGCTTGTTTGCGACCCGAAGACGATTGCCATGCGGGATGATGTCTATATGCCTTTTGATGAAGATGCGGCCGTTTGGAAAGCAGAGCTGCTCCGGTTTCACCAGTCCCAACATCAACGGAATCTGAACATTCGGGGTCATGGTTTTGATGAGCGGATCTTAAGGGTCAACCGGGAAAACGCCGCCCGTCTCGGGATTTCAGAACCCTACGCTGAGAGCTTTGAGCTCGAATTCTCTTGAACAAACAGCCTCCCGTTTTTTAATAGGACAGAGGGGCGTGCTCGAATCTTCTTTCTTTACTGTAGCTTGCGGAGCTTGGGCATGAAAACCAAGAGGATGCTCGCGTAAGTCAGCGTGATCAAAGCATTGATCACGATCGTGGTCGGCTCTCCGGCTTTGGTCGCCATCCAGCCGATCAGAAGGGAGCCGAGGGGCATGAACCCGAAGAACGTCAGCGAATAGATGCTCATCACCCGGCCGCGCAGCGCGTCGGGTGTCAGCGTCTGGACCGCGGCATTGGCCAGATTGAACACCAAGATCAGGGCAAACCCGATTCCGAAGAGGAAAAGCATGGAGAGCGGCTCCCAGCGGATGAAGGCGAAGATGACGAGCAGCACAGGAAAGGCGAATGAGCCTAAGGTCAGGAGCTTACCCCGGAACTTGAACTGGCCGAGGGAGGCAATCAGCAGAGCGCTGGCCAGCGCGCCGAATCCTCGAGCGGATTGGAGGAATCCATTCGTCATCGCGTTTCCGTGGAGAATTTTGACGGCCCATGCCGGCATCAAGGTGGCGAATGCGAAACCGAACAGGCTGATCACGCCGACCAGGCTGATGATCGTCCGGATCATCGAATGGGCGACGACGTAGTCCAGGCCTTCCTTGAGGTCGGTCAGGACCGAGTTTTGTTTGGCTCTGGGCGCAGAGGGCTTGAGCTTCATGGCCGATAGGGCCGCGATGACGGCAATAAAGGACAGCCCGTTGATCGTAAAGCACCAGGCCGGGCCGAACAGGGCATAGGTCAAACCGCCGCAAGCCGGCCCGAGCGCGACCGACGTGTTAAACATTGCCGAATTCAGGGCGATGGCATTGGTCATGTCCTTGTAATCTACGAGTTCCTGGACCATAGCCTGGCGGGCCGGGGCATCGAAGGCGTTCGTCACGCCGAAACAAAATGCGAGAAGGATGATGTGCCAGGGTTGAATCAGGTGCAAGAAGGTCAGCCCGGCCGTCAGGAAGGCCAGGATCATCATTGATGTCTGGGTCATGATCATCAATTTGCGGCGCGACATGCGGTCGGCCACCACGCCGGCATAAAGCATGAAGAACCATGTCGGAACGCCGTTGGCGAACCCGGCGTAGCCCAGGTAGGCCGGCGACTTCGTCAGCTCAAAGATAAGGTAACCCTGGGCCGTGGACTGCATCCAGGAGCCGAAAAGCGAAATCATCTGGCCCCAGAACCACAGTCGGTAATTCGGGTATTTCAGGGCCGTGAACGTCTGTCGCCAGCTGATCCGGCCGTTGAGCTGGTCTTTGATCTGCCTGCTCATCTTAATGTAAAGCCCAATTTAAGGCTAATTCGCGGGAATTTTGGGAACCATGGTCGGGGAGGTGGGATTTGAACCCACGACCCCAGCGTCCCGAACGCTGTGCGCTAGCCAGACTGCGCTACTCCCCGAGGAGAAAGCATCATATTATACCCGGAACGCCGAAAAGTGCAAAGAAAAAATATAGCAAAACTCGACTTTCCGGCCCGCCGGAAAAAGAATTGCTTACTATTATTTCCAAACTAAGTGATGTGTCCCCAAAATTTTTGTATAATAAGGAGCCCAAAAGAGAGAAAAATTATGAACGAGCCGAAAATGAAACAGTGGTGGCATCTGGATGTTCAAGAGGCGGCCCGGGTCCTCAAGACGGACGTCGCGGCCGGCCTCTCTGATTCCGAGATCAGAACGCGATTGGCCCAATACGGCCCCAATCAGCTCCTCGAGCAGAAAGGCCGCGGCCCGCTCAAGATCTTTCTCGAGCAGTTTGAAGATTTTATCATCTGGGTTCTTATCGGCGCGGCGTTGGTCTCGGGTTTCCTGCAGGAATGGGTCGATGCTTTGGCCATCATCGCCATCGTCATTCTCAATGCCATCCTGGGGTTCATCCAGGAACACCGTGCCGAGAAATCACTCCTGGCTTTGAAAAAGATGGCCGCGCCTTTCTCAAGAGTCGTCCGCGGCGGCGTCCGCGCCTCGATCCCGGCAGCCGAGCTTGTGCCCGGCGACCTGATTGATCTTGAAGCCGGTGACCATATCCCCGCGGACAGCCGCCTCGTCTGGCATACGCCCAACTTCGCCGTCCAGGAGGCGAGTCTGACCGGAGAATCAACGCCCGTCATCAAGACCTGCCTTGCCCTCGCCGAGGAACTGGACGTCCCGCTCGCGGAGCGGGGGAACATGGCTTACATGGGCACGTCGGTCGTCTCCGGGAAAGCCCGAGCCCTTGTCGCGGAAACAGGCATGCAGACCGAATTGGGGAAGATCGCTGGACTCATCCAGTCCATCGAGCACGAAACAACGCCCCTGCAGAGAAGGCTTGAGCAATTCGGCAAGTGGATCGTCTATCTCTGCTTCGCCCTCGTCGCCATCGTTTTTGGCATGGGGCTTTTACGGGGGGGGAAGATCCTTGATATGTTTTTGACCTCGGTCAGCCTGGCTGTCGCGGCGATCCCTGAAGGGCTTCCCGCGGTCGTCACCATCGCCTTGGCTCTCGGCGTGCAGAGAATGATCAAGCGGCATGTCCTCATCCGCAAGCTGCCGGCCGTAGAGACTTTGGGCTGCGCCACGGTCATCTGCTCGGATAAGACGGGAACCTTAACCAAGAACGAGATGACTGTCCGGGCGGTATTCACCCTCTCGGGACTCTTTGAGGTGACGGGCACCGGCTATGAACCGAAGGGCGGGTTCGTCCTCGACGGGAAGCCGGCTGATCCTAGCCGATATCCCGATCTGATGGGCTGTTTGAGGCAAGGCATTCTCTGCAACGGTGCCGAGCTTTCAGAGGTTAACGGAACATACAAGATTCTCGGCGATCCGACTGAAGGGGCGATCCTGACCGCGGCGGCCAAGGCGGACCTGGGAAAAGACGCCCTGACTGCTGAATTTCCTTTCCTGGAAGAGCTTCCGTTCGATTCCGAGCGGAAGCGCATGACCATCATCCGACGGGACGGCAGCCGGGACCGCTATATCGCATACGTCAAAGGGGCTCCCGATGTCCTGCTCGCGCACTGCACGAGGGTGCTTGAAAACGGCGTCGAGCGGCCCCTAAAAGCCGAGGACAGCGCTTTGATCCAGAAGACGAACGATCATCTTTCCGGTCAGGCCCTCCGGGTCCTGGGAGTGGCCTTCCGCGCCTTCGACCAGAAGCCCGAACGCATCGAGGCGAACGAAATCGAGAACGGTCTGACCTTCACCGGCCTGATCGCCATGATCGACCCGCCGCGCGAGGAAGTCAAAGCCGCCATGATCAAGTGCCGGACCTCGGGCATCAAGACGGTGATGATCACGGGCGATCATAAGAACACGGCCGTAGCCATCGCCCGGGAGCTCGGGTTCTACGGCGAGGATTCGCGGGCGCTGACGGGCGAGGAACTGGACCGCCTCAGCGATGAGGCGTTCGAGGGCGAAGTCGAGCGGACTTCGGTTTATGCCCGCGTCTCGCCCGAGCACAAGCTGAGGGCGGTTCGGGCCTGGCGCAAAAGGGGGGACGTCGTGGCCATGACCGGAGACGGTGTGAACGACGCTCCGGCGGTCAAAGAGGCCGACATCGGCGTGGCCATGGGCATCACCGGAACAGATGTCACCAAAGAAGTCTCGGATATGGTCATCACCGACGACAATTTCGCCTCGATCGTGGCTGCCGTCGAAGAGGGAAGGGGCATCTACGAAAACATCCAAAAGTTTATCCATTACCTCCTCTCGTGCAATGCCGGCGAGATCCTGACCATGTTTACTGCGTCGCTCGTCGGTCTGCCCGTGCCCCTGCTTCCGATCCAGATTCTCTGGGTAAACCTGGTGACGGACGGGCTGCCGGCTCTGGCCTTGGGCATGGACCCCGTCGCTAAGAACATTATGGACCGTCCGCCGCGGCCGGCAGACGAAGCGATCATCACCCGGGCGCGGATGAAATTGATCCTGGCCCAAGGCGTATTCATCGCCGTCTGCAGCCTGCTGGCTTTCTGTTTTGTCCTGCTGATCGAGAAAGAAGGAATCGTCCGGGCGCGGACGGCCACGCTCATTACGCTGACCTGCAGTCAACTGTTCCATGCGCTCAACTGCCGGAGTCAATCCGAGTCCTTCTTCAAAATTGGGCCGTTCACGAATATGAAACTGATTATTGCGAGCCTGGCGTCCTTGGCCCTTCAGGTCGCCATTATTTTTATTCCATTCACCCAAAGAGTTTTCAAGGTGGAAGCCCTCAGCCTGCTTGATATGTTAGTGATCATGGCCTTATCCTCGTTTCCCCTCTGGGCCATGGAGATCGCCAAAATGATGAATAAGAAGATCCGCCTGATCCCGCAGACCTGAAAGGGATTGTCCCTCTGAACCATGATCGCCGTCGATAATCTTTCCAAGCGATACGGGGAGCAGTTGCTCTTCGACGCCATCAGCTTCAAGATCAACCGCAAGGAGCGCGTCGGGGTCGTTGGCCGGAACGGCCACGGCAAAACAACGCTCTTCAGGTTGATCGTCGGTCTCGAAGAACCCGACGCGGGCACGATCGCCATTCCCCGGAACTACAGGATCGGCTACGTCGAGCAAAACCTCGGCTTCACCGAGGAAACGGTCTTTAAGGAAGGGCTCAAGGGATTGCCCGCCGAGGCGCACGACCAGCTTTGGCGTGTGGAAAAGATCCTGACCGGCCTGGGCTTCGGGCCGAAGGATCTTGAAAAACACCCGGCCGAGCTCTCCGGCGGCTATCAGGTCCGCTTGAACCTGACCAAAATCCTGCTCGCCGACTACAACATGCTCCTCCTCGACGAGCCGAATAATTACCTCGATATCACCTCCATCCGCTGGCTCGAGAGATATCTCTTCAACTGGCCGGGAGAGCTCATGCTGGTCACTCACGACCGGAGTTTCATGGACAAGGTCGTCACGCACACGATGGCCATCCATCGGCGGAAGATCAAGAAGATCGAAGGCGATACGTCCAAGCTCTATGACCAGATCGCCATGGAGGAGGAGACCTACGAGAAGACCCGGATCAACGACGAGCGGAAGCGGAAGGAGATCCAGGAGTTCATCGATAAGTTCCACGCCAGCGCCCAGCTCACCGGCCTCGTCCAATCCCGCAAAAAGACGCTGGCCAAGATGGTGAAAAAAGAGAAGCTCGAAAAGCTCAAATCGCTCGAGTTCGGGTTCGCCCCCAAGCCTTTTCACGGCAAGTACGTGATGGGTGTCAATGATGTGTCCTTCGCTTACGAGCCGGACAAGCCGTTGATCAAAAATTTCGGCATCAGCATCGGGGCCAAGGACCGCGTGTTCGTCATCGGGAAGAACGGGCGGGGAAAAACGACGCTATTGAAGCTCCTGGCCGGCGTGCTCAAACCTGACAGGGGGGAGATCACGAGCCCGCTGGCCGTCGATCCCGGATACTTCGAGCAGACCAACGTTCAGAGCCTGAGCGACGACAACACTGTGCTCGAAGAGATCGGCTCCGCGGCTTCTGACATCGAGCCGTCCAAGGCGCGCTATTTGAGCGGGCTGATGATGTTCGAAGGGAACAATGCTCTTAAAAAGATCAGGATCCTGTCCGGCGGGGAAAAAAGCCGGGTCTTGCTGGGAAAGTTAATCGCTACGCCGCTCAACTTTCTTCTCTTGGACGAGCCGACGAACCACCTGGACATGGAATCGAGCGACGCTTTGCTCGCCGCCATCGACAATTTCGACGGGGCCGTGATCATGGTGACGCACGACGAGATGTTCCTCGACGCGCTCGCAGAACGGCTGGTCGTTTTTCAAGACGACGGCATCTCGATGTTCGAAGGGACCTATGGGCGTTTCCTGGAAAAGGTCGGATGGCGGGAGGAGGACAGCCGCCGGCGGGATAGAGCCGGAGAAAGAAAGGAAGCGGAAAGCCCGGAAAAACCGGGAAAGAAGGAACGGCGCAAGATCCGGACCGATCTTCTTGCGGAGCGCGCGGCCGCGCTCAAACCCCTGGAGCAGAAGATGGGCGAGCTCGAACAAGCCCTGGAGGGAACGGAAAATGAAGCCAACCGGCTGACCCAGGCGATCGTCGAAGCTTCCCGGGCCAAGGAGGGGGCCAGGATCGGAGAAATGTCAAAGACCGTCCATGAGCTTCGGAAAATGATCGATGTCTATCTCGAAGAGCTTGAGCCTCTGCTAAAAGAATACGAAACAAAAAAAGCCGAATTCGATAAAAAGATCGAAGAGCTGGCGAGCAAAGATCAGGTTTAATAGTTATTTCTTCTTGTCGCCGTACCACACGCCGGCGGCCATATATTCCTTCGGCGAGAATTCCTCGATCCAGACCCGGATCGTCTCGAGGGGCGCACCGATCGATTCGTTGACGGCCTTTGTGATGGCTGTCAGCAAAGCCTTTTTCTGTTCGTCCGTGCGTCCCTCCAGCAGGTGGACTTCGATAAGGGGCATAGGTTTCTCCTTTTGGGCAAAAGCGATATATCCCCGTTTTTTACGGATTTGACTTCAGCTTGAACGTCACCGTGACCGTGAAGATGACGCCGCGAGGACGGCCGTTGATGATCATCGGCTCATAGACCCACTGGCGTACGGCATCAAGCGCCGCCTGGTCCAGCAACGGGATCGACTTCAGCACCTTCATGCTCTGGACCCGACCGTAGATATCGGTCGTGGCTTCGATGATCACTACGCCTTCAACCCGCGCTTGCCGCGCGATCTCCGGATATTCGGGCGCAACCTCCTTGATGCATTTTGGCTGTCTGATCTCGCCGATGGCGCGGACCGGGGCTTCAACTTCGCCGACAACGCCTCCCAGAACGCCGCCGACGACGCCGCCGAGCACACCGCCAATGACCCCGCCCTCGACGCCGCCTTCAACACCGCCTTCGATGCCGACATCGGAGATCTGCTCTTCGGCGATCTGATCGGGAATCTCGACGGGGGCGACAAACTTGCCGGCCTCGAACGTGGTCTGAGTTTGGACGGGCTTGATGCGCTTGACCTGGGAGGTGGAGGCTTTCTTAGCCGGCGGCGGCGGCGGTGGCGGAGGGGGTGGGGGCGGGGCAAGGAATGCGCTTGTGATCTCGATCTTGGGCAGATTGGATATGTTCAGCAGGGGCAGGATGATCAAGACCGAGGCGAGGGCCGCGTGGGCGACGAAGGACAGCGGAAAGACCCATGCTTTCGTCCCGATATTCCCTTGCGGTTTGATGAATGAATCCTGAAACATGGTGACCTCCTTTGGCTTGGCGCCGGACGATTGCTGCCGGATACCGGCAGCAACCCGGGCCGCGAATGAGTCCCAATATTCTTTGTTCTCATAAGAGCCGCGGAACTCTTTCGACAGGGCGTCGATTTGTTCGAGGCTCTTCCTCTCCTCCCGGCAGATAGGGCAAGCCCGGAGATGGTCTTCGACCTTCGTCTTCTTTGTTCCCTTGAGCTCGCCGTCGAGGTAGGCGCCCAAAAGCGACAGAATCTTTTCGTGTTTCATGCGCGCCTCCTTCCCAAGGGACCGGCCAGGGCCGCCTTGAGCTTCTGCCGGGCCCTGTTCAACCGCGACATGACCGTTCCCTCGGCGATATGGAGCGTCCGGGCGATATCCCGGTAGCTCTGGTCTTCTTGGACCCGCAGGACGAAGACCGCTTTTTGGTCGGGGGGAAGAGCCTGCAGGGCTTCCCGGAATTTTTGCTCGACCTCATTTTGTTGGAGCTCATCATGAGGCAAAGCCGGTATGGCATTATCCCGTTCGCCCAGAGGCTCTTCCCGTTTTCCGGCCTTGATGTGATTCAAGCTTGTATTGACGGCTATTTTTCTAATCCAACTGTAAAAGCTCAGGCCGTCCTTGAACGTCGGGAGCGCAAAATAGGCCTTGATGAAGGTCTCCTGGGCGACGTCGTCCGCCGCCTGGTGCGTGCCCGTCATCCGGCGGCAGAGGTAATAGATACTGTGTTGGAACATTTTGACCAGCCGTTCAAAGGCATCCATGTCTCCCTTCTTGGCCATGGCGACCAACCGCTGTTCCTCCTCATGGTCCATTTGCCTCATCTGAGCTCCCATCTTATATACAATCCAAAATCCGATTTATTCCCATAGACTCCTGTTCCCTCACATCATCATCCGGTGCAATTTGTATGCCAACGTCTCCGCCCTCTTTGTTTTTCCCTTTCCTGTGGAGGATTTGCCTTGCACCAGGTGTTGTGCTATAAAATATTTTGGCGTTTTTACATGGGTTTGTAAAGAAAATTTTCATCAAAGGATATTTAACGCAAGAAATGCCAGACCTTTCGTCGTCGCTTTATCGGCGGATGGTCTGAAGAGGAGGTCGCATGAAGAAGAGAGTCAATCTCGGGATCTTTGTCGCGGTCGCTGTCCTCGCCTCCGCGGCCTGCCTGATTCCCATCTACCTTCCTGAGTCCGGGACATATCCGCCCCAGAATGAATTCCACCGGGTGATCGCCCTGGATCCCGGGAGCACGATCTCGATCGAAAACGCCGTCGGCGATATCGAGATTCGCGGCTGGGATAAGAATGAGGCCGAGATCACTGCCCAGGATGAGTGGGGCAGGACATACGGACGGCGAGCTTGGATTTACGGCCGGGACTCGTCCGGGCCGGACGTGGAGGTCGATAAGATCGAGAATTTTCTCAAGATCAAGACCCGCATCTCGGGGCGGGAGGACACCATCAGGCCGGTCCACTATGTCCTTAATGTCCCGCGATCCGTGAACCTCAGGGATGTCCGCACCAGGCAAGGCGATATCCGGATAGCCGACCTCTATGGGAACGTCCACGTGGACGTCGAGGAAGGGGACATCATTGTCGAAAATTTTTCGGGCTCTCTCGACATTTTCCTTGGCAGCGGGGCGGTCGAAGCAGAGCTCCTGGACATGAGGGCGGACGATGAGGTCAAGATCACAGTCAAGGAAGGTCCGGTCACGCTTTTCCTTCAGCCCGAGGCGAACGTGCGGCTGGAGGCGACGGCAGCTAACGGGACGATCTCCGGCGATTTTGACCTCGGCCAGCCTCTGCCGGCGAAGAAGGTCAAGGCCCAGATCGGAAAACCCGAGGCGGCAAGCGTGTCCATCTCCGCTCTCAATGGAATCATCCGCCTCACCAAGATCAAGTGAACGGCGGATCAGGAGGTCCTATGGACGAGAATAAGAAAGTCATCCGGACGGCGATTCTCATCATTTTCATTCTGGTCGTCGCCCTCGCAGCCTATTATTTTTTCATCGCCGGAAAAGGCAAAACCGATGAAGTGACTGAGCCGGCGCTCCAGGCGCAGAAGCCGGCCGGAGAAGAGGTTGGAAGCAAAGAGGGAAAAGATCTCGCGGCCCTTTCGATCGATCTGAATAAAAGCGACGAAGTCGTCCGGAGCCTCATCGCCGAGCTGTCCTCTGCCCCGACCTTCGCCCAGTGGCTGAAAACAAAGGAGCTCGTCCGCAAGTTCGTCGCCGCCGTCGATAATATCGCCAACGGTCAAAGCCCCCGTCCTCAAATGGATTTCTTCGCCCCTAGCGGCAAATTCAAGACGATAAGCAAGAACGGCCAGACCACCATCGATCCTTCCGGCTATGACCGATACAACGTGGTCGCGGACGTCTTCGACTCGGTCAGCACGGCGGGATGCGCCCGGACGTACGGCAGGTTCAAACCGCTGTTCCAGCAAGCCTACCGCGAGCTCGGCTATCCCAAAGAGGACTTCCACCAGACGCTTTTGCGGGCGATCGTGGAGATCCTCAAGACGCCTGTCGTCGACGAGCCGGTCGCCCTCGAGCAAAAAATATTGAGCCACGCGATGATGGACCCGAATCTTGAGGAGCTGAGCGTGGCCCAAAAACATCTGCTGCGGATGGGGCCGGAAAACGTTCAGCTCATCCAGGCCAAGCTGCGCGAGATGGCCCTCGCTCTCGGATTCACCGAGAGTCAATTGCCCAAGCAGAGAACTTACGCGCCGGGCAAGCGCTAGAAATCTCACCCTTCGACACCCTTTTTTCGGAGGAGGGGGAGAGGGGGATTATTTTTTTAGCTTCCAGCGGAAAGGCTCTGGCCGGTTGAAATCCGGCATAAGGTGGTCATCCGTTCGGAAGACTTCGGGTTGGATGAAAAGATTCTCGAAGCCAAGCTTTTTGGCTTTCAAGACGACGGCCTGATACTCGTCCGCGGACAAGGGCCTTTGAATGTCCTCGGGAGCGCGAAAACAGGGCCGATACTGGCTCATCAGGCTTAGAGATATCGACCGGGGAAAATTTCCGGCGATCCAATCCAGGACCGCTAGAGAATCCTCCGTCTGTCCGGGCAGGATGAGATGGCGGATGATAAGACCCTGCCGGGCGATGTCATTCTCGTCCAGGACCAGATCAGGCTGCTGGACGAACATCTCCTGAATAGCCAGGCTCGCCCGGCCGAAATAATCGGCAGCGCCGGAATATTTTTTTGAGACCTGGGGCGAGCGATATTTCAGATCCGGAAGATAAATGTCGATGATGCCGGCCAACCTTTCAACAACGTCGATCTTTTCATATCCGTTGGAGTTATAGACGAGCGGGATGGCGAGCCCTTCGGCGTATGCGATCTTCAAGGCTTTTAAGATGGGAACGACGAGATGGGTCGGTGAGACCAGGTTGATGTTGTAAGCGCCTTGTCTCTGGAGGCTGAGCATGAAGGCCGCGAGTTCTTCATGGCTCACGGTCCGTCCCTGGGCGAGCCAGCTGATCTGATAATTCTGACAGAACAGGCATTTAAGGTTGCAGCCGGTGAAGAAGATCGTTCCCGAGCCGCGCCGGTTTCTTCCCTCGCCATGATCGCCTGCCGCACAATCGCGGAGTCCGCTCAAAACAGGCTCTTCGCCGTAATGCAGGAGGGCACAGGAAAGGGCGGCTTCGGATCCGCTCTGGCAGACGCCGGCTTTGACTTTTCGCCGGTCGACCCGGCATTCCCGCGGGCAGAGGATGCAGTCCGTCTCGAACGGCTCGAGCGCTTCGAGCGCCCGCTCGATCCGGGCGACCTTTTTCGAAGTATCCATCATGAGTCATTCTATCAAAATTTTTCCGGAATCGAAGAGCGTTTGTTTCGTATCTTCGGGATTGTCAAAATGACACTTGGGCCATTTCATGGCCCGCTATTCCCTTCTCAGTTGCTCGCCCAAACAGTAGCACCAAAAGAATTGGGAGTCAATTAGGGCACCATTCTTGAATTCATTTTGAATCTCAATTGATCTTCTATCGACAATTTTGGGTTAGGCGAGTCTTCTTGACAGAGGTTTTCAGGTCAGTATAATCCTGCTTCACTCGAATTAAGGAGCCGTCGTGGAATTTTTGTCCAAGATCATCGACTTCATCATTCACCTCGACACGCACTTGAGCGATCTCATCCAGACGTATGGCCTCTGGACCTATCTTATTCTCTTTGTTGTCATCTTCTGCGAGACCGGCCTGGTCGTGACGCCCTTCCTTCCCGGAGATTCGCTGATCTTTGCCGCCGGGACATTCGCCGCCCGAGGCGACCTGAAGGTCGGGTGGCTTTTCCTCGTCCTGGCCGCGGCCGCGGTCATCGGCGACACCGTCAACTACTGGATCGGCAAGATCATCGGGCCCAAGATCTTTCACAAGGAGAAGACGCGCTTCTTCAGGAAAGAATATCTCGGCCGGACGCATGAATTCTATGAGAAATACGGAGCCGAGACCATCATCATCGCCCGGTTCGTTCCGATCATCCGCACCTTCGCGCCGTTCGTGGCCGGCATCGGCCGGATGAGCTATTTGAAGTTCATCAGCTACAACGTCATTGGCGGGGTCGGCTGGGTGGCGATCTTCACCTTCGGCGGCTACTTCTTCGGGAACATCCCCTTCGTCAAGAATAACTTCTCCATCGTCATCATCGCCATCATCCTGATCTCCCTCGTTCCCGCTGTCCTCGAGTTCCTCAAGCACAGAAAGAAAAGGCCGTGAGGCTCGTCACTCGGGCTTTATGGACAGGACGAGCTTTTTCATCACCGGAAGTAGCCTGGCCTCGTCGTCCGTGAGGTCGATGCGGAGCGGGGTGATCGTGATGTATCCTTCATGGGCGGCCAGGACGTCGCTGTCCTTGGCGACGATGATCTTCGGATTGCCGCGCCCGATCCAGTAATAGGAATTCTCCCGCGGGTCCTTTTTTTCGATGACCTCCGGTTCGTAGCGCTTGATGCCGACTTTGGTGAGTTTGACGCCCTTGAAAGGCGGAGGCGGGATGTTGATGTTGAGCGTAATCCCTTCGGGTAACTTATGTCTCAGCCAATATTTCGCCAGGCGATGGACGATACGCGCCGCTTCCCGGAAATGAAAATCCCCGTCCTGGTCGGCGATGAGAGAGACGGCGATGGAAGGGACTTGGAAGAACGTGCCTTGGACCGCAGCCGAAACCGTGCCGGAATACGAAACGTCCTGCTGTCCGAGGTTCGGCCCGGGATTCATGCCGGAGACGATGAGGTCGGGAACGCGGGGCAGGAATCTCTTCATGGCCAGATAGATGCAGTCGGCGGGCGTTCCGTCCACGGCATAGACATTGGATTTGATCCTCTGGACGCGGAGCGGCTGGCGCAGGGTCAAGGCCAGGGAGCTCGCGCTTTTTTCCCTATCGGGCGCGACGATGAAAAGCTTGCCCAGATCCTTCAAGCCGCGGAAGAGGGCCTGAATCCCTTCGGCGAAGAAGCCGTCGTCGTTGGTCAACAGGATGAGAGGTTTAGGAGTCATATCTGCCCGGACGCTAGGAACGGATCATGATCAGGGCCATTTTGAATTTTCCGACGGCCTTCAGGGCGTGAGGCTCGTTGGCCGGCATGATGATCATCTCTCCGGCGTTCAACCGGTGAACTTTTCCCGAGATCGTGATTTCCGCCTGGCCGTCCAGCCCGAAAGCGAGCGCGTCGAAAGGGGCGGTGTGCTCGCTCAGCTCTTCGCCCCCGTCAAAAGCGAAGACCGTGACCGTGCCGGTCTGTTTCCGAATGACCTCCCGGCTGACAATGGCGCCGGGCTGATATTGGGCGAGGCCGGCAAGCTTGAGGGCCTTGGCCTTCAAGTCATCCGTGCTTTTTTGTTTTTTGATGTTGTCCATGAGTTTTCCTGAAGAAGAATATGGTCGGGACGGGCGGATTCGAACCGCCGACCCCATGCACCCCAAGCATGTGCGCTACCAGACTGCGCCACGTCCCGACATAATGAATAAGAATTATACCAGAAAATCGAAAAAGTTTTTACGTTTTTTTTGGGCGTTTCTCGAGCGACTGGGCGATCTCTTGAAGCTCGTCCCGGACCTGCCAGAGGACCTTCTTAAGGCGGTCCGGATGGATGTTCTGGGTCGGTTTGAGTCCGAATTCCTCTTCGATCTTGCGTTTAGCGCCGGCCAGCGTGACGTTTTTCTGATCAAGGAGGATCTTGATCCTTTGGATGATCTCGACGTCCTTGGGCCGGAAGATCTTCTGGCCGCTGCCTGTCAGTCCCGGCTGGAGGAAAGGGAATTCCTTCTCCCAGCTCTCGATCGTCTCCAGATCGAGCTTTGTCAGGCGGCTGACCTCATCGATCTTGTAAAAAAGTTTCGGCTGAGTCTTTGGAGTGCTCATGGGATCGCCCTAATCGCAGTGGCTAAAATAGCATGACATGTCTCAAACGTCAAGGAGGGTGGGGGAAGGTTTAAAAAGAATTCGCACCTCCGACCTTTAAGTCCCCTTTTCAAAGTAATTCTTTTTCCGGGACGCCGGATAGTCGAGCAGGGGGTGGCGCGGCGAAGGGGCTCCCCGCCCGCGCGCAGCGGCTTGGCCGCGAGCACGTCCGGGGAAGAGCCGCGACAGGACCCCACCGAAAATGGCCTAATACCGGAAAAAGAATTACTTACTTTTCAAGGTGCTCTCAAGACCGGTGCACCCTTTTTTGTTATAATGAAATCATGGACATGGGCGAGAAGCATATCCCCCTTGCCGAGCGGATGCGGCCGCAGAGCTTTGACCGACTGTACGGCCAGGACCACCTCCTCGGAAAGGGCAAGATCTTAACCGAGCTCATCGAGGCCGAGCAGCTGGTTTCGCTCATTTTCTGGGGACCGCCGGGATCCGGCAAGACGACGCTGGCCTATATGCTGGCCAAACATTTCGACCTGCCGCATACGTTCTTCAGCGCCGTGCTTTCCGGCATCAAGGAAGTGAAAGGCGTCATGGCCAAGGCCGAGAGCCATAAA
This sequence comes from Candidatus Aminicenantota bacterium, assembly GCA_022866045.1. Classification (GTDB taxonomy): domain Bacteria; phylum Acidobacteriota; class Aminicenantia; order Aminicenantales; family UBA4085; genus JALHTW01. The sequence goes on along the minus strand of JALHTW010000344.1, from coordinate 8,516 downwards.
AAAATGTACGGCAAACCGATGATCATTTTCATCGATGAGATCCACCGTTTCAACAAGGCCCAGCAGGGGGCGTTCCTGCCTTACGTCGAGCGGGGAGACGTCGTTCTCTTCGGCTCGACCACGGAAAATCCTTCGTTCGAGATCATCGCGCCCCTGCTTTCCCGGACAAAAGTCCTGGTCTTGAATCCGCTCTTGGAAGACGCCCTCTTGAAGATCATCGACGACGCCTTGGCGGACAAGGAACATGGGCTGGGGGGGCGCGGGCTGACCATCGAGCCGCAGGCGCGAAAGATGATCATCGAGTTCGCCAACGGCGATGCCCGGCGGGCGCTCAACACGCTCGAGATCGCGGCCAATTTGGCTCATGCGCCGCAGATCACGGCCGATGATGTCCAGGAAGCCCTCCAGAAACGGACGCTTCTTTACGATAAGGACGGCGAGGAGCACTTCAATCTCATCTCCGCCCTGCACAAGAGCCTTCGCAACAGCGACGTAGACGCGGCGCTTTATTGGCTGGCGCGCATGTTGTCCGCCGGCGAAGACCCGCTCTATATCGCCCGGCGGCTGGTGAGGTTCGCCTCGGAAGATATCGGTCTGGCCGATCCGGAGGCTCTGTCCGTGGCGCTCCATGCCAAGGAAGCCTATGATTTTCTCGGAACCCCGGAGGGCGAGCTGGCCTTGGCCGAAGCCGTGATCTATTTGGGTTCAGCGCCGAAAAGCAATAGGGCTTATTCCGCTTTCCAAAAGGCCAAGGGGGATGTCGAACAAAATCCATATGAGCCCGTTCCTCTTCAGATCAGGAACCCGGTCACCCGGCTGATGAAAGATATCGGCTACGGCAAGGATTACGCCTACGCCCACGATTTCGAGTTCGGGACGACGGACATGGAAACGCTCCCGGAGCGCCTCAAAGGGCGGACGTTTTATGAGCCCGGGACCATGGGCTTCGAAAAAGACGTCAAGAAGAGAATCGCTTGGTGGGCCTCGGTCAAGGCGAAGATCAGGGCGGGAAACAAAGACAAAGAAAAGTGATCAGGACTCGTCTTTTTCCTTCATCAGGTAATACATCTCCCAGCTCAGGTCGGTCGCCAAGCAGTCCAGGCAGGAGCTGGGCGTCGTCGCGAGCTCTCCCATCGCGATCCTGTCCTTCAGCATCGTCTTCACTTTTTTCTTGATCTTATAGAGCAGAATGTAGTTAACCATTGTAATTCGATAGAAATAATAGCATTTTTTCCGCCGCCTGTAAAGATTGAGCTCAAAAATCGAAACATGCTATGATGGGACGCCCGGAACCATGAAAACGCTCGGCCGCCTATTTTTTATTAGTGTAGCCGCCCTGGGGCTTACGTTCTGCTCCCTCGTTCCATCCCAAAAGCTGGCGCCTTTGCCGAGCTATGCCTTCCCCCTTCAGGAAGAGGCGCGCCTGGAATATGAGGGAGAGATCAACGGCGGCCTTCGGGCCGGCGGCGGCAAGATCTATTTTTCGACGAAAAAGGGGATCGTCTATGCGGCCGATGCCGTCGCGAAAAAGATCAGGTGGCAATTCGCGGCGAAGGCTTCGATTTCGTCCGCTCCAGCAGTCGGTTCGGACGGAGTGATCTTTTCGGACAGGGAAAACAACCTTTATTGTCTGGGGTTAGACGGAAAATTGCGCTGGGAGAAGAAGTCCAGCGAAGCGATATCGGGCGGGATCGCCCGGAATTTCGAAAAAGTCTTTTTGATCATGGCCGAGATAAACCTCGTCGCCCTCGAATCCGCAAGCGGAAACGAACTCTGGCGCTTCAAGGCCGGCGGCGCTATCCGGACAGCTCCTGTTTTTTGGAATCAACAGGTCATTTTCGGGACGGTCGAAGGCAAGGTCTATTTTCTTCGACCTCCGGGACTGTTAGGCTCGACATTTGAAACGGGAACAGAGGTGGCCGGGCCTCTTTTCGTGGACCGCGACAGGCTTTATTTCAGTCTGAAAGACGGCACATTTCATTGTCTGAGATTAACCTCCAAGAAACGGCTTTGGACCATCAAAACGGGAGGTTATTTGATGTCCCTTCCTGCCGCTGATAATCGGCGGATCCTTTTCGTGACTTCGAATAATGTCCTTTTTTGTTTGAATAAAAAGGGAGGGAATCTTGACTGGTGGCAGACCATCTCCTCGCGTGCGGCGTTCAGCCCGGCCATTAGAGACGAGCAGGTTTTTGTCGCCTCGCGTTCTCCAATCCTCGTCGCCATGAAAAAAAATGGCGAGCGGGCAGGAACTTATGACGCGGGAGGCACTCTCAGCTCCGCCCCTCATTGTTTTGGGGAGAACCTCCTGATTAACACTTATAATCCGGAGACCGCCAAAGGAACCCTGATATTCATCAAAGGGGCGGCGCCTCCGAAAGATTCATCCAAGAAAAAATAGCCAGAAAGGAGTTTCGAAAATGACAAGAGAAGACGCTTTGGAGCTTGTGAAAAAGCACCTGAAAAACAAGAACCTGGTGAAACATTGTCTCGCCGTCGAAGCCTGCATGAAGGCCGTCGCCGCAAGACTCGGCCAGGACCCGGAGCCTTGGGGTCTGGCCGGGCTCGTTCACGATCTAGATTATGAACGGACCGAGAAGAGCCCGGAGCTGCATACGACGGAGACGGTCAAGATCCTCAAAGAGCTGAACATCGATCCGGCCGTCATTCATGCCGTCGAAGCCCACGCGGCCAAAGTCCCCTGCGAAAATGCCATGGACTGGGCCATCTTTTCGATCGACCCACTCACCGGCTTGATTATCGCCGCGACGCTCATGCATCCCGACAAGAAGCTGAAGAGCATTAATCTGGAATTTGTGAAGCGGCGTTATAAAGAAAAAAGCTTCGCCCGGGGCGCGAGACGCGAGGAGATCGAGCAGTGCAAAAACATCCCTCTTGAGTTCGACGAGTTCATCTCGATCTCGATCGGGGCCATGCAGGGAATCGACCAGGAACTGGGGCTGTAAATAAAATGTCGCGGGTCCTGTCACGGACGTGCCCTTAACGCCCTCGCCCAAGACCCTCCCACCCGCCACCAGGCGCTTCGGGCGTCGCAGGGCAGCATCCGTGCCACCCGCTTTATTTAATGGGGGCGGGGGTGAATGCAAAAAGAGAGGAACTTCTTTTTGCTCAAAGTGTCTCCGATTTCCGAAATAAATTATAAGACTCTAATCTTTGCTCCGAACTCGAAGAAGCGCGCCCGCCAGGGAAAGATCGGTTCGGAATAAATGTAGTCATCGAACATGTTGGTAGCTTTGACGAAGATCTCGAATCGGCTGAATTCATACGAGGCGATGAGGTCGAGGTTAAAATATGAGGGGATGTCGAAATTCGTATTGGCCAAGACGTCGAACCATCTGGAGGCGGATGCGTAAAGCCCGTAGAAGCTGATCCGCAGGGATTTGAGGGGGAAAAAGCTCGCCACAAAATTAAGGTTGTGGCCTGAGATCGCGTCGAGCGGACGGTGGTCGCTGTCGTTCTCGTGGTCGAGATAGGTATAATTCAGGGTCGCCTCGACCCAGCCCAGGAACTTCTGGGCTTGGATTTCGAAGCCGTTAATATGGGACTTGCCGATATTGAAGTACCGCCGCGTGCCGTCGGGCAACCTGTATGTGTCGATTAAGTCCTTGAAACGGCAGATGAATGCCGCGCCGGACAGATAAATCCCTTTGTCGAAGGTGAAGCCGACCTCGGCGTTCGTGCCGGTCTCGCTCAGAAGATCCGGGTTCCCAGATGACGTGGAATACATCGAGCGCATGGAAGGAAACTTGGATTTCTGGGAAACCGAGATATGCAGGTCCAGGCTCTCCCGGGGGGTGAACTTGAGGCCGATCAAGGGATTGAGCTTGGTTCTGTTTTCTCCCGAGATTTTATCCAGATAATCCAGGCTGAAACCGCCGATCAGTTTCCATTGATCGAACAAGGAGATGTGATCTTCAATTGCCGCGGAAAACGTTCCCTGGTTGTATTTCTGCCAGGGGTAATTGAGGTCGTCCTGAGTGCGGGCAGTGTCGTTCTCGTAGTTGACGCTCAGCTTCAGAGCGTTCCAGGAGGCCAGGGCCAGATCCGCCAGGCCAAAGACGCCGTAGACCGAGTTATCGAACGTGCTCTCGAACTGGCGGATGGACATGGCCGGGTTCGTGTACTGGTCCAGGGTATTCTTGTATTTCACGAAGAACGTCCGGAAGCGGAGCGTGGATTTTTTGCCGAGGGCCGTGTACCCGCCCGCGTTGAGCGTGGTGCGGTCCCAATCCTTGAATTTCCAGTAGCGGGCCTTCTGGACGCCGAGCGCCGCGGGCATGCCGTAATCCGATGTGTAGATGCCGCCGTTGACCATGATCTCCGTGGTGCTCGACGGCGCGTAATAGAGCTTGGCGTTGAGGTTGAGCCGCCGATAATCGCTGTTCGTACGGCCGGTTTTGCCGTTCGTCGGGTCGGGGTAATAAAATCCGTCCGAATCCTGATAATAAAAATTTCCGACGATCGAAAACTTGTTCCATCGGGCGCCGCCGTCGAGCCCGATATTTCGGGTGTTCTTTTCGCCATAGCTTCCGTTCAGCGTCAGGAAGGGTTCGGATCCGGGCCGCCGGGTGATGACGTTGACTATGCCCCCGAGGGTGTTCGGTCCGTAAAGAACAGAGGAGGGGCCTTTGGTGATTTGGATGGAATCCAGTCCGGCGGCCGAAATGGTCTTCAGGTCGAAGGTGCTGTAATAGGGCTCATAGTCGGGCACGCCATCGATCAGAAGGGCGATCCGCTTGGAATCCATGCCGCGGAGTTTAAGCGTATAAACATCCTTATCACCGAACGTGACCGTGACGCCGGGAGCGTAGCGGATCGCCTCGGACAGGTCCTTAGGCTTGTTCTGCTCGATCTTCGTGAAATCGATCCGGGTGACCGTTGAGACAGGCTGGTCCTTGGGGGCCTTGCCGACGACCAGGATCTCTTCGGTGATCTTGACGGTTTTTTCCTTCTCTTTTTCCTTCTGGGAGCCCTCTTGAGCGAGGCTGGGAAGGACGAGGAAAGGGAGAAGAGCTGAAGTCAATATTCCTATAAAAAATCTTTTAGGGGAGCGAAAATCAAGATGTTCCATAAGTCCTCCTTTTCGAGCACGGAAGGCAAGACCGTTTCCCGTCTTGCCCTATCGGCCAAAGGTCATGGCCCGCGGTCCGGCGCGGCTTTAGCCCCTTTGGCTCGGAGCGGGGGTCTAATTTAGCATATTCCATTTTTGACTTCAATTTTTTCCTATGTTATAAAATTTACTGCGGCTCCAAATCCGCCGGCGAAATCATGAAGATCGTCGCCGAGCGGCTCGAAGGAGGTGTCTCAATGGAAAAAACTCCGATCATCCTGGAAGTGGATGGAGAGTCCATTCCGATGAACCCGTTTGTTCAGAAGATTTTCATCAACACCATCCTGGGGATGGTCCGATCGCTCGATAAGGTCAAAAAGAAAGCCCAGCGGTTTCAGATAACCATTCAGAAGGAGGTCAAAGGATGAGGAACTTAAAGAACGGAATCTGGCTCTTGGTCTTCGGCTCCCTGTGGGGGATTATGGAAGTCGTCGGCGGTGAAGCTTTTTTTAAGAACAACGTGCCTTATGCCTCTGTCTGGCTTTCGGCCTGGGCGTTTTTCATGCTCGGGATCGCGCGCGGCCTTATCAATAAGCCGGGCTCCTCGACCGTCGTCGGCGCGACAGCCGCGCTGTTCAAGCTGGTCAATGCCGCGCCCTATTTTTGCCACCTCCTCGGGATCTTCTTCCTTGGCCTCGTCTTCGATATCGCCGCTACGGCCTGGATCAAGAATGAGAAAAAGCGCTCTTTTCGGACCTTCTTGCCCGGCATTGTCGCGGCCTACGGTGGATACGCCTTGTTTGCGATCGTTATCACGTATGTCGTCCGCTATGAGCCGTGGGTGGCCGGCGGAACAGCCAAAGTCTTTAACCATATCTTTGTCGGCGGAAGCATGGCCGCGCTTGCCTCCCTCGTCCTTGTTCCGCTGGGACTCGGGATCGGTCTCGGCAGTGAGACGGCCGTCGGGCGCCGTCCGAAGTGGGCCCTGGCCGGGGCGCTTATCGCGCTCATCGTCCTTTGGACGGTCGGCCGCTTTATCGGCTAACAAAAATTGGAGATATGTTCCGAATTCTTTAGAGTTCGGCAGCGTGTCCCGTGAAAAATATGGGGATATGGACTTCATCTTTTGATTAAGGTGAATTATTCATAAATTGCATCGTTTCCTCGAGAAGAGAATTCGCAGATGGCGCCGAATTCAAAACAAGGGGGACACGATCCCAAATTCCGGAGAATTTGGGTCATGTCCCCGAATTCGGCGCCCGCCTGCAAATTCGCGACCGGGAGGAATAAGGTAATTCATGAATAATTCAGGTTAAGCATTGTGTCCCAGAAATTTTTCTACAAAAGGCTCGTATTGATACTTTGATATGAAAAACCTCGAGAAAAAATTCTTTTCTAAACACGATCCCCGGATTCTGCCGCTCCTAAGGGTGAGCGTCGTCGGGATCGCCGGGGCTGGCGGATTGGGCTCAAGTGTCGCGGTTTCGCTGGCGCGCGCTGGAATCGGAAAACTCATCATCGTTGACTTCGACCGGATCGAGATCTCCAATCTCAACAGGCAGCAGTATTTCTGGACCCAGGTCGGAAAGGTCAAGGTCCGGGCGCTCCTCGAAAACCTCAGAAAGATCAATCCCTTTTCTGAATATGTGGGCTTTCAGCGCAGGATCACCCCCAAAAATGTAAAGACTATTTTTGGCAAAGCCGATCTTCTCATCGAGGCCTTCGACCGAGCGGGCCAAAAGCAGATGTTGATCGAATCCTGGATCGCCCATTTCCCGGACAGGCCGATCATCGCCGCATCGGGATTGTCGGGATGGGGAAGGAACCAGAAGATCCGTCAGAGGCGGGTCGGGAATCTCTACATCTGCGGCGACGAGGAGAGCGAGCCGGCCAGAGGCATTTCGCCCATGGCGCCGCGCGTCGGGATCGTGGCCAGCATGCAGGCCAACTTAGCGGTTGAGTTATTGGTCAAAATGAGGCAGAAGAATGTTCACGGGCGATGAGCGCCTTCTATCTCTGTTTATATCGCTAACCGCTTGTTTTATAAGGTAACTTGGCGTTTCATTTTGCTCTTGCTACCACATAGATATATTGCAGAGGCAGCGAGCCGGTATTTTTTACATCATGCTCAGTGTAGGGTGGACAATAGAGTAAATTGCCTTCTTTCATTTCTAGTTTTTTTCCATCGCTCAGGATCATTTCTCCCAGTCCCTTTAGAACAATGACCAGCTCTTCATAAACCTCCGTATTGTGTTTGCCGACTGTCTTATTGGGTTGGAGAAGAACCATACCCGATCTCATCACTATACTTTCAGGCGGACCACCTAATATGCGACAATAATCTTTTCCTTCAATATTGGGACGAATTACTTTTGGTTCCGGCTTTTGAATTGCATCTTGGGCGATATTTGCGCTCATGTTATTGAAGGCTATCATTACAAAAGCAAGGATCAGAAATAACCACCGTTTATTCATCATGATACAACCTCCTTACCATGAAACGTCTAATAGTGAAGTTCGGCGGCGGCCAGGCACAAGCCAGATCTGCGAGCATCAATACTAATCTAACACAAGTGTACTTCGACTGCGCAATAGGCGCGGCCGTCCGCTGCAACCTCTGAGTTTTGAGAACCTTGCCTTGGGGCTTGATTTTCAAACATCCCGCTGAGTCCACGCACCATCGATCAACCGCCACATTTTGCCCGTCGGATTTTTGTCTTTCAATTCAGGAGGAAGACGATCCTGGCCCACATTGTCATAACAATGGAGAGCGGCGAAGCGCAACATGGATGCCGGAATCCCGACGGACGTGAATCCTTGATGCCCGGCGGCAGGGAAGGGGCCTCCGTGGACCATGGCCGGTGTGACGGCTACGCCCGTCGGCATTTTGTCGTTAAGCAGGCGGCCAGTCTTTGCCCGCAAGATCGGTTCAAGTCGGGCATAAAGCGGATCGTCCCCGCCTTGAGTATGGGTGTAGATACTTGCCGTTAGGCTCCCTTCGAGAGAAACGGCGATCTCAAGCATTTGCTCAACGTCATTCGCCAAGACGGCAAGAGACGCTGGGCCAAAGGCTTCCTGCTGTAATTCTTTTGCTTTCTTCAAAAATGTGTCGCCGGAAACCCGGAGTAATGTGTTTGCGAAACAAATCCCTGGGCCGTCGATCGGTTTTCCTCCGGTCACGACTTCCGCTCCGGCTTTATTCATGGTTTCGAGGGCGGATATGATGCTTTCGAGAACGTTCTTGCTGAGCAAGAATCCTGGGAGAGACTGCTTGAAATATTCTTGAACGGAATGCAAAAAAGTTTTACTCTCCTCATCTTTGAGCAGGACGACCAAGCCGGGTTTGGTGCAGAATTGCCCGGCTCCCATCGTGCAGGAGTTAAAAAGCTCGTTCGCGATTTGTTCGGCCCGCTCTTTCAGAGCTCCGGGCAGGATGAATATTGGG
>JALHTW010000343.1 GCA_022866045.1 Candidatus Aminicenantota bacterium | reverse complement strand
CTCCAAGTTTCTCCCCTACGTGCTCAAAAGCCTTGGACCGATGTTCGATGATGCCGCGATCAAAGAGATGATGAAGATCAAGGGTTTTCAGGTCGCCACCGAAATGGATATGTTCGGAACCAAGATGACGACCGAGGCTGTAGAAATCTCGAAAAAGAACGCTCCCGCTGGCGTCTATGCTCCGCCGGCCGGCTATACAAAAAAGACGAGCTAAAGCTTGGACGAAATCCAGAAGAAATAAGTTCCGAAAAGACGCATTCTCGGATCCCCCGTTCCTTGCTCGAGGGCGGGGGATTTTTATTCCTACCCATCCTCAATTCCTAATGAAAATCGATCTGGTTCGGATGGAGGGGCCGTGGAAGATTTAGCCTTTCCGATTCATTTTCTGAGGAGAGTCGCCTTTGCGACCATCGGGTGGCGGGATTTCATGTTGAGCCGCAAAAGATGCACTGTGAAATGCTCCTTGGAAGGGTGGCCCGGAGCGCAGCGACGGTTGGGAGGAAACCCATTGCCAGGGTTTCCTTCCAAGAGTGACTATTCATATTCCGCCCAGTGCTTAATGGGAAGGTCGTCGACGGTTTTCAATGCCAGCGCCTGGACGAGGAGCTCGGCGACCTGGAGGTTGGTGAGGAGCGGAATGGAGAAGTCTACGGCCGTCCGTCTCAAAAGATAATCGCTGTCGAAAGCGGCTTTTTTCTCCGGGTCGGGGACCGAGATCACGAAATCGATCTTCCGTTCGGTGATGAAATCCTTGATATTGGGCGTCTTTTTCTCGTGGACCTTATACAGGCGCGTATTTTCGATCCCGCGGTTCTTGAGGAAGGCCGACGTCTGCTCCGTGGCGAAGATCTCGAGGCCCATCTCATGGAGGCGTTTGGCCGATTCCAGGAACTTGTGCTTGTCAGCGCGGCTGCCGATGCTGAGGAGAATGGACTTTTTCGGCAGGACGAACCCGGCCGCGAGGATGGACTTTAAGAACGCCTCATAGACGTCCTCGCCGAGGCAGGCCACTTCGCCCGTCGAGGCCATTTCCACGCCCAGTGTCGGGTCCGCGCCCTTGAGCCGCGAGAAGGAGAACTGGGGCGCCTTCACGCCGACGTAGTTGAGGTCGAGTGTCGATTTCTTATTCTTGAGCGGCCGTCCGAGCATGGCCTCTACGGCCAGCTCGATGAAGTTGACCTTGGAGACTTTGGAGACGAAGGGGAACGAGCGGGATGCCCGCAGATTGCACTCGATAACCTTGATCTCATTGTCCTTGGCGATGAACTGGATGTTGAACGGGCCGCTGATGTCGAGTGCCGCGGCGATCTTTCTTCCTGTTTCCTTGATCTTGCGCATGGTCTCGATGTAGGTCTTCTGCGGCGGGAGGACCATGGTCGCGTCGCCGGAGTGGACGCCGGCGTTCTCGACGTGCTCGACGACGGCCGAAGCGATGATCTCGCCGTTCTTCGCCACGGCATCCAGCTCGATCTCCTTGGCGTTGAGGATGAATTTACTGATGACGACCGGGTATTCGGGTGAGACGCGCGACGCCTTTTTCAAATATTTGTCCAGGTCTCGTTCGTCGAGGACGACGGTCATCGCCGCCCCGCTCAGAACGTAGGACGGCCGGACGAGGACGGGATAGCCAACTGTTTTCGCGAATGCCTCGGCTTCGTTGACGCTCCGCAGCTCGTTCCACTCGGGCTGATCGATGCCGAGCTTGTCGAGGAGCTTCGAGAACTTAAAGCGATTTTCCGCCATATCGATGGATTCGGGCGAGGTGCCGAGGATGCGCATGCCGGCCTTGAAGCATTTCAGGGCGATGTTGTTCGGGATCTGGCCGCCCATCGAGAGGATGATGCCCCGCGGCTTCTCGCGCGTGTAGATGTCGAGCACTCGCTCGAAGCTCAGCTCCTCGAAGTAAAGGCGGTCGCAGATGTCGTAGTCGGTGGACACGGTCTCGGGGTTGTAATTGACCATGATGGTCTCGAAGCCCATCTTCTTGAGACAGACGACGGCCGAAACACAGCACCAGTCGAACTCCACGGACGAGCCGATGCT
>JALHTW010000342.1 GCA_022866045.1 Candidatus Aminicenantota bacterium | reverse complement strand
TTTGGAGAGTCTCGCTGAACGCCGCCTCGGGGCTCGCTTTCATGTTGGCCAACAGGGCTTTCATCTGGGCCGTGAGAACCCCGAAGATCGTGGCGTCGGCGCGCGGCTCGGTGAAGGTTAGATAGATGAGCTGGAACATGGTTTCCAGGTCCTTGGGAGAAGCGCTCCCGGACAGTCCTTCTTCCGTTTCGCTTATGTAGGGCCTCGCAGAAGCGACTTTTCCAGAGAGGACCTTCCGGAGTTCGATGGCGTTGAACTTGCCCAGCCCTCCGCCGGCAATGACCTGGCTGGCGGTGCTGGCCGGAATATAATTTTTATCGCTCGCGAGCGATGTCCCTCCGGGACTCAGGGCCCGGAAGACGATTTCGTCCTGTTTGTAGTTTGTCGGCTTGAAGACGACCTTCACGCCGTTGGAGAGCTCCCATTCCGTGATTCCAAAAGCTTCTTTCATGCCGGTCTTGATGATTTTCCCGGGCTCGGGGAGCTTATCCAACAGCGGCTGGTCGCCGACGGTATCAACATAAGGCTTGATCTCCTTGCCGGCGGCGGTCTTGATCACGGCCGCAAGCTTCGGCTCGTCCGGCACGGAAAGCCCTTCTTTTTGGGGAGTACTGACCATGACGACGCGGCTCCGGTCGCCCGTCCATGCTTTTCCGAGCTTGTTAATCTCATCCAGAGTGATCTCCGGCAGAAAACGCTTATTGAGCTCATATTCATAGGCGATGCCAGGGATGGGTTCTCTCTGGGTGAAATTCCGGATGTATTCCGAAGCGAAGAGCATCGATTCCTGCTTATCCTTTTCCGCGTTCAGACGTTCGAAGGACCGCAGAACATCCCGTTTCTGCCTCTCCAGCTCTGTCGACGTAAAACCGAAACGCGCAATCCTTTCGGATTCCGTGAAAAGAGCTTCCAGCCCGCGCTCGATTCCTCCCTCCTTGACCAGGGCATTGAGGATCGACGCCTCCTTGGAGCGGACGAAGAGCCCGCGGCCAGACATGGCATTCAAAAACGGCGGATCGGGCTTCTGGGCAAGCTCGGAAAACCGGCGGTTGAGCATGCCGGTGTAGAGCTGCTCGACGATTTTCTGGCGGTAGGCACCGACGGTCGTCGGGTCGAGAAGCGGGAGCTTATTATAGACCGCGACGCTCGTTGTCGTCGCTTCTTTATCTGTGGCGATGGCATACAGCGTTTGGGGATGGTCGGGAACGTCATAAGTCGGCCGCAGCCTGGGCGTTAAGGCCGCGGGAAGCGAGGCAAAATGCTGCTTGATAAGGCTTTCCACGACGGATTTGTCGAAATCGCCCACGGCGATGACGGCCATAAGGTCGGGCCGGTACCAATCCGCGTAATATCTTTTGAGCGTCTCGTGCTTGAAGCTCTCGATGATCTGTTTCTCCCCGATGGGAAGGCGTTCGGCATAGCGTGATCCTTTGAGCAGGATGGGGAACTGCTTGTCCTGCATCCTGGCAGACGCGCCCCGGCGCAGCCGCCATTCTTCGACGATTACGCCGCGCTCCTTGTCGATTTCCGCGGGATCAAAAGTGAGATTGTGGGCCCAGTCTTCCAAGATCAGGAAAGCGGTCTTCATCACATCCGGTTTGTCCATGGGAATCTGGAGCATATAGACCGTCTCGTCGAAGCTTGTGTATGCATTTAGGCTGGGGCCGAACCGCATGCCGATGGATTCCATGAATTTGACGAGCTCCTGCTTGGCGAAGTGCTTCGTGCCGTTGAACGACATATGCTCGACGAAATGGGCCAGGCCCCGCTGATCGTCGTCCTCGAGCACGGATCCGGCGTTGACCACAAGCCGAAGCTCGGCCCGGTTCTCGGGTTTTGTGTTTACGCGGATGTAATAGCGGAGCCCGTTGTCGAACTTGCCGAGGGTGATTTGAGGATCGACGGGAAGCGTCTGATCGAGCGATGCGGTTTGAACTTGGATCTGAGCCGCTTTTTCCTGGACGCCGGCCAGGCTGAACGCGGCCAGAAAGACCGAGACAAAAAGTGAGATCAAGATCTTTTTGCGGAACGTCATTCGAGCCCTCCTTCCTGATATTATTTAAAAATCAGTCTTCAATGAACTGCCCTTGCCATTCTGATCTATCTATTCAGGTCGTATAAAAATGATAAGATACAAATAAAGCAAACAACCGAGCTTGTCAAGAAGGCAGCCCTTTATCGATAAATCCCATAAGATATTCGGTCTGGCTATTTTATATAGCCTAAAGAGCGAAGCCTTCTTTTCTCTTCATCGCTGAAATCTGGCCGCTTTGTCGTAATCTTATATTCAGACTTGATGAGAACAATCTGTTCCTGCCATTGCTTCAGGATATCTTGGATTTCAGCGAGCCTTTGGGGATTTTTGGGGGGAAGGTTCTGAGCCTCCAGGGGATCGTTTTTCAAATCGTACAATTCTTTTGTGTCCTTTTGTTGGTCATAAATAAGCTTCCAATTCTTCCATATGACCGATTGAAGTTTCGCCCACCTTCGGGTGTCGCTGATAATCGCCCTGGATTCCGGCTCAGCATTTCCCTTCAAGTCTATTCTCTGGCCGATACATATATATCCGGCCGGCGTTTTCAATCCAATATGGCTAACAATTGTCGGCATCAAATCTACCAATCCTACATACTCATTTATGACCTTCTTTTTTTTGTTCCTCGGCAGTTTGATGATCAAGGGAACATGGATTTGTTCCTGATACAATTTTTTCGTATGCCCAATCCAATAGTCTCCGCGCTCGGCGAATTCCTCACCATGGTCTGAAGTAAAAATAATAAGCGCCGAGTCATACAGGCCGAGTCTTTTGAGCTCTTTTAAAAACCGTCCTATGTGCTTATCCGTAAGACTGATTTCAGAATCGTAGACAGCATTAAGAAATTTGAGGTCATCCGCCGACATCGTCGGAGCTTTCGTCAGCAGGCTGTCCAAGTACTCCCCGCTCTGCAGGGAGCCATGATAATCAGGATAATAATCAAATTCTTTATGAAGAATAAAATCATAATGGGGGTCAAAATAATGCAAAAATAGAAAGAATTTTTCCTTTTTGTGGTTATTTAGAAAAGAAACGGCCAAATTTGTCACCGAGGGCGAAGAGACATACCCGTATCCTCTGGCATTGGATTGATTATAGGAATCGAACCCTTGATCAAACTTTAGCTTTGAAGAAATAAAGTCATGTGAAACAATGCCTTTGGTTATATAACGGTTATGTTTAAACACCTCTGCCAGGGTCACGAACGACTCATCCAGTTCAATAGGCTCTTCTCCTTCATAGCCCAGCGCCGCAGGATAGCGTGATGCGAATAGGCTGGCCAGCGATGGAGTCGTCCAGGGAGCAGAAGAAATGGCATTTTTAAAGATAACTGAATCGCGGGATAACTCATCAATAAAAGGAGTGGTTTTTCTGAAATATCCGTAGCTGCTCAGATGATCGGCCCGGAGAGTGTCCACAACGATCAAAATCACGTTTGGACGCTTTGGCGAACCCAATCTACAGGCCGAAATAAGGCCAAGAAAAAAAACAAGCAGGAAAAGAGTCAGGGTTTGTTTTTTAGACATTCGCCTATGAGCCGTCACTTCCTATCCCCAAAGCTCGTTCCAAGAGCGCGGGCCGCAGCGATCAACGGATGATCGAGAGGGACGGGACGCGGCCCGCCCGCGACCGTCTCTAATGGGACCGAGGTGATCGCCCCGCCCCGAACGGCGATCATTCGGCCGAATTCACCACGGACAATCATATCGACCGCCTTCGCCCCGAGCTCAGTCGCCAGAACTCGATCATTAGCCGTCGGAGACCCACCCCTTAGGAGATGGCCGAGAACGACTGTCCGCGTTTCGGCCCCCGATATTCGCTCAAGCTGCTCGCCCAGAATAAATCCCACGCCGCCCAGCCGGATGGGATCCGCGCTTTTTTCAATGATCTGTCTGACGACGACATTTCCTCCCTCCGGCTTGGCGCCTTCGGCGATGACGACGATGCTGAAGCGTTTTCCCCCCTTCTTTCTCTCCCGGACTTTGGCCGCGATGGCGTCGATCGAATAAGGGATCTCCGGGATAAGGATAATGTCGCCTCCTCCGGCCACTCCGGCGTAAAGGGCGATCCAGCCCGCCCGGCGTCCCATGACTTCGATGATCATAATCCGATGGTGGGACTGGGCTGTGGAATGGATCCGGTCGATAGCTTCGGTCGCGATGGAAACGGCGGTGTCGAAACCAAACGTGATATCCGTCCCCTGAAGGTCGTTGTCGATCGTCTTCGGTATGCCGACAATGGGAACGCCGTGTTTCATCAAGTGGGAGGCAATGCCGAGGGTTCCATCGCCCCCGATACATACAAGGCAGTCGATACCGAGCGCCTTCGCGTTCGCAACGGCTTTCTTCGAGACATCTTCAAAGACAATCTCCGTGCCTTTTTGAACGGCGTATCTATAGGGATTCGAAGTGTTGGATGTGCCGAGGATCGTCCCCCCGATCGTCAAGATTCCCGAGACATCATCATATCCCAGCTTCCTGTGGCGGTTGTGGATAAGCCCTTCATACCCATCCTCGATTCCGATGACCTCCAGGCCGTATTCCAGCATGGCCTTCTTGGCGACAGCCCTGATGACGGCGTTGATGCCCGGGCAGTCGCCTCCTCCCGTGAGAAGAGCGATTCTCTTTTGCTGAGGCATGAAATTTTCTCCTGAGGCTAAGAAGGACGCGGCAGCCGACATTCTTTTATAACCCAAATCCATTCCCATCGCAAGGCCCCTCCATTTCTTCGCTGATTATAAGACCGATAAATCTGACGAATTTCTCCCGGATTTTTTTTGGTTGTGGCCCATCCGGCGAAAACTGTTCGCCAGCGTGAACGACAACCATGGAGGGGCATATATGCTCATCCATCTATAGACTTCGGAAGCCTATGTTCATCGAAAAAAACATTGTTAAGCCTTTCGTTTTTGAGGCTTTCCTGTTAAACTCATCTAAAAAATGATGTCGATGGAGGCCAGCATGAGAAAATCCTCGAGCCTATTCCTTAAAACGGCCGCATTTTTAGTCCTAACGGCGGTCGCCGTTTCGTCCCTTTCCGCGGCGCTGATGTTCGACAAATCCGAGTATGCCGCCCGCCGGCAGAAGCTTATGGAGAAGATCCCCGACGGCGCAGCCATCATCTTCGGCGCCCAGCCGATCGCGAGCTATTATCCCTACGCCCAGAACAACGATTTCATGTATCTCTGCGGCGTCGAGCTGCCGAACGCCGCCCTGATCATCGACGGCGCAAGAAAGTCCTGCGCGCTCTTCTTCACGAGCACCGAAGCAGCCGCCCGCGCCAACGGGATCAGCGCCGACGTCGTGAAGAACCCGAAGGAGACGACCGGCATCGAGGTCGTGCTCCCCTACGAAAACCTGGCTGGCCAGCTTATGCGCATTGGCAATCAGGCCAAGGTCCTCTATACGCCGTTCCGCCCCGAGGAACTCTATCGCGAGGCGAGCATGGAGAAATTCATGAACCTTCAACAGAACATGGTCCTCAATCCCTGGGACGGCCGGACGACCCGGGAGCTCCAGTTCGTGAAGGTCCTCAAGGAGCGGTTTCCCCAGCTTGAGGTCCGCGATTGCACGTCGATGATCTGGGAGCTCCGGACGATTAAGTCGCTGGCCGAGATCGAGCTCATGAGGAAGGCCGGCCGCATCGGCGTCAAGGCCCACACCGAGCTGATGAAGGCTACCCGGCCGGGAATGTACGAGTATGAGCTGTCGGCGGTCCTCAACTATATCTGCGAGAAGGAAGGCGCCCAGGAAAGCGCTTACGGCGTGATCATCTCTTCAGGGGAAAACCAGCCCTACGTCCACTACGCCGAGCACGACCGCCAGCTCAAGGACGGCGACATCATCGTCGTCGACGCCGGTCCGGACCTGAACTATTACGATATCGATATCACCATAACGTATCCGGCGAACGGCAAATTCACACCGCGGCAGAAAGAAGTCTATGAAGCGGCTCTGGCGGTCCACGAAGCGAATATGAAGGTTTACCGGCCGGGGCTGACCCCCCAGCAGTGCCGCCAGGAAGTCGAGGAGATCCTCAAGAAGCAGGGCTTCGACCTCAACAAGGATTATTTTAAAAGGCTGCGCGGCGGGTTCGGCCATTACGTGGGGATGGCAACCCACGATGTCGGCGGCGGTCCGCAGTTGCTGAAGCCCGGGATGGTCTTCGCCAATGAGCCGATGATCATCTATGCCGACGAGAATCTGGGCGTCCGCGTCGAAGACACGATCCTGATCACGGAGACGGGGTGCGAGAATCTGACCGCGGGGATCCCGAGGTCGGTCAAGGATATTGAGGCACTGATGAAGAAGGACGGCATCCCTCAGGTGTTGAAAAAAGCCGGGTTGTATTGATTGGGTCTGCTGCTTGTCGGCTCGCCGTCGGCCTTTTATTCCCCCTCCATTGGGTAAAGCGGGCAGGGGGTTCAATTATCTATGTTTTTGAGTTTATTCCTTTTATTTATTGTATTCTCTTCGCTTCGAGCTCGAAATCCTGCTGCCAGAGGATCAGACTGTCGAACACTCCCATCTTTTTCCTCATAAACTGGATTCGGACGTAGGGATCGGTGGAATAGAAGAGCGTCTGGCCTTCAGCATAGAACCTCGTCGGGGCCTGGCCCGTCGGTCGGATGACAAGGTAGTAATCCTCCGCCGTTACGTCGAGGATGTAGTCCGGATTGACCTCGTACCTCCCGACATACTGCTGGTAAGTGGCCGGGTCGAGGCGGAGGATGGGTTTTTCCTCGGGCCGGCCATGCGGCCATCCATAGGCCTCGGCTAGAGCGCAGAGGATTTCCTGGATCAGCATAAAGCCGTTGTCGCTGTTCGTCATGATCACCGCGCCCTGGGCCTTGGCCGGATAGACGGTCATGAAGCAGGCGAAGCCGTGCGTCTTTCCGCGCAGGGTGAAATTGATGTCGTCACCGGTCCCTTCGACCAAGAATCCGAAACCGTAACTCTCGACCTGGCGGCTCAGCATATGCCTGGCGGTTTCAGGCGACAGGATTTTCCCTGTATTGCCCGTCGCCGCCTGCAAAAGATCGACCAGGAAAGTCGCGAAATCCGAAGGCGTCGTCCAGAGGCCTTTCGCCGCGGCTTCTGGGTAATTGTTCCAGAGGCCTATAACCGGTTGGCCTTCGTGAAGGTGTCCCGAAGCGGCGCGAAACCGGAGATCGTCTGGAAGCGGAAGTTCGAATGTGCTGCTCTTGAGGGCAAGAGGATCCAAGACCGTTTCTTTCATGAAAGCGGAAAAAGGCTTCTCGGCCTGGTCCATGAGAAGCTGTTCAAGGACGACATAGCCCGGCTCGGAATAAACAGTGCGGGTCGCTGAACTTCTCCAGCCGGGAACCCAGACGGGACGGTTGTTAGCCGGCTTCACGCCGTTCAAGATCTGGGTCATGGACGGAAGGGGCTCATCCTGGGCATAACCGGCAAAGACTTGGTCCGAGAGGCCGGCGCTGTGCGTCAGCAGAGCTTTCGGAGTAATTATTTCTCCTCCGCCGGAGTCATATCCGGGGAGAAGAGTCGGCAGTTTCCAGGAATTAAGCTTGGCCCTAATATTGCCGTCGAGGTCGAGTTTCCCCCGCTCCGCCAGACGAACTGCGGCCGCTGCGGTCATGATCTGGCTGAATGCTCCGCCCTGAAAAAGCGTGTCCGTCGTCAGAGGCTGGCGGGTCTGGATGTCTTTTTCTCCGTAAGCCCGGGCCCATTCAAGCTTGTTCTTATCGATGGCGGCGATGCTCACGCCGGGGACTTTGTAAAACTGCATCCGCTCGGCGAGCTTCAGCTTTTCCGGTTTCAGGCCCTTGAGATAGACGGCCCGCATCAGGCCCTTCTCGACCGTCTTGCTCCTCTTTTGGGTCAGGGCTTTTTGAGCGCTGCAGCCGGCCAAGAAAAGGCAAATAAGGACAAAAAGGCCTATGCTTCTTTCAATGAATTTATGCTCTCTGTTCACGCCTTCTTCTCGTTGATTTTTATATCATATCATTGAAAAGCGTCCATATGTCCCCGTTTTTTCCTATTTTTTCGGGAGGGCGCCGGAGATGGCGGCATCGCCTTTGAGGACATGGGCGGGCCGGGGATGCGCCGCATCGAAGACGAGCATCAAATCCTTTTTCTCGACCACGGCGCCGCTTTCATCCCCGCCCGCCAAACACGATATCGATCGTGTGGCTTTTTTACCCGAATTTGAACAGACTTCTGCTCCTTGACTTTTCGCGGTTTTATTCTATACTATTACTATAGGATTTATGTATAATAACGAATCAAGGAGACGTCCATGAAAACGCCGGTCAAGGCCGTGATTTTGGCCGTCAGCATATTCTTGGGCTGGTCGGCCTGGAATGGTGTCAACGCCCTTTTGTCCGCCCGTCCGGCCGCGATTCTCGTTGAAGAACAAGGAGGTTCGACGATGGCTCCTCAAATCAAGAAAAATCCAGAGGATTTGAAAAAAACGCTCACCCCCGAGCAATACCGGGTCATGTTCCAATGCGGCACGGAGCCGGCCTTCAGCGGAGTCTATAACGACTTTTGGGAAAAAGGCGAATATCATTGCGCCGCCTGCGAAGCCCTCCTCTTCAAATCCGAGACCAAGGTCGAACACGGCACGGGTTGGCCCAGCTTCTCCGATCCGGCCGCCAAAGATACTCTTGTCTTCCTTGAAGATCGATCGTTCGGGATGGTGAGGACCGAGGTCCGGTGCGCCTATTGCGGCGCCCATCTCGGACACGTGTTCGACGATGGCCCATCCCCGACGGGGCGGCATTATTGCGTCAACTCGGCGGCGCTGACTTTCAAAAAAACAGGCGCTGAGCGGACGAAAAATTCAACCTCTGCTCCCGCCGCAGCAGGACGTTCGGCCTCCTCCGCCCCTATTGCTGCCGGAACCGAGATCGCCACCTTCGCCGCGGGCTGTTTCTGGGGCGTGGAGGATAAGTTCATTAAACTGCCCGGAGTCGTGGAGACTGTGGTCGGATATACGGGCGGACACACCAAAAATCCGAGTTATCGCGATGTCTGCTCCGACAAGACAGGGCATGCCGAATCCGTCCGGGTGACCTTTATCCCCTCTCTGATCTCCTATGAAGACCTGGTCCAGGCATTTTTCACCTTCCACGATCCCACTCAATTGAATCGGCAAGGGCCGGATGTGGGGACCCAATATCGCTCGGTCATCTTTTACCACTCTGAAGACCAGAAGGCCAAGGCCCAGGTCATCAAAGCCGAATTCGACGCTTCCGGCCGATTCCGGAAAAGCATCGTCACCGAGATCGTCCCCGCATCTGAATTCACCAAAGCCGAGGAATATCACCAGAAATACATCCAAAAAAAGAAATAGGGATCTTTCCTATTTCGGGCGGATAACACATTGATTTTCATTTGAAAGCGATATACGGTCAGGCGGATCACACGTTGATTTTACGCTCCGGTCATGATAATTTAATTCCGCACTGGACGTTAAGCGAAGTTGAGGGAGATGGAACATGAGCGAACTCATCTATAAATGCCGGGAATGCAACAGCCAAATCACAATCAAAAAAGGACAGCCTGTCCCGCTCTGCTGCAAAAAAGAGATGGAACCTCTTCCCTTTTGCACGAAAGCCCAGGACCCGGAAATGGCCAGGAACTACGAGGCCGACGAGCCCTGCGACAATGGGACGATGCCTAAAAAGCGCTGACCCGATCTCGTTCTCGTCATCGGCTTCGATCTTTTCAGGACTTTCCAGCAGCGAATCTGAGGCATGAGGGGAGCGCCCTGCCGCCGTTCCTTCCGCCGCCCTTGAAAAGGAAATGCTCTCCCCGATCGAATCCGCCGAACGATGGCCCAATCCAGACCCGGCCGGCTGACGCTTGCCCGATCCGTTAAGGAGATTTCACCGTGATTGCCCCTGTTGATAATATTGACATTTCCTATAGTATTTGTATGTTAGGGGGGAGTATGGGGATTTAATATCTATTGATGAACGCGACGATGTCGCTAATGACATATTCCGCCACGCTGCCGTGGATCTGCATATACTCGTTCGGCGTCGGAATCCCCTGCCCTTCGAAGAACAGATGGTTCAGCTTCGGGTAGAGCTTGAATTCCGCGTTCGTCCGCGATTCGAGCGCCTTCTTCCAATTGTCGAGGTCCTCGGTCGTCACCTGGTAATCCCGGCTGCCCTGCAGTACGAGAATGGGCTGAACGATTTTCTTGGCCATATCGGGAGGATAATATCCTCGCAAGTCGAGCCAATACTTCGGCGAAGCGCTCAAGATTCTTTCGTTCGACGCGGCATCCGCTTCCGTGAACGCCTTGATCTTCGCGATATCGGCCTTAAGATCGTCAAGCTTTTTATTATCGTCCGCGGACAAAGAGCCGTCCAGGCGGAAAAGATAGGTCATTTGTTTCAGGATCGTTTCCTCAAGCGGAAAGGTCAGCCCGGCCATGATGATAAATCCCGCAATACCGAGGTCCGTTCCGGCGACGGCGATCCGCGGGATGAGCATCCCGCCCAGGCTGTGCCCGAGGACGAAAACGCGCTTTTTATCGATCTTGTCAGTTTTCAGGAGGAGCTTGACCGCCTCAAGCGCGTCGTCGATGGTTTCCTCCTTGACGGTGAACACGGCTCCGATCTCTTTGTCGGCGACGATCTTCGTCCCGTAAACCCGCGTCCGTTTTTCATACCGGAGCACCGCAATTTTCTGCGACGCCAGGCCCCAGGCGATGTCTTTGAACGGCTTGTTCGGGCCGATCGTCTCATCCCGGTCGTTGGGACCCGAGCCGTGGACAAGGACGAGCGCGGGGAAAGGTCCCGGTCCCTTGGGGACGGTCAGCGTCCCGGGCAGCTGCCATTCGCCGCTGCCGACCGTGACCTCCCTTTCCTCGAACTGGTTCGCATCGGCGTATTTTGGCGGCTCAAACTTGGCCGCCGGAAGCGAGGGAACAAAGGAGAATCCGGCGAGCTTTTTGTTCTTATCGAAAACGACGCGGGCGTCCAGGGTGGTTTTTTCGAATTCGCAGGTGACGAGGACGATGTCGTAGGGGCCGAGCTGCTCTCTACGCGCGGCCGTCTGACGTTTAAAAGGGCTGAGCTGAGTCGGGGCCTGTTTCCAGAACTCCGCGATTTTATCCGGCCCGAAAACTTTCATCATCGTTTCGTCGAAATCCTTGACCGCGGCCTGAAAATCGTTCTTTTCCAAAGCCGCGAGGAACTGCCGGGCCTTCATGATCAGCTCGTCTTCGGCGGGAGGATTTTGGGCCCGGGCCATAAGGGCGACAAAGACGACGGACAGACCCAGAAAAATCGCAGCGTTCTTCATAATAGTGATCTCCTCGATGAGTTCTTTCCTATTTTATCAAAAATATGGCCCGAGAAATACAGGGATGCGTGTCCCCGATCGCTCTGAGCTTGGCCATCATCCAGAGGATCCTTATGATCGTTTGGACAGGCGTGGGACTGTTAGCGATGGTGAAAAACTAATACAGAAGCAATAAATAAAGTGACAATGTATGGGCGGTGCTTGGGCCGCCCTCAAGTCCCCGTAGCGGAGGGGGGCCCCGTCGGCTTTTCCGACGGGGGGAACCGTCGGGACTGGTTCCCCGGGGCCCGGGGGCTGCGGGCGGCCTAAGCGCCGCCCGAACGGTGATGTCATTTTAATTAATGCGTTGATATGAGATGAAGCTATAAGCCCGGGAGGCGTCAGGTTTTCCGCAGGCGGAAAAAATTGACCGTCAGGAAAAAATTGGTTGTCACGGACACCACGAACAGGACGTAGATCCCGTAATCCAGCCGGTTGACCACGGCGAACAGGAACATCAGGAACATGAACCAGCCGCGGTTCTCGGCCGTCTCCCCCCTCTTGCTGTCCATTAAATAGTTCTTCGTCAAATAGTAGAGGCTCGTCTGCAGAAAATAGAGGGCCATCGTGACCAGCCCGAGGACGAGGAGGTTGAGGCGGCCGGCATAGCGAAAATAGCCGACCATGTAGCCGGCGAGCAGGAAAAACTCGTTGATCCGGTCAAGAAAGAGGTCCAAGGTGGCCCCGAATTCGCTCATCTGGTTTTTGGCCCTGGCCAGCATCCCGTCCGCACAATCCACGATGGACGAGACCTGGGCCAGAATACCGCCGGCGATGAAGGCGGAAGGCTTGCCCCTGAAAAAGAAATACGCGCCGGCCAGGCCGATGACGAATGAAAGATAGGTCAGTTGATTGGGGGTAACGCGCGTTCCGTAAACGGCGCGGACGATGAGCGAGGCGATGGGGCGGTTCAGGTATTTATTGACCTGGAGAGACTTGAAGGCCCACGTGTTTTCCAGCTTCCGGATGGATTTCTGGTCGTCGAGCTCAGCCGTAGATCTTGGGGAAGATCTCCCGTTTCGCATACTCGAAGTCCTCGATGGTGTCAATCTCGGCCCACGGCCGCCGCCGGGTGAAGGCGATGCCGAACGAGCGGCCCTTCCCTCCCAGCTCGCAGATCCTCTCGAATCCTTTCTCGAAGAAATGGTGGAACTCGCCCCGGGCTTCCAGGCTATTGTAAATGCGGACAAGGTCCGCGATCAAGCCGCGGTGGATCTTATAAAGCCCGATGGCTTCGCCCAGGCTTTTCCCGGGATCGAGCTCCTTGCTGATCTTTTCCACATGGCCATCGCTCGCGATGACCTTGATCTCTTCCTCGTCGAGCGGGATGTCTGAGTCCACGGCGATGCAATTGAGGTCGGGATGACGGACCAGATCTTCCAGGATAGATTTCTCGAAAAGGAGATCGCCATTGATGAGGATGAAGTCGTCATCCATCGCTTTGAGGGCTAGGTTGAGAGAAAACGCCGTGTTCGTCCTGGCATAATTTTTATTATCGACAAAGGAGATGCGGTCGTAGGATCTTTCTCTGACCAGGCTCTCGACAAGCTCTTTCTTGTAGCCCGTGACCAGGACGGCATCATAGATCCCTGAGGTTTTCAGGTTCTCCAAGCAGCATTCGAGGATCGTCTGCTGGCCGAACTTCAACAGGCATTTCGGCCCGTCATCGGTCAATGGCCGGAGACGGCCGCCGCGGCCCGCGCATAAGATTATTGCTTTCATGGCTGATAAAAAATTCGTCTTTGAGAAGACGAATTATGGCTTTTTTCCACGAAAAATTAAAGGAATATTTTCTTCCAGACACAAACTACATCTTCCAGGTCCCGGCCACGATCAGGTTCGTACCCCTGATCGCGCGGGCCTCATCCGAGGCCAAAAAACAAACCGCTTTCGCGACATCGGCGAACATTCCTAGGACCATCTTTTCAATCTTAAGGCCGGAAGGAAGGCGGCCGCCTTCAAGAAGGCCGGGCGAAACCATGTTGATGGTAACGCCGGACCCGGCTTCGGCAACAGCGGCCGTCCGGGTCAAGATCAAAAGGCTTGTTTTGGCCGCCGCATACGCCGTGATGGTCGGGAACGCCGCGAGCTGTTCGGCCCGGCTGTAGCCGATGTTTATGATCCGTCCCCATTTCCTTTGCCGCATGCCCGGAAGCGCGGCCTTAAGGCAGAAAAAAGCACTTTCCACATTGGCCCGTAACATCCGGTCCCAATCGGCGGCCGTTAGCTCCGTCCAAGGCTTCATCAGGATCGGGCCGACATTATTGACGAGAATATCGACGCGACCGAGTCTTTGTTCGACCTTGCGGATGAGCGCAGCAGCCTCCTTTTCTCTGGTCAAGTCCGCGCGAACGGTGAAGCTCGCTTTCCCCTTCTGCCGGATCAGGCGGGCCGTTTCCTCGGCCGCCATCCGATTCTTTAAATAATGGACGGCGATGCCCGCGGTCATATCCGCCAGCGAGACCGCGATCTCCCGTCCGAGTCCTTTTCCGGCGCCCGTGACCAGGGCGACCTTTTTGACGCTCATGGCTCCCCTATTATCTTATGTTTTCCCGTTTGATTTCAAATAGTTCCTATGCTATAAGTTAGGCTTCCTCTCTCTTAAAAAACAAGAAAATAATTGTTCAAGACAGATTCATGACAGACATGATGAAACGGATTATGGTCTCTGGAGCGGCCGGCCAGATCGGCACAGAGCTCCTCAAGGTCCTTCGCAAAAAGCGCGGCCCCAGCAACGTCCTGGCCGTGGATATTCAAAAACTCGCTGACCCTTCCCTTCGTGATTCAGGTCCTTTTGAATTCTGCGACGTGACCAAACCGGAACAAATCGAAAAGATCGTCAGGAAATATCGCATCGGCACGATCTACCACATGGCCGCCATCCTATCGGCCAGGGGAGAAAAGAACCCGCATCAGGCTTGGGACGTCAACATCAACGGCACTTATAATATTTTAGAGACCGCCCGTGAGCACAAGATGGTCCGCGTCTTCATTCCCAGCTCGATCGCCGCGTTCGGATCGGAAACGCCGCGGGAGAACACCCCGCAGGAGACCATTCTCCGGCCGAAGACCATGTACGGCGTCACGAAAGTGGCCGGCGAGCTTTTGGGCGATTACTACGTGCGGCGCTTCAACCTCGATGTCCGGGGCTGCCGTTTTCCCGGCATCATCAGCCACGAGACCCTCCCCGGCGGCGGGACCACGGACTACGCGGTCGCGATCTTTTACGAAGCGGTCAAGAACAAAAGATACGTGTGCTTTTTGAAGGAAGACACCCGGCTCCCCATGATGTACATGCCGGATTGTTTGAAATCGGTCATGGACCTGATGGAAGCCGATTTCGGCCGGCTCAGACACCACGCCGACTTCAACCTCGCGGCCATGAGTTTCACACCCGCCGAGCTCGCTGCAGAAATCAAGAAACACATTCCCGAATTCAGGTGCGAGTACAAGCCCGATTTCCGGCAAGCCATTGCCGACTCCTGGCCGATGTCGATCGACGATTCGGCGGCTCGGGAAGAATGGGGATGGAAGCCGGATTACGACCTCGCGGCCACGACCAAGGACATGCTGGCCGCCCTGTCCAAGCGCCACGCCGAAGGCAAACTCAACTACTGAATCGCGGGCTGAGCAAGTCCCGCCGCTACGGCCAGGGCGATCTTCGTCACGGACGCGGCGAAACCCATGTTCAATGTGCTATAGGTGTCTGTCGTTTTATGATAATAGGGGTTTGTCACAATGGAGTCCTCAATTCCGCAGACGGCACTGTAGCCCTGGTCCCAAAAGGACGAATGGTCGCTGTATCTGAAATTCGCGTTGACCACTTTTAACAAGTCCAGGGGCGTATAGATCGACGCGCAGATGGAAAACCGATTGGCCAGCCA
>JALHTW010000341.1 GCA_022866045.1 Candidatus Aminicenantota bacterium | reverse complement strand
TTCTCGGCTACGAATCCTAGGAGCATATTTCGGCGCTCCCCTTGATTCGTCAAGGGGAGTTGAGGGGGATGAATACAAATAATTGAAAATCTGAAATGCGTCTCTGATCGCCTTTGGGGGCGGCTCCCCCTTGGAATCCTCTCGAGCAGCTCCCCGTGGCAAGCCACGGGGCATATCCGCCGCTCATGAAGGTTTGACCCCAAAATTCTACCTGTGATATATAAAGAGGCATAATATATCTTGGGAAAAAGGAGGTCCGGCGTGAAATTCTTTAAAAAAATGTCATGGCCTGGCACTCTGGGCCGCGGCAATCTCACAATCTTTTGGCTCATCCTTCTTATAGCCATTTCCTCTCCTGCCGCCCAAAAAGTCCCCATCAGCTTCAACGACTACCACGGCTATACGGGCACCGTTAAATACATCAAAGACGTCGCCGCAGCCTATCCGGACATCACCGAGCTCCTCGAGATCGGCACGAGCGGCCTGGGCCGGCCGATCAATGTCCTCGTGATCTCGAACATGAAGACGGGCACGACCATCGACCGGCATGTTGAGGTCCGTCACCCTCGAAATGCCGAGATCAAGGAGGTCTTCCATCAGAAGCCCTATGAAGGCAAGCCCGGCCAATGGATCGACGGCGGCATGCACGGCAACGAATACACCGGCGTAGAGGTCTGCCTCTACATTATCGACAAACTCGTCTCCGGCTACGGCTCGAACCCCGAAATCACAGCCGCCATCGACAATAAGGTCATCTATGTCTGCCCGGTCACAAACCCCGACGGCGTTTTTAACAGCGTCGAGCGCGAGATCTCTCAGCGCGGGAACGGCGACCTGGGGGCCGCAAAAGAACCCCCCCGTGATATCAACGGCGACGGCCACATCACCCAGTTCCGCTTCAAAGACCCAAAAGGCGCCTACGTGATCGACGATAAAGACCCGCGCCTGATGGTCCGCACGTCCCCCACTGATCAAACGGCCAAGCCCCGCTATACGGTCGTCACCGAAGGCCAGCGTCCTGCCCCAGAGGGCATGCGCGGCGGCACTCCGCCGGGGGGCACAAATAGCATCGACGTCAACCGCAACTTCCCCGAGGGCTGGTGGACAGACGAGGGTTTCTCCGGCGGCACCGGCTCCTACCCCACCTCCTCCTCCGAAGCCCGGGCCCTCGTAGAATTCGTCGTCGCCCACCGCAATATCCTTATGACCCAAAACTTCCACACTTCGGGCGGCTTTACCTACCGCGTCCCCGGCACAGCCCCCGAGACATCTATGGCTCCCAAGGATGTGGCCATCTACGACCTCGTTCTCGGAAAGAAATATCTCGAGATCATCGGCGAGAAAGTCCCCGAAGCCTGGCAGAATCCGGACCGGATGGCCGAGTTCAAAACGAAGCTCCGAGGCACGTCCAAAAATAAATATGCCATCGAGCGCGGATACGAGATGCCGCGCGGCTGGATCATGGGCTACAACGAAGAGCGAGAGCAGCGCTACGGCTACGGGATGGTCATCGACTGGTGGTTCCAGCAATACGGCTCCTACGCCGTGACGACCGAGCTCTGGAATCCCGGGAACGACATCCCGGGATTCCCGAAGATCGACTCCCAGACGCCCGACTCGCGCAACGAGCAGGAGCGCGCCCTCCTCAAATCCAACGACGATAAATACGACGGCAAGCTCTTCGTCAACTGGAAGCCGTTCAAGCACCCGACGCTCGGCGACGGTGAGATCGGCGGTTGGATCCCGAAATACCGCAGCAATGCCCTCCCCGGCGAGCCGCTGTTGGGTGTTTGCGAAAAACACTGGCAGTTCGAATTTTTCAGGAACGGGCTGCTGCCGCAGATCGCGATCACCGAGGCCAAAGCGAACGTGCTTTATGAAACGAACAATGCCAGCGCCGCCCAGGCCGTCGTCCAGGGCGACCAGGTGACGATAAAACGCGGCGCCGCGAAGGGCAAATTCAAGATCGTCGAAGTCACGGCGACGATCGAGAACAAGGGCCAGCTGGCGACGCACATCGCGCGCGGCGCGCAGCTCCCCGGAAACCGCGAAGATGTCGTCTGGCTTATCGGCGAGCGTGATAAAACAAAGTTTCTCCAGGGCGATCCTTATCAGAGGCTCGGCGTTCTCGACGGGCAAATGAAGGTCCCGGGCAGCGGAGGAGCCGCGGCCGGGCCGCAACGCGGCGCACCGGGCGGCGGCGCGCCTCCAACGATCGTGCCCCAAATGCCACCGGGTATGCCTGGAATGCCCGGCGGCCAGCGGGGGATGGGTGCGCGCCCAGCGCAGCCTCAGCCAACCGGCCCCAAGCGCGAAGTGAAATGGCTCGTGGCCGTTGAAGGCGACACGCCGCTGAAGGTCGTCGTAACGTCGCAGAAGGGCGGCACCGCGGTCAAAGAACTCGCGGTGAAGTGAGAGAGGAGGCCATAATGAAAACCACCAATAAGATTCAATGTCATCGCGAGCGAAGCGTGGCGATTACACCTCTGATCATTATTCTATTCATAGCGCTCCTCCTCCTCCCCTACTCCTCCCCTTCCCTCGCCGCGCAGCAAAAGCTCCAAAAATCCCCGGGCGGCTATCACGGCGAGCTCGATTTCCCCATCTCCTGGAAGCATTACTATATGTATGACGAGTGGACAAAAATCATGCGCGACCTTCAGGCCAAGTACCCGAACCTCGCCGACATCCAGAGCATCGGTAAGAGCCGCCAGGGCCGCGATCAAATCCTTTTGACCATCACCGCCAAATCGAGCGGGGCGGCCCTCGCCAAGCCGGCCATGTGGGTGGACGGCGCCATC
>JALHTW010000340.1 GCA_022866045.1 Candidatus Aminicenantota bacterium | reverse complement strand
CGAGCCCTTTCTCGCCGAATCCGAAGAGGACGCCCGCCGCTGGAGGAACCAGTATTATTCGGATCTCATTCGGGAAGACATCCTGGATTACAGCCGCATTCAAGAGATTCGAGCGATGCGCTTTCTCGTAGAGCTCCTGAGAGATCGCGTCGGATCGCCTCTTTCTTTCTCATCTTTGGCCGAGGACCTGCAAGTGGCGCCGAATACCGTGAAAAAATATATCCACATCCTTGAAAGCCTTTATATCGTATTCTTAGTCAGGCCTTATCACCATAGGATCGAGCGGGCTCTGTCAAAGATGCCAAAGCTCTATTTTTACGACAGCGGTTATGCGAAGAATGAGGCGGCCCGGTTCGAAAACACCTGCGCCCTGGCACTCTTGAAGTTCGTCCAGTACCTATACGACGCCGAGGGAAAATCGGCGGAACTGCATTATATTCGCACAAAAGAGGGTCGAGAAGTGGATTTTGCCGTTACGATCGAGGCACACATGAAATGGCTCATAGAAGCCAAACTCTCCGATAACGTTCCATCTCCGGCGTTTCACGCGCTCGCCGCGAGGTTTCCCAAGGCCGAGGCGATTCAGCTCGTGCATCGGCTGCGACAGGAGGAATTTTTACGGGGAATCGCCATCGCTTCCGCCGGCCGTTGGCTTTCGGATCTGCCGGTGTAATCGTCGTAAATTATTAAAATGCTTCGGCAGGTATATAGGACGCAGGTATAAAGGACGATGTAATACCAGTTTCTTCATTTTTCTCCCTTGCCCTTCTTATCCGCAAGGAAAAACATCCTTAAATCCATGACGTTGGTCCCCGTCGGGCCGGTGACGATGAGCCCGCCCGCTTTTTGGAAAAAATGATAGGAATCGTTGTCGTCGAGAAAGCGCTGGATATCCAGTCCCAATTCGCGGGATTTTTGGATGGTCGCCCGAGACGCCCATGCGCCGGCCGCGTCGGTATTGCCGTCGATGCCGTCCGTGCCGAGGCTGGCGACGAGCCAATCCCGGCCGGACAAAGGTCCGCTTTCGGTGTGGCGCTCAATCTCCGACAGAACGGCCAGAACGAATTCCTGGTTTCGGCCGCCCTTGCCGGGCCCTTTGACGCGGACGGTCAGCTCGCCGCCGCTGAGAAAGCACCGGGGTTGTTCTAATTTTTTTCCGGACACGGCTAGGCTGACAAGGAGAGAAACGTAGATTTTTGCCGCCAGCCTGGCTTCTCCGCGGTCCGTGGAAGTCAGAATGATCGTCTTAAATCCAAGTCGTTCGGCCTTCAGGCGGGCGGCTCCGAGCGCCAGGGCGTTATTGCCGATGATGAATGAGGAGACTTTTTCGAACACTCTGTCGTTTTTTTTCAGCGTGTCCGGAAGCTTGCCGTTTCGTCCTTCGCTGATGATATCCCTTATGGACCGAGGCACATTGTCCCAGAGATCATATTTCTGAAGAATGCCGAGCGCGTCGCCGAATGCGGATGAATCCCAGTGAGCCGGACCTGAAGCGACGGCTTCCAGATCATCGCCGATCACATCGGAAATGACGAGGTTTATGATTTCGGCCGGAAAAGCCGCGTCCGCAAGGCGCCCGCCCTTGATGGCCGAAAGATGTTTGCGAACGATATTGAGCTCGGTGATGTTGGCGCCCCGGAGCATAAGCTCCTGCGTTATGTGCCTCTTATCTTCAAAGGAAATCCCTTGAAGAGGCAGGCACACCTGGGCCGACCCGCCGCCCGAAAGGAGAATTACGACAAGATCCTTTTGGCCTGCGGCTCGAGCCAGGGCGAGGATTTCGCGGCCGGCATCCAAGCTCCGTTCATCGGGCAAAGGATGCGGCGCTTCAAGGACGTTGATCCCGGGCAAGGATATTTTTTGACCCGGCAGCGCAACGACGAGGCCGGCCTGAACGCAGTCTCCCAATATGTCCATCAGGCTTTCCGCCATGGCCGGCGCGGCCTTGCCGAACGCGATCAGATAGATGTTTTCATACGCTGACAGTTCGTATCTTTTCTCTTGAACGAAAAGCGTATCGGTTTTCCGTATGACGCTTTTGCCAACGAGGTTTTTTGGAGCGACCTCGGCCAAGGCGGCTTGCCAGATTTTTTCTGCTTTTTCTAAAAGCGAGTGAGTTTCGCCTATTTTCATTTTATCGAGCTTCCGTCTATTTAGCTGAATTATTCATAAATTGCGCCGTTTCCTCGAGAAGAGAATTCGCTGATGGCGCCGAATTCAAGACGAGGGGACACGATCCCAAATTCCGTAGAATTTGGGTCATGTCCCCGAATTCGGCGCCCGTCTGCAAATTCAGGACCTGGAGATACAACGTAATTCTTGAATAATTCGGATTTATTAAAATATCATACTTATTGTCTCTTCAAAAGCATCTCTGTCTAATAAGAATAAAACGAGTAATAATAAAACGAGCGACAAGAGGAGAGTCTTGGAAAGAGATGACGAGCGAGTTTATCGCCGCCGAAAAAACCGAAAGAACGCAGACGTTAAGAGTCCGTCCCTGGAACAAGCCACTTTTCCGAGCCCTCTTGAAGGAGCGAATCCTTTCCAAGGTTCGTTTTTCTTATTAGATAAAGGCGGGTGGCGCCGATCGGGGCGCCCCGTCGCCCGCAGCGGAAGGGATCCCTCGGGGGGATGGGTGGATCGAGGACGACGGGGCTGATCGGCGACAGGACCCGCCGTTTTTCTCATTAGACAGCGCCTCGGGATTGTGGTAATAAAAATCTCGTGGTAAAACGAAAGATCATTCTTTTCCTCCTCAAGCTCCTCTTCAGCGTCGCCGTCCTCGCCTTTCTTTTCATCACGAAAATATCGATCAAGGACATCGGTCTCAAGCTCAAGGGCGTCTCCTGGGGATGGCTGGCCGTCGCCTTCTCCCTCCAAGCGCTCGGCCTCCTGATCAGCGCTTACCGCTGGCAGATCCTGGCCCGGGCGCAGGGCGATGACCTGCCGCTCCTCTTCCTTACCAAATCCTATCTCGTCGGGACGTTCTTTAACAATTTCCTCCCGACCCGCTTCGGCGGCGACGTCGTCCGCATCTGGGACGGCTCGAAATATTCCAAGTCCCTGGTCAAATCCTCGGCCATCGTTTTGGTTGAGCGTTCGACGGGCATCATATGCCTCTTCCTATTCGCCCTGGCCGCGTCCCTATTCCGCCTCGATATGGCCCGGCAGGTCCCCGTAATCTGGGCGGCTCTCCTCCTCGGCTTCCTTGGCCTGGCCGCCGTCGCGCTCTTCTTTTGTCCTTTTTTCTGCCGGAGGCTTGAACACCTCCCCGAAAAAGGCATCCTGAAAACCGTCAAACAAAAGATCATCGCCTTCCGGACGACCATCATCCTCTACAAGTACAAGGAAAAGCGCAGGGAATTCGCCCGGGCCACAGCCTGGGCCGTTTGTCTCCAGCTCAACGTCATCCTCTATTATTTCCTCATCGGCAGGGCCCTTCACATCTCCATTCCTCTCCTTGACTATTTCATCTTCATCCCGCTCGTGCTCCTCATTCAGATCATCCCCATCACCATCAACGGGCTGGGACTGCGCGAACTCTCCTACGTCGAAATCTTCAACTTCTACGGCATCACGCCTGAAACCGCCATATCGTTCTCGATCATCGAGATCGTGTTCGGGCTCGTCGTCGGCCTGGTCGGCGGAGCGATCTACGTTTCGCGAAAATGAAGTCACCGAGAACGATCCTTCTTGCCGTCCTAGGATTGGCCCTTATCTTCGGCCGGCCGTCTCTCCTTCGCTCTCAACAGGAATCGTCGGAGTCCGAGAGGCGCCTGGCTAAGATTAAAGAAGAGATCAAAGGCCTCAAGGTCAAGATCACCGACGAGGAGAAAAAAGAAAAGACGATGCTGTCCGCCCTGGACCGGATCGGTTTCACGAAGAGCCTGCTCCGGAATGAGATGGCCCTGCTTAATATGCAGCTCGACAAGAACCAGCTCGAGCTTGAGGCGATCAAAAAGAATATTCCCGAGCTCCGAGCGAACCTGGACCGGCAAAAGGAATCCCTGGCCAGGATCCTCGTCACGCTCTATAAATACGGGCGCTTCAATTTCATCCTCTTCGTTCTCCGGTCCGCGGACCTCAACGCTCTTCTCGGCGAGAACAAGAACTTAGCCGTCCTCGCCTCATCCCAGGACCGGATGATCGCCGAATATGCCAAAAACCTGGCCGAGCTCGGCCGGGCCGAGCAAAGCCTGACATCCAAGGAGCGCGATATCAAAGACCTGATCGGGAAAGCGGACGTGAAAAAGGGCGAGATCGAGGCCCAGGAAAAAAAGAGCCGGAGGCTCATCGACGAGATCAAGTCCAACATAAGAACTTACGAACAGACCATGGAGGAAAAGAGCATCCAGGCCAGGCAGCTCCAGGAACTCCTCCGGAAGTTCGAAAAGCTGGAACCCGCCCTGCCGTTCCCGCTGGTGCCCTTCCCGGAGAAAAAGGGCAAGCTCCCCTGGCCGGCCGCAGGAAAGATCCTCCAGCGGTTCGGAATCCAGCGGCATCCGCAGTTCAACACCCTGACCTTGAACAACGGGATCGAGATCGCCCCCCCGAAGGACGACCTGATCGTCCGCGCCGTGCACACCGGCAAGGTCGTCTTCGCCGATTATTTTCAGGGGTACGGCAATCTGATCATCATCGACCACGGGCTGACCTATTATTCGCTCTACGGCCACTGCGCCAAGTTTTTGGTCCAGAAGGGAGACATCGTCAAGACCGACCAGCCCATCGCCGAAGCAGGAGACACCGGCTCCATGTTCGACGTCGAGTCGCTTTACTTCGAGATCCGGTACATGACCAAGCCCCTCGATCCCTTGCAATGGCTGAAGCGAAGATGATACAATCCTCGTTCCTTCGGAAGGACGACGAACCATGCTGAGAACGCAAAAAGCCCGGGTCTTGCTGATCACGGTCTTCGTCTCCGCCATCCTCTTCTTCTGGCTCGAGAAAAACTTCCTTCCGGGAGTCCCCCAAAAGTCCCAGCCCCAGAGGAGCTTCGACATCCTGGCGACCGTCATCCGCTATATCAAGAGCGATTACCTCGAAGAGCCCGACCCGAAGAAAACCATGGAGGGCGCCTTTCAGGGGCTGGTCAATTCGCTCGACATCCTTTCTAGCTATCTGGACAAGCCGGCCCTCGCCAAATATACGAATCCCCAAAAACTCCAGCTCAAGGACATCGGCGTCATATTATATAAGCGCTACGGCGCGTTCCCGCTCGTCATCGGCACTGTTGAAAACTCGCCGGCCGAAAAAGCGGGGATCAAGATCGGCGACTACCTGAGCGCCCTGGACGACCATTCGACCCTGGTCTGGAGCCTGTCGGAGATCAATATCTATCTCAAGGACGCCAATCCCGCTCCGGTCAAGCTCCGCGTGATCCGTGAAAACTCGACCAAGGAAATGAAAATTGAGCGGGCGGACATTTATCCCAGAGCCCTGGCCCTGACCCTCCTCAAAGGGACGGCCGGAATCGTGAGGGTCCATCATTTCTTTCCGCCGCTCGCCGCGGAATTCAAGAAATCCGTCCTGCCGCGCATCCGGGGGCAGAAAGCCGCCTTGGTCCTGGACCTCAGGGACTGCTCCGAAGGCGATATCAACGAAGCCCGCGCTTTCCTGAATGTTTTTCTCAAAGCCGAGCAGATCGGATACTTTGAAAAAAGGGGGGGCGCCAAGGAATTTCTGACTTGTCCCGAGGACGCCCCGCTGGATACGCTTCCCCTCGTCGTCTGGGTCAACCAGGCAACCATAGGACCGGCGGAAATGGCGGCCGGCGTCTTGAAAGACCTGAAAAAAGCCAAGGTCATCGGGCTGGCGACGCCGGGTCTCGTCGCCCGGCAGGAGCTTTTCTCCCTCGAAGCGGGGGATGCTCTGCTCCTGACCACGGGTGTTTTTTGTTATGTCTCCGGCGAAAAACTGTGGGGCAAAGGCGTGACTCCCGAGGTGAAGCTGGACCTGAACAATACGGACGCCAAGGCCTATACCGAAAAGACCCTCGACCTCCTTTCCGGCCGCTGATCCATGCGGAGAACCCTTTTTCTTCCTCTCCTCTTCCTCTCTTCTGTCTTGCTGCTCTTCGTCGCGTTTCTTTTCATTGAATGCCCGGCCAAAAAAAAAGAGGCGCCGCCGGCCGCTCGAACAGCCGTGTCCCAAAAACCGAATGAGCCGGGCGTCGAGCCGCGGCAAGGCCAAGACGCGGCCCGCCTCCAAAAAACGGAATCCCCCGTCAAGAAAGCGGCGGTGATCATCGACGACCTGGGATACAGCCTCGAAGCGGCGCGGAGCCTGTGTTCGCTGAAGAAGCCTGTGACCGCCGCCATCCTTCCGTTCGCCCCGGCATCCCTTGAGACCGCGAGATTCGCCCACGAATGCGGCCTGGAGATCATGCTCCATCTCCCTCTGGAATCGCTGTTCCAAAACCCGGAGAAGGCCGCCGAAGGCATGATCTCCGCCGGAATGACCGGCGAAGAGGT
>JALHTW010000339.1 GCA_022866045.1 Candidatus Aminicenantota bacterium | reverse complement strand
TCGTAATCTCCGAAAATGAGGATTTTTTCGCCTCGCTCGATCGCCCCCAACACCCGCTCGACGGCCTCTTTCATCCCGGCCATGAGATGGGGATCGTAAAGATCATCGATCGAGCCGTAAAGAAATCTCTGGACGCTCTCCGGTTCCGTGATCCTCCGGTTAACAAGGATCTGGGCGATGGGGAGAGGAATGCCGAGTTCGGCGGCCAGCTTCCCGGCTTCTTCTCTGGGCTCTGATAATTTCCAGATCGACTCATCCATCGCGCTTAAAATTTAACATAATTCGCCAGCCCTGTCACGATAGGACTCGGAGAGCGCGCTTCTTCCCCGAGCCCTATTCGTTGACACGGGGGACATGGGAAACTATAATCTTTTCATTGTGATAGGAAGTTTACGCGAGAAACTGGCCAGAACAAGGCAGGCCTTCAGGCAAAAATTCGATGCGCTTCTGAAAAGCGGCCGGATGGGCGAAGACACCCTCGATGAATTGGCCGAGACCCTGATCCTGGCCGATGTCGGCGTTGTCACCACGGAAAAGATCATCAAGGCCATCGGGCAAAAAACGAAAAAGACGGATCCGTTCTCGGCCATTGAAGAAGCCCTTAAAAAAGAACTCGTCGCGATCCTGTCGAAATATCCCGCCCGGCTTTCCCTTAACTCACCGCCCGGCGTGCTGATGATGGTCGGCGTCAACGGCGGGGGGAAGACGACGTCTCTGGCCAAGCTCGCCCGACGCTTCGAGAATGAAGGAAAGAAGTGCCTCCTCGTCGCAGCCGACACGTTCCGCGCCGCCGCCCAGGAGCAATTAGCCGTATGGGGAAGGCAGCTGAACGTCCCCGTGATCAAGGGCTCCTACGGGGCCGACCCGGCGTCCGTTGTGTTCGACGCTCTGCGCCATTTCAAGTCCCACGGCTTCGATTATTTGCTTGTCGACACGGCCGGCCGGATCCACACGAATACGAATCTCATGAACGAGCTCGAAAAGGTGAAACGCGTCATCGCCCGGGAGATCCCCGGCGCCCCCCAGGAGATCCTCCTAGTCCTCGACGCGAGCATCGGGCAGAATGCCCTCCACCAGGCGAGGGAATTCTTGAAGTTCTCGGGCCTCACCGGCATCTTCCTGACCAAGTTCGACGGAACGGCTAAAGGCGGCTCCGCCATCAGCATCACCGACGAACTCGGCCTTCCGATCAAGTTCATCGGGACCGGCGAAAGCGAGGACGACATCCTCGAATTTTCCGCCGGGCAATTCACGGACGCGCTCTTCTCATGAACAGCCTCAAAGACGCTGCCTATATGCACCTGGCCTACGGCCTGGCGGAAAAGGCCCTCGGCCGGGCCAGCCCCAATCCCTATGTCGGCGCTCTTGTCGTCAAGAACGACGTCATCGTCGGCCATGGATATCACGAGGGCGCGGGAAGACCCCATGCCGAGATCGCGGCCTTGGAACGCGCCGGCCGGCGGGCCAAGGGGGGCACGCTTTATGTGACCCTCGAACCGTGCGTCCACTGGGGACGGACCCCGCCTTGCGTCGACGCCGTTCTTTCCGCCGGCGTGAAAAGGGTCGTGATCTCAGCACTCGACCCCAACCCGCTCGTTTTTCAAAAAGGCGTTCGCAAAATCCGCCGGGCGGGCATCGACGTCACGGTCGGCGTCCTGGAAGAACGGAACCGGCGTCTGAACGAATTCTATGCAAAGTATATTACCCGGAGCATTCCTTTCGTCACTCTGAAAGCCGCCCTCAGCCTCGATGGCAAAATGGCCACGAAAAAATTCGATTCGCGGTGGATCTCCTCGCCGCCGACGCGTGAATACATCCATCTCCTCCGCGCCGAATACGACGCCCTCATGGTCGGCGTCAACACCATCATTCAAGACGATCCGCGTCTCACCGTCCGTCATTCGAACTGGCGAGACAAAAAACTCACCCGGATCATTTTGGATAGCACCCTGCGCCTTCCGCGGCAGGCCCGCATTCTCTCCACTCTGGCCCAGGGAAGGATCCTCGTTTTCACGAATATGAACGCGCCGCGCCCGAAGAAAGAGGCGTTGGCAAAGCTCGGCGTCGAGGTCATTTCGCTTCCCGGCGCCGCGGCGATAGTCGATCTCCACCGGGTCCTCGCGGCATTGGGAAAGCGGGAGATCGCCAGCGTCCTGATCGAGGGAGGAGGACGGCTGGCCACATCCCTCCTCGAAAAGAAGCTTGCCGACAAGGTCGTGCTGACCATTTCCCCGCGCTTCATCGGCGGTAAGGACGCCGTTTCTGTATTCGGCGGAGAAGGGCCGAAGTCTCTCAAGGATGCGCTGTCTTTGAATGCCGTATCTTCATTCCAGATCGGAGAGGACACGCTCCTGGAAGGATATTTCTGATGTTCACAGGAATCATCACCCACGCCGGTCTATTCAAGGGCTACCGCCGGGGCAAGACAGAGTTGTCGATCGAAGCGCCGGACCTGGCGCCGCGCCTCGCCGCCGGGGACAGCGTCGCCGTCAACGGCGTCTGCTTGAGCCTCATCGGCAAAGACGGCCGTCTTCTTTTTTTCAACCTCTCCCGGGAGACGCTCGACCGGACGAACCTCGGCTCGCTCCGGCCCGGCGATGAGCTGAACCTGGAGCTTCCGCTGACCCTTTCCTCCCCGCTCAGCGGACATCTCGTGACGGGACACGTGGATTTCAAGGCCAGGCTCCTCCGCGCAACCTTGCGAAAACCGGGAAAAAGGCTGGCCTTTTCCCTGCCTCGGGAATTCAGGCCGTATTTTGTGACGAAGGGCTCGGCCGCCGTGAACGGCGTCAGCCTGACCGTGGCCGCGCTCGGGCCGGCCGCCTTCGAGGTCGAGATTATCCCCATCACCCTGGAAAAGAGCAACCTCCGCAGCCTGAAGACGGGCGAGGAGGTCAACGTCGAGTGTGACATAATCGGAAAATACGTGTATAATTGGATAACTCAAACAAAACGTAGGGATTAGAGGATTGACCGCAATGGAAAAAACGCGCCTGACCGCCCCCGCCGAAGAAGCGATCCAGGCCGTCCGGACGGGAAAGCTCGTCATCATCATCGATGACGAAGACCGGGAAAACGAAGGCGACTTTATGGTCGCAGCCGAAAAGGCCACGCCCGCCATCATCAATTTCATGTCCAAGCATGGCCGCGGGCTTATCTGTCTGCCCTTGACCAGAAAAAGGCTTGAAGAGCTCCAGTTGCCGCTCATGGTCCAGGACAACACCGCCCGGTTCCAGACCGCTTTTACTGTCTCCATCGACGCCAAAGACGGCATCGCGACGGGCATTTCCGCGTATGACAGGGCGAGGACAGTCCAGGCGGCCGTAGACCCGAAGACGAAACCGCCCGACCTTTCCAGGCCGGGCCATATCTTCCCCCTCCAGGCCAAGGAGGGCGGAGTGCTGGCCCGGGCCGGACAGACTGAAGCCGCTGTGGACCTGGCCCGTCTTGCCGGCCTGACTCCCGCGGGCGTGATCTGCGAGATCATGAACGAGGACGGGACCATGGCCCGGATGCCCCAGCTCGAAGAGATCAGCCGGGAACACGACATCCCGATCCTGACCATCGCCGACCTGATCAATTTCCGGATGAAGACCGAATGCCTCGTCAAAAAGATCGAAGAAGCGGAGCTGCCGACGCAATACGGAACTTTCAGGATCGCGGTCTTCGAAGACATCATCCATCATGAGAGCCATGTGGCCCTGGTCAAAGGCGAGATCCGGGAAGACGAGCCCGTCCTCGTCCGCGCTCACTCCCAGTGCCTGACCGGCGACACGTTCGCCTCCAGCCGCTGCGACTGCGGCGAGCAGCTCCGCGCCGCAATGGAGATGATCGAGAAGGAGGGGAAGGGCGTCATCCTCTACATTTTAAACCACGAGGGACGCGGCATCGGCCTGACCAACAAGATCAAGGCCTATGCCATCCAGGACCAGGGCCTGGATACGGTCGAGGCCAATAAACGCCTGGGATTCAAGCCCGACCAGAGGGACTACGGCATCGGCGCCCAGATCCTCGTCTCGCTGGGCGTCAAAAAGCTCCGGCTGCTGAGCAACAACCCGCGGAAATTCATCGGCCTCACCGGCTATGGCCTCGAGATCATCGAGCGGGTCCCGATCGAGATCCCGCCGAACACGGTCAACCGTGAGTATTTGAAAGCGAAAAAAGAGAAGATGGGCCATATCCTCGAAATGGTTTGACCCGAAACGAATTTCTTCCTCCCCTTTCTTTTGGGAATTAAGTGACGTGTCCCCGGATCTTCCGGATCAGGATTTGGAGTCCAGGACGAAGGTCACCGGGCCGTCGTTCAGGATATGGACATCCATCATGGCCTGGAAAACGCCGGTCGCGACTCTGAGGCCCGTTTTGCGGATGAGATCGACGAATTGATTGAATAAGTCCGCGGCCCGCTCAGGCCCTTCGGCGTTGTCGAAACTGGGGCGTCGGCCCTTTTTCACCGAACCCGCCAGGGTGAATTGGGAGACGGCCAGGACCTCGCCGCCGACGTCGGCCAGCGACAAGTTCATCTTCCCTTCCGCATCGGGAAAGATACGCAGTTCCACGGCCTTTCGCGCCAGGGATTCCGCGTCCTGAAGCGTGTCGCCTTTCTCGATGCCGACGAGAAGGCAGATCCCCGGACCTATTTCGCCGGCGATCCGGCCGTCCGCCTCGACCCGCGCTTTTTTGACCCGCTGTAAAACGACCTTCATGCTCGCCTCCTCGCTCTGGTTGACTTTAAAGCTCGGATATTCTATTATATCCCGGCGTTAGAGGAGATTTGAATATGGCTCATCATCATTCTGCGATCCGCCAGCAGCGCCGGAGCGTCCGGAGACAGGCGATCAACAAAAAGAACAAGTCCGCCCTCCGGTCTCAAGTGAAAAAGACCAGGGAGCTCATCGAGAACAAAGACAAGGAAAGCGCCAAAAAGCTTCTTCCCGAACTCTTCTCGGGCATAGACAAGACCGTCAAAAAAGGGACGATCCACAAAAACAAGGGGTCGCGGATCAAATCGCGGCTCAGCCGCCAGATCCAATCGCTCAACTCCGCCCCGTCCGAGTGACGCCGCCTATTTCCGAAGGCGGCAATACTCGTAGATAAACGATTCAAAAAGCGCCTGCGGCGAAGTGTCCGTCGTCTTGATCTTGAGGTCCACCTGCCCGAGCCGGCCGATGAGACGGCTGAGGTCCTTCTGGGTGAGACCCTCGACCAGGCTGAAGAATTCCTCGAGCTTGGACCGGTAAAAATAC
Source organism: Candidatus Aminicenantota bacterium (assembly GCA_022866045.1). GTDB lineage: Bacteria > Acidobacteriota > Aminicenantia > Aminicenantales > UBA4085 > JALHTW01. The sequence goes on along the minus strand of JALHTW010000339.1, from coordinate 3,232 downwards.
CCCATTTTCTCTGTGATCCGCGGGTTGAACTCCCGGAAGATGTCTTTCCGGTCCCTCTTCTCCCGCAACCAGGACTTGGCGGCCAAAAGGTTCCGGAAAAAATTAGTGAGGTTGTTGAGGACATACTCGGGCCGGTCGCCTTCCTGGAACCGCTTGTTCAGGATCATGAGGCCCTGCTCGAGATCGCCCTTTGCCAGGCTCGCCGTGAGCTCCCAATCCAGATAATTCTTGACCCAGTCCGAAAGCAGGTTGACGTCGGCGACTTCAATGAGCCGCTTGTCGCCGGTGTACGTCGCGAGCTTCTCCAGCTCGTTCGTCAGCCGTTGGAGGTCGTTCCCCGTCATTTCAATCAGCCGCTCGATCGCTTCCGGGCTCGCGCGCTGGCCGAGGGAGGCTAATTTCCCGTTCACCCATGAGGACAGATCTTTGTCTTTAAGAGCCCTGAGCTCCTTCACCAGGACGGCCGAGCCGGGCAGCGATGAAAAGAGCTTAAAGAGGGGTTTCGTTTTGCGGATCTTTCCAGCGAAAAGGACGACGATAATTGTCTTGGGCGTGGGAGAGGCAAAGTACTCTTTGAGGATCTTCTGCTCGGCCGGGGTCAATTCTTCTCGGTCGGCATCCTCGATCTCCACGACAAGGAGGCGCCAGGCCGAAAAGAACAACGGCATCGTCCGGGCCACGTCCACGATGTCCCGCCACGAGGTCTCCTCAAGGTCAAACCGCTCCAGGCCGATGTCCTGGACATCGGGCGAGACAAGCGCGGCCTTCAAATCTCGGATGAATTGATGGCCCTGGAAGAGCTCTTCGCCGTGGAAAAAGTAGCCGGGAAGGAGGTCCTCCTCCCGGATCTCTCGGCCAAGGAGAGAGCTGCGCATCCTTAGAATCCTTCGAGAATGGCGAGGACCAGGTTCCGGGCGAACTTTTCGGCGATCTTTTTGAGCGCCTCGGTCTCGACGGACTCGAAGTCCTTTCCCTGCGGGACCTCGTAGTCCTCGTTGAACACGTACGAGGGATTGGAATAGATGACCTTCTGGTTCTTTGAATCGGTCAGGACGACGCTGGTGACGACATAGATGGCGTAATGGTCGGCCGAACCCTGCTTCGCGAACCCGACCGGGCTGACGGTGAACGTCAGGATCTCGCCAGACAAAATGGCATCCGCCGCCTTGGCATCCGAGGTGACCTCGACCTTTCCCCTGGCTATGAACTCATCGATGACGCCCTGGGTGAACTTTTTGTCGAGCTCGAACCGGGTCGTCTTGTTCTTGAAAAGAGGAATGTTGATCTTCTTGACATGAGGGGGAAGGACATCCCTGAGGTTTCCCGTTCCGCGAAACCTGTAACCGCACGCCGCGAAGGAGACACAGACAAGCGCTAAGGCCCAATATTTCTTCATGTGTGAGATGGCCACGTCGCTTACCTCCTCCGACAGACTTTTTATTCCCTATTAATCGTTGAAGGCGGGCTGGGGTTTAATATCGCCAGGATGAAGCTTTTCACCTGCCTCCCTGCTTAACACTCGATGACATTCAAGATAACCACGCCTCTTTAAATCACGATATTGACGATCTTGTTCTTGATGCAGACGACTTTTTTGACCGGCTGGCTGCCAATGAAAGCCTGGATGCGGGGAAGCCCCAGAGCAACGGCCTTCATCTCGTCTTCCGAAAGGCCGAGGTCCGCTTCGAACCTGTCCCGGATCTTGCCGTTGATCTCGACGACGATGGTCGCCCTCTCCTCCTCGGCCAGCGCCGGATCGAAGGACGGCCACGGCGCGCTGTAGACGAGATCGTGATGTCCCATTCTCGCCCACATCTCTTCGCAGACATGGGGCGTGAACGGCGCAAGCAGGAGGACGAGATTATCCAAAGCCTGCCTAATGAGCGTCCGTCCGGCTGTCGAATTCTTCAGATGGTCCTTTTCTTTCCGCAGCGTGTTCGTGAATTCCATGATCGAGCTGATGGCCGTGTTCAGATGGAACCGTTTCTCGATATCCTCGCTGACTTTTTTGATCGTCTGGTGCATTTTCTTCTGGAGTCTGGTGTAGCCCGCCCGGTCCGGGGCCGTTTCCGAAGCATCGCTTTTGTCGAACACGTCCCGGCTTTCTCCGAACGTCTGCCAGACTCGGCAGATGAATCGGTAGCTGCCTTCGATGCCGTCTTCACTCCAGGCGAATTCCTTCTCCGGCGGAGCGGCGAACAGGATAAAGAGCCGCAGGGCGTCCGCGCCGTAATTTTTTATCATTTCGTCGGGATCGACGACGTTGCCCCTGGACTTGGACATGGCCGCGCCGTCCTTGATGACCATGCCCTGGGCGAGATAATAGGGGAAGGGCTCATCGAGCGCGGTCAGCCCCAGATCCCGCAATATTTTGGTAAAGAACCGGGCATAAATAAGATGGAGGATGGCGTGTTCAACTCCGCCGATATAGAGATCGACCGGCATCCAGTAGCGCGCCGCTTCGCGGCCGAACGGCAGCTTTTCTTCGTTGGGCGACGTGTAGCGGAAAAAATACCAGGACGAGTCGACGAACGTGTCCATCGTGTCCGTCTCGCGCCGGGCTTTTCCGCCGCACTTCGGGCAGGTTGCGGTGACGAACTCGGGGGTCTTTTCGAGCGGCGAGCCGGCTTCGCCGGTAATCTCCACATGATAGGGAATCCGGACCGGCAGATCTTCATAGGGAACGCCCTGGGTTCCGCATTTGTCGCAATAGACGACCGGGATGGGCGTGCCCCAATAGCGCTGCCGGGAGATGCCCCAATCGCGGATGCGGTATGTCACGGCCTTCGCGCCGAAGCTTTTCTCTTTTGCAAAATCGGCCATCCGTTCCATGGCCTCTTCAGATTTCATCCCGGAGAAGGGCCCTGAATTCACAAGAGCGCCGCAGTCTTCAAAGAGTTCGACATCTCCAGCCGCAACCGAAATTCTTTCTTCGGACTTTTCGTCCGGCTTTATGACTTCGCGGATGACAAGCCCGTATCTTTTGGCGAATTCGAAGTCTCGGGCATCGTGAGCCGGAACGGCCATGATCGCGCCCGTTCCGTACTCCATCAAGATATAATTGGCGATCCAGATCGGGATCGTCTCGCCCGTGAACGGATTGACCGCGGTCTTTCCCGTATCGATGCCTTCCTTCTCCACTTCACCCATGTCCCGGCGCACTCGCAATTCGGCGCCGGTCTTCGTCACCCACCCACGAAGTTCTTCTTCACGGTCGCCGGCGATGAGGTCG
>JALHTW010000043.1 GCA_022866045.1 Candidatus Aminicenantota bacterium | reverse complement strand
TGGCTGACGCTTTCTTTCCTGCCCTGCCTCGTTTTTGCGGTCGGCTACAACACGCCTTTAGGCGGGCCGCTTTACGCCTTGCCCTTCATGCCGCTGTTCACCGGATTGGCGGGCTATGCCCTCATCAGCGGCCCTCGCCGATTGTTCCGTGCTGCTCGCCGGCCATGGCTCCGTCTCGCGGGATGGCCGCTTGCGGCCGTCGCCGGAGCGGCCATGGCCGTCTGGATTTTTCCGGCCATCGAACTCCGACGCAGAGAGGTAAGCCCGCCGATGCAGGCCGTCAACGACGTCCTAAAGAATCAAGACCCGAAGACCGACTTCCTCCTCTATGACGGGATGTTCCTTCCTTATATGCGCTATGCGTTGAGTTCCTTCAAGGTCATACCCTTGTCGGGTTGCCTGACCTCGGCCCTGAATCTGATCGCCCCCGATGAAGCGCAGCAGCGCCAGTTCGCCCTGACCACGGGCCCGCTCTTAAGCAAGTCGGGCCGGATGTTTAGATGGACGCCGGGGCCAGGCGTGGAACGCCTGCGCCGGCTCAGCCTGGGCCGATACTTCGAGGCCGTTGTGACGGACCTGAAGGGCCAGCAGAATGTCGTCTGGCAGAGCGGATGGTATGGCGAAGAGAACAACGGCCAGCTGGCCTGGCGCTGGATGGGAAAGCGCGGAGAAGTCGAGCTCTTCGTCCCGGCGGATACCATGACGCTCCATTTGCGGGCGGACATCGTCCGCCAAGCCGGGGCCGGTCTCGGAGCGACGATCGTGCTTAGGATCGACGGAAGCGAGATCGACAGATTTACGACAAGCGAAGAGGCCATCGAGCGGAACGTGACCGTGGACACGAGCGCCCTTGCCAGGTGGTGTGTTCTATCCATCGAGACCGACCGGGCGCTCATTCCCAAACGCGAGGGCTTCAATGAGGACACGCGGGAGCTGGGTCTGCAGTGCTTTGCTCTGGAGTGGCTGCCCGTGCCGGGGGCGACGCCGAAACGTTCCGGCCAGGACCAGTTCATCGGTTCCGGATGGTATCCTGCCGAGCAGTCGTGGAGGTGGATGAGGGACGAAGCGACCGTCAATCTTCCCAAGATGCAGGGGGCGGCTCAATTGGACATATCCTACCGCTTGCCCAGCTTTGACCATGGCGAGAGCTCCGTTGTGACGATCGAAATCAATGGCCGGGAGATCGATTCCTTCGTTCCGCCTTCCTCCTCCCCGGAGACGAAGAGTTACCGGATTCCCGCCTCTGTGCACGAGGAGAAGCCGGCCGTGCTCACCCTGAAAACAAGCCAGACGCTGACCAGAGAGGGTTGGATGCGGGGCCTGTGCGTTTTTTATCTCGGCTGGATGCCCGTCCCACGATAAGACCCCATCCCTGATTCAGTCCGGGATACTCTGTCGATGCCCTTATCATTCTTTCGTAACCATTAGATGTGAAGGCGAACGGATTCGACGGAGATAGTCAGGCAAAAGCTTCCTGTGCTTACGACCGCACTCTTTTTTTATTCTCAACTCGCTCTGAAAAAATTCAGATCTCTATCGGGTTAAGATTCATCTGGAATGAAAGTCCGACGTCCGGACCGAGGTCAATCCTTGCGTTCCGGGATTCGAGCCCGACCGTTGACCATCTCGAATTTCATCCACCCTTTTTTGTGAAGCTTGAACTTGAGGAGAGTCTTGAGGATCGAAAGTCCGTAGACGAGGCTCCGGCCGAGACTGATCTGGGAGGCTTCAGGAAAATAGCGAGTTGCGATCGGGATCTCGCGGATCCTCATTTTGTGGAGC
>JALHTW010000338.1 GCA_022866045.1 Candidatus Aminicenantota bacterium | reverse complement strand
CCTATCAAAAGCAGGAGAATAAATAAGGTCCCTGGCGAAAATAAGGAATTTCGTAAGCTGGAATTTTTAAGCACCCAGCTTGAATAAAGCATAGCCTTCCCGCCGAACCTCTGTCACGGCTATTGCCATTAATAAATCACGTATTCGGACGGCTTCCCTTTTGTTGACTCCTTTCACCTCTTCCAAAGGCGGGGGAAAAAGCGAGGCGTCTGCTGCATATACTGGCGGTACGCCGGTATGCGACGGACCAAATCCAGTTCTTCCAAGCGTGCCTGGATAAAGACATAACCCCATCCGAGAGCACAAGCCAGGACTGCTGGTATCGTTGGTCTTATCAGGATCCCGCCGATAAAATCTAAGAGGACACCGCTATAGATAGGATGGCGCATATACTTATACAGGCCCTTGCTTACCAGCGTGTCTTGTTTAGTGGGCCGAAAAGACCGCCAACCGAGCATCAGGAGTCCCCAAACTATGGGAATCGTTCCTATGGCCATAAGCAGCCAGCCCAGAACCTCGGTCGCCAGGTTGGGGATGAAAAGGGGCGACCCGGATTCTCGGAAGGCCAAGACCAAGCCATAGACCCAAACCGGAATTCCCAAAATATTCCTCAGGATAAAACTAGCCAGTCTGCCGCTGCGTTCACCAAAGCGGCGGGAATAGAAATCCGTGAAAGCGCTTGCCCAGTTAAAAGCAAACCCTGCTAGCAGGGGAATGAGGAAAAAGTACATATTTAGGATTCCTTCGAAGTGAGATTTTCCATCAAGCTTTTGAGCGTTTTTCTGGCCTTTATGACCATGTCGCTCACCCACGTCTGCGAAACGCCGTAAATCTTCGCGATTTCAGTCTGAGGCAGGTCCAGATAGTATTGAAGATAGAGGATGTCCGCATCTTTCGGTTTTAATTCTTTAAGACACCTGGACACAAGCTTAGCTCTTTTGAGCCAGGATAGCATGAACTGACGCCCCGAACTAAAACATATCACTCGCGGCAAAACCCTGTCAATAGAAAAAGGCCCCAAAAGCCGGACATAAACAACTTCAGACCTTTGGCGGTTGACCATGAAAAGGTCCTATGGTATTAGATGAAGCGTAAAAGCTCCTCAGTCGAATCACATGATCGGCCAGACATTAAAACATTACACGATCGAGAGACTGCTCGGGCAGGGCGGCATCGGTCTCGTATACCTGGCCCGGGATACCCGGCTCCAACGCCCGGTAGCTCTGAAGCTGCTTAAGCCGGAGCTCGTTTCAGACCCGGACAGGAAGAGCCGGTTCTTGAGGGAAGCCCGTTCTGCTGCGGCCCTCACCCATCCCGCCATCGCCCAGATCTATGACATCGACGAGGACAATGGAACGACATTCATCGCCATGGAATATATCGACGGCCGGACCGTCAGCCGCTTGATCGCGGACGGTGAACTGGACTTAATGGGGGCCGTCGAGATCGGCCTTCAAATCGCCCAAGGCCTGGCCAAGGCGCACGAAGCAAAAATCATCCACCGGGATATCAAATCGGACAACATTATGGTCACCCGGGAGGGCTATGCTAAGCTCCTCGACTTCGGCCTGGCCAAGCTGGTCGAATTTGGCCAGGACATGCCTGGGGATCCCGCGGACATCAGCCGGACGCTGACCCAGGAACAGGCTCATACCATCGCCGGAGCCGTGATGGGCACGATCAACTACATGAGCCCTGAGCAGGCCCGTGGCCAAGCCCTGGACCCGACGAGCGACATCTTCTCTTTCGGCATCGTCCTCTACGAGATGGTGACAGGAGAGCGGCCGTTCAAGGGTGACAGCCCCTTGGATACAATGCATTCCATCGTTTTCGAAGAGCCCAGACCGGTAACTGAGGTCCGGAGGAACCTTCCTTTTCAGCTCCACAGGATTATTTCCCGCTGTCTGCGGAAGCGCCGCGGGGACCGCTATCCGAACGCGCGCGCCCTGGCCGACGACCTTAAAAGCCTGAAACACAACCTCGAATCCGGGACAAGGCTCTCGCTCCCGCCCGGGGCACGCCTTTTGGATTGGGTTGAGGGGCTGAAGACCTCATTCCCCTACGGAAACAAGGGTTTGATAATTTTGGCCGGCGCCGTCATTTTATCCGGCGTCTTCATCATCACAAAGATCCAATGGGGAAACCTGATCGGACCGGCCGTCATCGTCCTCTTCATGTATCGAGCTCTGCGGAAAAGGAAGCAGCGGAGGCTCAATGTCTTCGCCAAAAAAGTCTCTGCGTTTCCCGAGGTCCGGGCCATTATCATCCGGAACAACCTGGTCACGGTCATCCTGGACCATGCCCCGGCCAAGACCTACATTCGGATCCGGAGCCTTGTCGACGAGATCAATAGAAAACTATTGTTCGCCAAGCCTGTCGAGGCCGTGATCAGGGACGATATATCAGAGCCGGAGTTCCACAGCCTTCTCCGGGCGCCGGGCGTGGTATACGCAAGGGACCATGACGCAGAAATTTCTTTGCCGTTTTGAAAAACAACAACACTTCTCCGGCAAGCAGCATCTGGAAATTTCCCATTCGCACACCCCTCGGGTTG
>JALHTW010000337.1 GCA_022866045.1 Candidatus Aminicenantota bacterium | reverse complement strand
ATTCTTGGCCGCCAATCCTTTCTTTTTATAGACGGGCGAGAGTAGATCGCCGGGAATGATCACCGAGAGATAAGAACTCCCTGTCACCAGGGCGGTCACCACGCACGACCCGATGGTCACGGCGACGAGACTCCCGACTTTGCCGGCCACCTTCATGACCCTCTCGAGAATAATGGAGAGTAACCCTGTTTTCTGCATGATGCCGCCGAAGCTGAAGGCCGTGAACGCGACGAGCTGCGTTTCCATCATGCTCATTAAGCCTCCGCGCGTCAGGAGTTTGTCCACGGCTTCGACGCCCGTGTGGGCCGGATAGCCGGTGTTCACGGCCTGGGCGATCTGGACGAGCGACTCTTTCTGGAAGATGACGGCCAGGGCGGCCGCCACAAGCGACGAGATCAGCATCCCGGGGATCGTCGGCCTCTTCGTGAAGGCGAGATAAAAGACGATGAGCATCGGCAGAAGAAGCAGGACGTTGAACCGGAAGTTCTTCTTGAGGGTGTCCAGGATGAGTGTCATGGTCTCGTCTTCCACCGTCCCGGTCCGGTATCTCAGTCCGACAAAAAAATAGACGATCAGGCTGAGCAGCCAGCCGGGGACCGCCGACCACATCATGTGCTTGATGTGGTCGAAGAGGTTGGCCCCGGCCGTCACCGCGGCCAGGTTTGGGATGTCGGAAAAAGGAGACATCTTGTCACCAAAGTAGGCCCCCGCGACGATCGCTCCCGCGGCCAGGCCGAGAGGGATACCGAGCCCCATCGCGATCCCGATGAAGGCCACGCCTACGGTCCCGATCGTTCCCCATGATGTTCCCGTAGCCAGGGCCGTGATGCTGCAGACAAAGCAGGCCGTCACGAGAAAGAATTTCGGCGAGATGAGCTTCAGCCCGTAATAGATGACCATGGGAATGGTCCCGCTGGCCATCCAGGACCCGATCAAAACGCCGACCGTCAGCATAATCAGAATAGCGGGCATAGCCCTATGGATGCTGTCCACGATGCCGAGCTCCATGTCTTTCCAGCTGAACTTCAAGAGGAAACCTAGGCAGCCCGTCAAAAAGGCCGCGCAGACGAGCAAGACCTGCGGCCGGATCTGGTACACGCCGTAGCCGACGCCGAGAAGGAGCCCCATGACGATGAGTGGCAGCAGGGCGATGCCAAGCGATGTTTTTTTGGGGGTTGGGGGATTGGCGATATTTTCTTTATTCATGGCCTTGTCCTCTTTCATCAAGAATTAGAGGCGGGGATACATATCGAAGGGAACGAAACTTCTAATGTGTCCCCTCGGTCCAAATCCCCGTTTTATTTATTTGAATGTCCCTTTGGCCAGTAGTTTCCCGCCCGTCATCATGATCCGCCCTTTGGCAATGACGTCTGTCAGGTTCAGATCCTGATCGAGCAGGATCACGTCCGCATCCTTTCCCTCTTTGATCTCTCCTTTTTGATGGAGCTTATAGAAACGGGCGGGGTTGGCGGCGAAAAGTTGGGCCGCCTGTTCCAAGGTGATGATCTTTCTCCCGACGAGCGAGCGGAACTTTTTAAAAAGCGTCCTTTGGGTGGCGATCGTCAGCCCGACGAGGTTTCCGAGTTTGTCGAACACGGGCAGGCTGCCGTTGCTGTCCGAGCTCACGGTCACTTGAGCAAGAGGGACATTCTTTTCGAGACAGAGACGGACCGCTGTTTCGACGCTGACGTCGGAATCGCTCTCGTCTTCGGGATCGACGCCTGCAGTTAAATCTATATGGCCCCCGGCCAGGACATATTCGATGGCTTCATCCAGAAGCTGGCGGTTGCGGTTGACATGGGTCGGGATGACCTGGCTCGCCGGAATTTCCGTCTCTTTTATGAGTCGAAAAAGAAGCTCCAGCCTCTTCCCTCCGTCTCCCATATGGATGTGGAGGACGCCGGCTTTTCCACCGAGCATGCCTCCGACGCGGCATTCCGCAGCCAGCCGGGCGATCTCTTCGAACGTCGGCTGCGAGGAGCGGTGGTCGGAGACGGCGATCTCGCCCGCGCCGATGACTTTGTCGATGAGGACAAGATCTGAGCGGACGCTTCCGGTCATGGCCTTCACCGGAATTTCGTAAGATCCGGAATAGATGTACGTCGTGATCCCCTCGACTTCGAGGGCTCGGGCTTTGGCCAGGAGTGAGGTCATATGCCTGGTGATCCCGTCCGTTCCCAGGCAGCCGATGAGCGTCGTGACGCCGCTCGAAATGATGTCTTCGACGGCGATCTCGGGCGCCCTTGTCGCCGGGCCGCCTTCGCCTCCGCCCCCCAAGATATGGACGTGGCTGTCGATCAGACCGGGAAGCAGGAATTTTCCCTTCCCCTCGACTGTTTCGATGTTGACGCCTTGAAGCTTGATCTCGCCCGGTTCGCCGACGGCTTCGATCCTGTTCCCCGCGATCAGAATATCTTTCAGCCCGAGCGAGCTGGGAGAATTCACCCGGGCTTGGCGGATGAGGATGGCCATGCGTTCCTCCTTCTCGAGGCGGTCGGAATAAAATTATCATGACTGTTTCACATTTACAAGGACATCTGCATGGACTAAAATGAGAGCCACCAAGCGATGCTCAGTTTCGAAGAAGAACTTAAGAGGTTTGAACCCGTCATCAGGGGCATGGTCCGGTTCGCCCTTCTCGGGAAAAAGATCATCGTCCGGGGCGAGGAGAATTTTATCAGGGAAGGCCCGAACATCATCGTCGGCAACCACTGCGGAAGTTTTAAGGACGTGGCGACGGTTCTTCGCGTTATTCCCCGTCCGATATTCTTCACGGCCAACAAACAGGTCTTCACCAAAGAAGAGCTGAATTTCCTCGTCAAAAAACATCTCAAACGGCATCTGAAGAACTTCGGAGCAATGCTGAATTTTCTGCTCATCCCTTTCAAGTCCCTTTTCGTCAGGTATGTTTCCTCCAATATCGCCAAGATCGGGACCATTCCCGTGGACCTCTATAGCCAGGGGAAGCGGGGAGCCGTCCTCCGCTGCCAGGAGTATCTCAAGGCCGGCCGGGCCATCATCGCCCTCCAGGGGAGGGGCAGCGTCGTTCCGCAAGACCCGAATCCGTATGTCAAAACGTTCGGCCGCGGGACGTCCATCATCGCCTATAACATGAACGAACAGTATGGAATCCGTGTGCCGGTGACGCCCCTGGCCATTTATGGGACCCAGCTTCCGTTCATCATTCCCGGCAAAGTCCTGGTCAACGTCGGGAGCCCGATGTATATCGCCGACCATCTCGCGGGCGGGTTCGAAGAATCGGTGGAGTGTTTTAAGAATGCCCTGGAAGCGACGGTCCTTAAGCTCTTCCTTGAACTCATCCGGTCCTAAGGAGTCGAGCCATCATGAATAGCAAGCGTCTTGTCATCCTTGCCTTGGTCGTGCTGGCCCTGGCCGGCTGCGGCCGCGGGGCCAAAGGGCCGGTGATATATATCGCGAAAGACGCCCCGGCGCTCGAGCGGTTCGGCGCGGCGGAGCTGAGGCGCTATTTGTATTTATGCACCGGCGGGCTTGTGCCGATCATCAGGATCGACTCTTTCAGGGATCTCAGAAAGCCGGGCCTCATCCTTGACCAAAAAGGCCGCTGGCTGCCCGGGAGCGCCACGGGACCATTATCGGCCGACCGAATTCAGGCTGGCCTTCTGACCGATCTATCGCCCGGCGAATATAAATTGATGACCGTCAAACAAAACGGAAAAAGCCATCTCCTTATCGCCGGCGGCGGCGGGACGGGGATCCTTTACGGAATATATACCTTTATAGAAAAGCTCGGCGTCCGGTTTTACCTGGACGGCGACGTCATCCCCGAGGAAAAAATCGAATTCAGTATGCCCAACCTGGATGAAAGCGGCCGGCCCTTGTTCAAGTTACGGGGGATTCAGCCATTCCATGACTTCGCCGAGGGCCCGGACTGGTGGAACGAGGACACGTATAAAGCCGTCCTCGGACAGTTGCCCAAGCTGCGGATGAACTTCTTCGGCCTTCACACCTACCCAGAAAGGAATCCCAATGCCGAGCCGACGGTCTGGATCGGAATGTCCGACGAATATGACAAGAATGGACGTGTCCAAGCGGGCTACCCGTCGAGCTATCAGAACACGATGAGGTCCAATCCGGGATCGCATAACTGGGGCTATCAGCCTAAAAGGACCGGCGATTTTCACTTCGGGGCGGCCGAGCTTTTCGAGCGCGACGACTTCGGTGCGGAAGTCATGGAAGGCCTAATGCCCGAGCCGAAAACGTCGGAGCAGTCGAACGAGCTTTTCAACAGGACGGCGGCGATGCTGCGCGGAGCATTCGCCTTCGCCCGGAACCTTGGAATTCAGACGTGCGTCGGGACCGAGACGCCCCTGACCATTCCGGCCCTTGTCCAAGAGCGGCTGAAGAAAATGGGCCTGGATCCCAAGGACCCCAAGGTCGTCAAAGATCTCTATAAGGGGATCTTCCAGAGGATCCTGTTGGCCTATCCCTTGAATTATTATTGGCTCTGGACGGATGAGGGTTGGACCTGGTCGGACGCGAGCGACAAAGCGATCAAGACCGTGACCACGGATTTGGACATGGCCGTCCAGGCGGCCGACGAGCTCAAGGTCCCGTTCAACCTCGCGACGTGCGGCTGGGTTCTCGGCCCGCCGAGCCGGCGGACGCTCTTCGACGAGGTATTGCCGAAAAAAGTGGCGGCGAGCACGATCAACCGCGAAGTGGGAAGAGCGCCCGTCGATCCCAATTTCGCTCGGATCGAAGGCCGGTCCAAGTGGGCCATTCCCTGGCTCGAAGACGATCCTTCGCTCACCTCGCCCCAGCTCTGGGTCGGCCGGATGCGGCGCGACGCCGCGGACGCGCTTAAATATGGCTGTGACGGCTTAATGGGCATCCACTGGCGGACGCGGATCCTCTCGCCAAATGTCCTGGCTCTGGCGAGGGCAGCTTGGGACCAGAGCTGGAACACTCTGCCGGCGAATTTTAAAGACTTGGTGGGTCCTGTCAATGGCCAGGTTGTGACGTTTGCCGATCGGGCGATCGCGGGAACAAAGGAAGAGGCTGTTTATAAAGACGTCCGGGACCGCATGTATGGTTATCATCTGCTCGTGCCGGATGGGACATATGCGGTTACGCTCAAATTCTGCGAAGGAGAATTCGACCGGAAAGGCGGCCGCGTTTTCGATGTGATCATCCAGGGCAAGAAGGTTGCCGAAAAGCTGGACATCTTCGAGCGCGCGGGACGTTACAAGGCGCTCGACCTCGTGTTCAAAAACATCGAAGTCGCGGCCGGCCGGCTGGCGATCGATTTCGGCGACCGCATCCACTATCCGTCGATTGCGGGCCTCGTGATCGTGGGAGTGGCGAAAAGCGGTGAAAAGGTCGTCAAAAAAATCAACTGCGGAGGGCCCAAAGTCCTGGATTACGAAGCTGACTGGCCCGAAACGCCGCGCCATCTCCCCGCGCTCGATTTCTACTTGGACTGGGCGAGGAACCAGTTCGGCCGGGCTGCGGCCCAGGAGATCGCCGAAATCTTGGCTAAGGTCGATGGCAGGCTCCCGATCCCGGTGAACTGGACAAACGGTCCGGGCGGCATCGTTCCCGACAAGCGGCCCTGGGATGAGGTGCAGAAAAATTTCCAATTCGTCGACGAGCTGGCCGTGCTGAAGCCGCATATCCAAGGGAACGGATATGCTGAACGTTTCGATTACTGGCTGAAGAATTTCGAATATATGCGGGAGATCGCCCATTTCGAGTGTCTCTGGGCGGAATACAATAAAATTTTTGAAAAAGCCAAGGCCGAGAAAGATCCGAATAAGAAGCGGGCCATCGTCCGGGAATCGCTGCTGTCCTTGCGGGTCCAGATGGTCAATTCCTTGAAGGCGATCTTCGGGTCTCTCCTGGCGACGGTCAGCAATACCGGCGAGCTTGGGACGATCGCCAATTGGGAGCAGCACAACATGCCGGATTCGATCGAGAAGCCGGGCGAAGAGCTTAAAAAGTTGTTGAACGCCGAGTTGCCGCCGGAGGCGAGGCTTTCAAGCGCCTATGAGGGCCCGGCGCGCATTGTCGTCCCCACGCTCCGGCCGAGCCTTGAAGCCGGCGAAAGCCTGAAGCTGAAGGTCATTATTCTCGCCCAGAATCCGCCCCAGGAGGCGGCGCTGTATTGGAGGGAAATGGGAAAGGGGAAATATCAGGTCGTTCCATTGCAGAAAGTCGCTCGGAGCGTCTATTCCGTGACGCTGCCCGCCCTGAGCGCAGACATCGAATATTACATCAAAGCCCGCACCGGCGAGCAGGACATGGTCTTCCCCGGCACAGCCCCTACCCTCAATCAAACCATTGTCCTCATCCCCAAATCATAAATAGACAGAGCCAGCCTAACACAACATATTGGCAACGATGCCGGTGGCATTGACCAGGGCGGCCAGACGCCCGAAGCGGAGGGGATCCTCGGTGATTATTTTTCCGGAGACACGATTCCAGCTTTAACTTTTCAACCAGCGGCGTTCGATCTCCTCTAAAGTTTTCCCTTTCGT
>JALHTW010000336.1 GCA_022866045.1 Candidatus Aminicenantota bacterium | reverse complement strand
AGATCTCCATCGAGATCCGTGAAGGCCGGAAACGCGTGATCATCGAGATCTGGGATTCGGGCATCCCCTTCGACCCGCGCGATATCCCGAAGCCGGACCTCGAAGAGATGATCGCGGCCGGACAAAAGGCCGCTATTTCTGACGCGGCTATTTCCGGCGGCGGATCAATAACCGCGACCGGAGAGAAAGGCGGACTCGGGATTTACCTTGCCCGCGAATTAATGGACGAGTTCGATTACCGGCACGAGGACGGGAAGAACATCCTCACGATGGTCAAAAAAATATAAAGGGCTGGCTCAGCGCTCATCAAAGTCTTTCCCCTCTCTCTTTCCCTATTTTTCGTACAGGACTTTATCCTCGCCGTACAGCTTGATCATGGCCGCGATCTCATTTTTGATCAGGGGGAGGCGGGCGACGATCGCTTCGACTTCTTCATCGGTCAGGTAAGGTCCGACGGCCTGTTTGATTCTCCCGAAATCCAGGGCCATGACTTTTTCATAAAGGGCACGAGGAACTCGCAGGATGAGATACGGGCCGCCGTCGTCCTTTCTTTTGATCCCATTCGCGCCGTTTATTAATTTTTTTTTGTATTCCCCGGAAAAACGGAACGCCCGGGAATGATCGATGATAATCGTCCGCCAATCCTCCGTGTATCGGAAGTTTTCCTGTGTCCGGTCATCGTTGGCGATCAGGCTGTCCCAGAACCGGGCGATGTATTTCGTGTCGTCCGTCTGCTTCAGGGCTGCCTTGGGGATCGGAATGTTCTTCTCCATGACATCCAGAAGGTTGTATTTGCTGTCGGCCCACAGAGACAGGGCCCCCTTTTTGAAGGTCCCCTTTTTTACTTCGAACTCTCTTTCAATCGTGATAGGAACCATGTTCAGGCCGATGAGCTTGTCTAGGCGATAGGCGGCGATTTCATATTTCCAACTGTCGACAAAATCGCCGCGTCTTTTCTCAGGATTCTTCCAGGCTGCCTTTTTCTCGATATCCCCTTTTTTGAGATACAACTTCCAAGGCTTTGTGACGCCCTCGCCGATTAGTTCGGATTTGACGATGTCGGCGGTTTCGAGGAATTTCTCCCATTGCTCGCGCTGGGCGATCTCATCAGGGAGGAACTGGCCAAGGGCAAAAAATCCGCCGGCCGCAAGACACGAGAACAGAAAGACAAGGACGGCCTTATTTTTCATGGCGAAACCTCGTTCGGCAAATTCCCTTCCACAAATATGGGAATAGTTTAATGCGGAATCGTCGAAAAAATCAACCGGAAAATGAGATTTTCATTGACAGAACTTTTTGGGCTGTTATACATTGGATTCTCTTTATGTTTCAGTGAGCTGTTCTTCGTAGCCGAGGCCATGGAAAGAAGATATGTTTATATTGCGGCCCTCCTTTTTTTAGCCGCCTGTTCCAAACCTCAGTATTCGCCCACCATCGCCTTTCCCTGCGAATGGCCGACGAGTCCCGGGTTCGCTCCGACGGCCGATATCGACAAGCAGCAAATCAAGGACCCCTCGGGAATCTGCCTCCATCCGCAGCGTAAGACGTTCTTCATTGTCAGCGATGAGGGGATCGTTTTCGAAGTCAAGCAGGACGGCACGCCCGTTTCCAGCGTCAAGGTGCCGGGCGACCTGGAAGACATCACGGTCGATCCTTCTTCCGGGCTTCTTTATATCATTGTCGAGGGCGATGATGTCATTCTGGAGTTCGATCCGGACAAAAAAGAAGTCCTGCGGAGATTTCCCGTCAATAGAACGTTTCAAGGCGACCCGAATGTCCTCCAAAAACAGGTCGATAAATACGACAACGGCATTGAGTCCCTCCATTTTGTCCCCGACCCGAAGCACCCTGAAGGCGGCACCTTCTACGCGGGAAACCAGGAAGATCCGGCCTGCATCATGGAACTTTTCGTTCCGT
>JALHTW010000007.1 GCA_022866045.1 Candidatus Aminicenantota bacterium | reverse complement strand
CGGAATCGCACATCTCAACCCATACTTGGCCGGAAATGCGCTATGCGGCGCTGGATATCTACACGTGTGGAAGCCACGTGGACCCGGAGAAAGCCGTCGTCTTTGCGGTCGAGGGGTTCGGGGCCTCCACCTCCCACATCACTGAGATCACGCGGGGCATCGATGAAGGCGACTGGAAATTCTTCCACAGCTTCGTAACCTGGGAAGAGGATTTCAAAAAGCATTTGAACAGGACTCCCGAAAAGAAGTAGGCTCGTCCGTCCCCGGGAAAATCTGTAAATATTATTTACAAAACGTAAACATCTTTCCCCCATTTTTCCATGACGTTGCGTTCATCACGCTCCTCCGTCCCTGTCAGGAGGAGGATGTTTCTTGGCACAAAAGATGCTTTTTATGAGTCAAGGCACGCACCGATGAGATTAACGTCCCGGCTCTTTTTTTGTTATAATAAAAAGGTGAAAGGGACGGTCCGAAGCATTTTTTGGGGATGCGCGGCGACCTTAGCTTTAGGCCTTCCTCTGGCCAGCCAGACCATCGATGACTTTTTTGCCCGCCTTCAAAAATCCTTCGCCGACAAGGACCTGGCTTCTTATTCGAGCGCTTTTACCCCGGACATCCGGGACCGGGAGAGCGCCGCGGTTTCTTCATTCATGCATCTCTGGAAAATGGACCGGGTGATATTATACCGGGCCAGCCGGGGTCCGGACAAAGAAGGGGATCCGGGTCTTTTTCTCCAGGTCCTCTACGAGAACGACCATTCCGCGATGCTCGAAATGTGGCATATCTGGCTCCAGAAGACGGACGACAAATGGTTGATCCAAAAGAAAGAGGTGACGGGCAACGTCACCTCCCTCTATAAGGTCCGTATTCCTTCAGGCAGAGTGGAAAGGGCCGACCTTGTGGAAATCAAACATCAAGACATCCGCATCGCGTTCCAGGATGCGTGGGTCTTTTATGACAACATCCCGGACCTGGAAACAGCCTTGATCGTCATCGGCAAGGGGCGATTCCATTTCTCGCCTTCGAGCGATACGGAAAAACATCAGCTCGAGCTGCGCTATAAAAGGAATTTCGTCGAAGACACGCTGGGATACGCCTATTTTCGCTTTTCCGATTCCTTTTTTCAAAACAATATTACCATCCAAAAAGCCCCGCCGGACAAGATCCCTCCGCTGACCCAAGCGGAATCCAACAGGGCCTATTCGCTCTTCAGCGAGTACTATCCCGGTTCGTTCACGATTGAAAACTCCTTGACGAGCGAACTCCTCTCGTTCGAGCCCCGGGGCGAGCAGGTCGTTTTCGAGCTGAACGGGAAAAACACGGGAGAGCTCGCCTACATTTATTCGCCGTTTTCCGAAGAGGAGATCTACTTCGTGAAGCGCGAGTCCGAACAGGCCATCAACCTCTATTCCCCCGATAAGCAGGGGGAGGGTGGCCGGGAACTCTTCGTTTCGTTCGGAGAAAAAATCGACGTCCAGCGCTGTGACCTCGAAGTGGACTTCCAGCCGGATAAGCGATATCTCTCGGCGCGGGCCAGGATCGAGGTCAAAGCCCAGATCGACGCCGCCGAAAGCCTCAAATTCTTTTTCAATCCGAGCCTCGACATCCTTCGTATTTTTGACCAGGAAGGCCACGAGCTCTTTTACACCCGGGACAAGCTGCGCAAGCTCCTCTACGTCTATTTTGTCAGTCCCCTCCAGAAGGACAAAACGGGAGCGATTGAGATCTATTATCGCGGCACGCTTGAGCCACCCGTCCCAACATCGGACGTCATTCCCGGCGGCCAGTACACCGATACCATATCGCTTGCGGGCCCTCGCTACGAGACTTATCTTTACAGCGAGTCGGCCTGCTGGTATCCATCGCCCTCCGAAGAGGACTATTTCCAGGCCAGTCTTAAGTTCAGTGTCCCGCCGGGCTTCATCTGCGTGGCGAACGGCGAGCTGACTGAAGAGGGAAAGCTCGATTCGGTCCGGCGCGTGATGGCGCTCGAGAAAGTGGGAAATTCCCTCTACGAGTTCGAGACGAAATTCCCCATAAAATATCTGTCCTTCATCGTCGGCAAGTTCGATAGGCTGTCGAACTTGAATGGACCGGGTTCCCCCAACCTCCAGGCATTCATTTCCACGGAGATCCACGTCCAGTGGAAGGGGATGCTCCAGGAAGCCAAGGCGATCGTCGAGAATTACGAGAAATGGTTTGGCTCGTATCCCTATGAAAAACTGGGCGTCGTCCAGCGCCTTTGGCCGACGGGGGGCGGACACAGCCCGGCCTCCTTCGTTGTTCTCAACGAGATGCCGCGGACGCCCGACAGACCGCTTCAGGTCAATCCGGACAGCCCGGTGGACCTTTCACGCTACAGGGAATATTACATTGCCCATGAGATCGCCCATCAGTGGTGGGGACAAGCTGTGACCGGGGAGCGATACCACGACCAATGGCTCAGTGAAGGGTTAGCCCAGTTCGCCGTCGTTCAATATTTGAAAGCGAAACTGGGCGAACGCACGTTCGCCGGTCTCATCAAAAGATTTTCGCAGTGGACGGAACGAAAATCCAAATGGGGCCCGATCACTCTAGGGTCCCGGTTGAGCTATCTTGATTTTGATGCTTATCAGGCGATCGTCTACAACAAGTCCGCCGTAGCGCTCAATATGCTCCTTGACCTCCTCGGCGAAGAGGTCTTTTTCAAAGGACTGCGGGAATTCTTCGAAAAATACAAATACCGCTCGGCAAGGACGAACAACTTCATCCGGAGCATGGAGCAGGTTGCGGGCAGGGACCTGAAACAATTCTTCAAGGGCTGGTTCGATTCGCACCTCCTTCCTGAGGTCCATGTGGCCCACGACATCCGCAAGGAGAGTGACGGTTTCGTCTTGAAGTTCAGGGTCAACCAGACCCGAGACGTCTTCGTCTTCCCGCTTTGGGTGGAGTGGGAGGAAAACGGGAAAAAGGTCCGGCAGAAGTTCGAGGTCAGCGCCGCGACCCAGGAATTCGAGTTCCGCGCGGCGTCCCGGCCGGCCAAGATCAAGATCAACCCCGATAAATTCGTCCCCGGGAATTTCAATTAAGGGGGCTCAGGGAAGAAGCTTGCTCCCGGGCGGAGATCTTAACGCCTGCGTGCTTCCGTTTTTTTTTCGGCGGCGCGGAACTCGCGCGTTCATCCTCAGCGTCAATAAGGTGTTTAATTTTTGGCTGGCGACAGACATGCCCTTTTAAAATTCAGAGACGTCGATCCCGAGCCTCTTGATCATTTCGTTGAGCGTCGTCGGTTTTACGTCGAGCATCTGGGCCGCGTTCTTCTGGACGCCTTTCGCTTTTCGCAGCGTCGTTTCGATGAGCCGTTTTTGAAAGGCGAGCGTCTGATCGCGCAGGTTCTTCGCCTCATCTTCAGCCGCGGAAACGTCCGCCCCTTTCTTCCGGGGAGAAAGAAAGATCTCGGGCAGGTTTTCGCGCGTGATGATCTTGGATTTGGCGAACACGACGGCCCGCTCGATGAGGTTCTCGAGCTCGCGGACGTTTCCCGGCCAGGCGTTCCGTTCCAGGATTTCAAGGACGTCCTCGGAGACGCGGTCGATCTCCTTGCCGTTTTCCTTGGCGTAGAGATCGAGGAAATGTTTGACCAGCAAGGGGATGTCCTCTTTCCGTTCGCGGAGGGGCGGGAGCTCGATCTTGATGACGTTCAGGCGGTAAAACAGGTCCTTGCGGAAAGCTTTCTGCCGGATGAGCTCCTCGAGGTCGCTGTTGGTCGCGGCGATGATCCGGACATCGACTTTGATCGTCTTCGTTCCGCCCAGCCGCATGAATTCCCGGTCCTGCATGACGCGGAGGAGCTTAGCCTGTGTCTCCATGCCGATCGATGAGATCTCGTCGAAGAAGATCGTTCCTTTGTCGGCGGCCTCGAACAGCCCCTGCTTTTCGCTCACGGCCCCGGTAAAGGCGCCCTTGACGTGGCCGAAGAGATGGCTTTCGAGGAGATCGGGCGGCAGCGAACCGCTGTTGACGACGATGAACGGAAATCCGGACCGGTTCGAGTTCTGATGGATGGCCCGGGCGGCGAGTTCTTTGCCCGTCCCGCTCTCGCCCTCGACGAGGATCGTGCTCCGCGTCGGCGCAGCGGCTTTGATGAGGTCGAAGACGTTTTCCATGACCTTGCTCTTGCCGATGATGTTGGCGAAGCTGAATTTCCGTTTGAGCTCGTCCCGGAGGCGGACGTTCTCTTTCTGAAGGTTCTTGTGCTCAAGGGCCCGGGCGATGGTCAGCAGGAGTTCCTCGTGTTTGAACGGTTTCTGGATGTAATCGAAGGCTCCGATCTTCATTGCCTCGATCGCGGATTCGACCGAGGCATAGGCGGTGAGGATGATGATCAAGGCCTGGGGGTCGATTTTTTTGGCGGCCTTGAGGATTTCGATGCCGTTCATGCCCGGCATGAGAAGATCCAGAAGGACGAGGTCGAATGTCCGGACTTCAAATTTTTCAAGCGCTTCCTCCCCGGAGGAGGAGATCTCAATGTCATATCCCTCCGATGTCAGGAGCTGGCTCAGGATGTCGTGGATGACGGGTTCGTCGTCGATGACATGAATCAAGCCTTTGGTCCTCATGGCGTCTTTATCCTCATTTATTCGGGCGTTCGTTCTTGGCCGAGATCAATTTTTTGTTGTCCAGGTCCTTGGGGATCGCGATCGTGAAGCTCGTCCCTTTGCCGATCTCGCTTTGGACGGTGATGCGGCCTTCATGCTCCTTGATGATCGCATAGCTGATGGACAGACCGAGGCCCGTTCCCTTGCCGAGGCCCTTGGTCGTGAAGAACGGGTCGAAGATGTGAGGCAAGTGCTGTTCCTTGATCCCCGTGCCCGTGTCGGTGATCTTAATCAGGGCTTCGCCGTTGGTTTCCGTTAAGGCGAGGCTGAGCGTGCCGCCCTGCGGCATGGCGTCGATGGCGTTCAGGATGATGTTGATGAGGACCTGCTGGAGCCGCTCGCCCTGGCCCCAAATGGGCTTGACGGAGGCGAGATCCAGCTCGAGGTGGATGTTCATGGTCTTCAGCTTGTAATCGATGAGCGAGATGATCTCCTGGAGGTTTTCTTTGAGGTTGACGCGATGGAAGGCGAAGTCCGCCGGATTGCGGGCGAAGTTCAGCAGGTTCTTGATGATCCGCGACACCCGGTCGGTCTGGGCCTCGATCTTTTCCAGGATCTGGGCGAAATGGGTGTCCGAGATCTGTTTCTGGAGCATCTGGACGTAGCTCGAGATGCCCGTGAGCGGCGTGTTGATCTCGTGGGCTACACCCGCTGAAAGGAGGCCGATGGAGGCCAGCTTTTCAGACGTCACGAGCTGCTGCTGGAGGCGGATTTTATCGGTGATATCCTCGAAGACGATGATCGTGCCGTAGGGATTGAGCTGGTTGTCGAGGAGGGGCGTCTTGGCGATGTCGAAGATCCGTTTCTCGCCCGAGGGGATGTCCAGGGGGATTTCGCTCATAAGATGAAAATCCTGTTGCGTGTCGGGAGGAAAAATGGCGGCGAAATTCTCGGGCCTGAGAATGTGCATCAAGGAATCGCCGATGACCTCCGCTTTCTTCTTGGCGAAGGTCTCTTCGAGGACGCGGTTCCAGCCGATGACCCTTCCTCGCTGGTCGAGCACGGCCACGCCGACAGTCAAGCTTTCGATGATGTTCTCGCTGTAATCCTTCAGCCTCACGAGCTCCTGGGTACGGAGGTTCGCCTGGTTATACAGAGTGGCGTTCTCCAGGGCTAGGGCTAGGGGCGAGGAGATCGTCGTCAGCAGCTCCCAGTCCTCGCTGGTCAGGAACGTGGCATCCGTTTTTTTGCCCATGGCCAGGCATCCGGCCATTTTGTCCTCGACCTTGAGGGCCAGGACGTGCTCGAAGCCCAATGTCCTGAGCTCCTCGAACTTTTCCCGGAGTTCTTCTTTATCGCTCAAGGAATACAACGAGAGTGAGTCGTTTTTCTTCAGGTCTTCATAGAGCTCCGGGGAGATCGCAAGCTGCGGGGAGAGGGAGGTAAATTCCCCCTTGGAGCTGAATACGGAAAAAGCGCGAAGTTCACCCTCGACGGGCAGGAGGAGGGCGATATTCCGCAGGGACAGCGCCTTGGCGATGAGCTCCAGCATCGACCGGGAAAGGTTTTCAAGGTTCCGCTCCCGGCTGAGCTCCTTGCTGATTGAAAGCAGCGTCTTCCGGTATTGATAGCTGCGTTTGTAAAAGACCCTGTCGAAGAGGGATTGAAAAAGCTTTTTGATCGGAGAGAGCAGCGTTGCGCCCAAGATGATGGCCAGAATCCAGAGGAGGAGGGGCTTCAGCTTGTTTTCCGAGAAGAACTTTATCTGGGTTCCAACGGCGAGATAGAGAAGGGCGAGGACGAAATATGAAAAAATGAGGGTGGCGGCTTTTTTGAGGATGACCTCGAGGTCCACCAGCTTGTAGCGGGAGATGGAATAGGAAAAGGCGAGCGGAATGAAAGCCTGGAGAAGGATCGTCAGCTCCGCGACCTGCGTTGGGGCGTGTCCAGCCAGGAACGGAATGATATAGAGAAGGGTGAAGGGTATGACCCCGAACCCGAGCCCGTAGACGATCCATTTCAGCTGTTTGCGGACCAAGTAGCTGGGGTGGCGGAAGTAGCTGTCCGAGATCGTCGCCAGCGTCAGGAACGTGTAAAGAGCGAAGTGGAAGAGGTCCGCTTTTTCGAGCATCCCGTATATGCGGAGGATCAGGTTGTTGTCCAGGTTGTTGAAATAAGGAAGGTGGAAGAGGACCTTGGCCAGGAGGAGAAAGACGCCCGGGAGATAGAAGAGATAGATGAAAGACGGTTTCTTTTTCAGGAATAGTTTTCGCTGCGGGAAGATGAGGAAATAGTGGAGGAGAAGCGGGGGAAAGGCGAGGAAGGCGATCTTGTCCAGCCAGAAAAAGACGCTGTCCAGGATGTCGAGCTCACCCGTCGGCGAGAATATATAAAAGGAATAGAGAATGGCGGACAGGAAGTAAAAGTAGATGTTTGGCATAGTGAAGGGCCTGGTCGAATTAAGAAAGACGATGAGGCCGATGATCAGCGTTGTCAGCCCGATAAGGGCTAGGTAGAAATAGATGAGGCTGACGCCCTTCAGGACCAGGGTCAGGGACGGGAAGAGCAGCGCGCCCTGACGGTTGATCTGATACGTGAGTTTTTGGCCCGAGCCGCCTGCCTTCCAGAGGGTTTTCACAAGGTCGATATTGTTATTGATAGGGTTGGTGTTGATGGAGTAAAGAATGTCTCCCTTTTTGATGCCGCCGTAGATATAGGCCGGGCCGTTCGGGTTGACTTTGATGGCCGTCAGGCCGCCTGGTTTTTTTTCCCAGACGACGCCATCCGTCGGCTCCTTCCAGATGATCTTCCGGTAGACGTTGAGCCCGCCCAGGACGAGGAGCGCGGCGAGCGGGACGAGAAGCCAGTATACCTTTTTATTCATGAAATCCAAAAAATTGAATCCATCTTATAAAAAATATATATATGAATCAACTAATCCAGAATGTGGCGGGCTGCTGCCCGGACGGCCCACTTGATACTTGGCTGCTTGAGCAGCCTCTGCAAGGCTTGGTCTTCTTTCAGCCCCAGGGGCTTTGTGTTCCTCGAGAGAAACGTGCTCATATAATCTAAAACAGGCTTTTTGGGCGGCTCGTTCTGCTGGCCCGGATTGATATCCTGGGGGCAGAGAGAAAAAACAAAAAGAAGGGAAGAGACGAGCAGAAGCACCATCCTCCCGGCTTTTGTTTTCTTCATTATGAAATAAAGATATAATGAGGCTCGCTATTTGTCAAATGATGATCGGCGGATCTTCCCTAAAGAATCTGGCAAGCAGACAGCTGTGTTAATAAGTCCGAATTTAGACATATTTGAGAATTTGATTAAATCCCCTTGGGACAATAAAGGAGGAATTGTAACAGGCATATAACTTCAGGTGTGTCAGTGCCTTGTAAGCAGTTCTTTTTCCGGGGCGCCGCTCGTCGAGCAGGGGTGGCGCGGCGAAGGGGCTCCCCGCCCGCGCGCAGCGGCCTGGCCGCGAGCACGGCCGGGGAAGAGCCGCGACAGGACCCCGCCCGAAATTGGCCTGACTCCGGAAAAAGAATCGCCTACCGATGCCTTAACGTATTTAACATAAGGGGGATATTTACCTAATATGAGGATTTTGCTTACCGAATTCTTAGAGGTGGACCGGCTGGGCGTCGAGATCTAGCCGAAGACAGAAGCGAGGAGAGATGCCATATTTTCTTTGCCGCCTTGCCGCAGAGGACGGGCGCGTCTTCACGGAATCGTTCCTCTCCACCTCTCAGGACGAATGCCGGCGCCATTTCGAGTCCGAGGGATTCTGCGTCCTTTCGATCCAAAAAGACTGGAAGAAGCAGCGGTTGTCCTCGCTTTCGTTCGAAAAAAAGGTCAAAGACAGGGATTTCATCATGTTCAACCAGGAACTCATGGCCCTGGTTCGGGCCGGATATCCGGTCCTTCGCAGCATCGAGGTCATTTCTAACCGGGTTAAGAATCCCTATCTGAAAGAGGTCCTCCGGAAGGTCGAGATCGACATCCGCCATGGGAAGGCCTTGTCGGAATCATTCGCCCCGTTCGAGAAGCGCTTTTCGAAGATCTATACGGCGGCGCTCATGGCCGGCGAGCAAAGCGGCAACCTGCCCGACACTGTCGGCCAATTCATCCAGTATGCCAAGGTCATCGCCCAGACGAAGCGCCGGATTCGATCAGCCCTGACCTATCCTATTCTCTTGCTCATCTTTTCGTCCGCCCTTCTGGGGATCCTGATCAACTTCGTCCTGCCCAATTTCTCGGAATTCTACAAGGACTTCGAAGCGCAGCTCCCGATCATCACGGCCTTGCTGATGAGCTTCTCCGTATTCGTCAGGGGCCATTGGCCGCTCTGGATCGCCCTGGCAGCCCTTCTGGTCCTCGCTTACGTTCAGCTGAAGAAGAATGAAAAGACCCTCTTCTGGCTGGAAAAGATGAAGCTCAAGATCCCGCTCGGGCGGGTCATCTGGACCGAATCGGCCATCTCGCTTTTCAGCCGCACTCTGTCTCTTCTTCTCCAGGCGGGGATTCCGCTGCTGACGGGGGTCGGGCTGGCCTGCCAGGCCATTCCGAATAAATACCTCGCTTCACGGACGGCCATCCTGCCGGGCAGCATAAAGAACGGCGAAAGCCTGTCCGAGTCGCTGGCCAAGACCGAATTCTTCCCTCCGCTTTCCCTGGATATGATCCGGATCGGCG
Organism: Candidatus Aminicenantota bacterium; assembly: GCA_022866045.1. GTDB lineage: Bacteria > Acidobacteriota > Aminicenantia > Aminicenantales > UBA4085 > JALHTW01. The sequence goes on along the minus strand of JALHTW010000007.1, from coordinate 23,137 downwards.
AGACTTCGGCCAATCTCGGAGAGATGTTGAAGGAGGTGGCCGACGTCTATGATGAGAGCATCCAGGCCAAGATTGACACGTTCGTGTCGCTGATCGAACCCGTCGTCATCATTTTCATGGGGCTTCTCGTCGCCGTTATGCTCCTCTCGGTCTATCTGCCCATATTCAATATCATCAAGGTCGCCCGCTAACATGGATAAACAAGAATCCCAAAAGATCCAGCTCACGGAAGAGAAAGAGACCCGGAAACTGGCCGAGCGGTACCACATCCCCTATATCGACCTCGCGACAGCCGCGATCAACCGGGAGCTTGTCCAGTCCTTCCCGCCCGACTTTCTCTACCGGTCGAATTTCATCCCAATCGAAATGGATGAGAGCATCCTCAAGATTGCCATCGCCGACCCCTCGGACATCGCCACGGTCGACGCCGTCGAGGCCTTGATCGGGAAAAAGGTCCAGGTCCATACCGCTCCCAAGCGCGCCATCCACGAAGCCCTGCGCAAGAGCGAGGCCGCCCTCCAGGTTCTCAGGGACGCCACCGAAGGATTCATCATGCAGGTGGTGGAGAAGGACGGGGGGGAAGAGGAAGAGGTCATTTCGATCGAGAAGCTGGCCGACCAAGACGACTCGATCATCAAGCTCGTCAACACGATCATCTTCACCGCCGTCCAGAAGCGGGCGAGCGATGTCCATATCGAGTCCAAAGGAGACGGGGTCCGGATCAAATACCGGATCGACGGCGTTCTCAGCGAGGCGATGGAGCCGATCGACAAGAAATTCAACGCGCCGATCATCTCCCGCGTCAAGGTCATGTCCGACCTGGACATCGCCGAACGTCGGGTTCCGCAGGACGGCCGGTTCCGGCTGAGGATCAAGGATAAGACGATCGACTTCCGCGTCTCGATCATGCCCAGCATCTACGGCGAAGACGCGGTCATCCGCATCCTGGACAAGGAAATGATTACGGAGGCCATCTCGGAGCTTAGGCTCGACCTCCTCGGTTTTTCGGACGAAGTCCTCAAAAAATTCCGCCGCTACATCACCCAGCCCTACGGAATGGTCCTGGTTACCGGCCCGACCGGAAGCGGCAAGACGACGACGCTCTACGCAGCGCTGACCGAGATCCAATCGCCCGAAGACAAGATTATTACGATCGAAGACCCGGTCGAATACCAGATTGACGGTATCACCCAGATCCCGGTCAACGAAAAGAAAGGATTGACCTTCGCCCGCGGGCTGCGGTCCATCCTCCGCCACGACCCGGACAAGATCATGGTCGGCGAGATCCGTGATCCCGAGACCGCTCAGATCGCCATCCAATCGGCTTTGACCGGGCACCTCGTCTTCACGACCGTCCATGCCAACAATGTCTTTGACGTCATCGGCCGGTTCCTTCACATGCAGGTTGATCCGTACAGTTTCATTTCTGCCTTGAACTGCATCCTGGCCCAGCGCCTGGTCCGCGTCCTTTGTCCGAAGTGCAAGGTGCCCCTCAGCTACGATGATCGGCAGCTTCTCGAGTCCGGTCTCAACCCCGATGTACACAGAAAACAGATGTTCTATGAAGCCCCAGGATGCCCGGAATGCAACTTCACCCGCTATCAGGGCCGGACGGCCATCGCCGAGATCCTCGAGCTGTCGGACAATATCCGGGAAATGATCCTGGAGCGCAAACCTTTGTCCGAAGTCCGGAAAAAGGCCAAGGCCGAGGGCTTGGTCTTTCTCCGGGAAGTGGGCGTCCAGAAGGTCCTCAAAGGGATCACCAGCTTGAAAGAGCTCAATAAAGTGACGTTTGTGGAATAAGAGATGATCGCGTTCATCGACCGCATAAAGGATTACCTCTCGGAGCCGGTCTTTCCGCCCGCGGTCTTTCATCTCACGCGGACCTGTCTCAGCGGCATCCACTATTCAAAAAAGGAGAAAAAGGTCACCGCCCATTTCATCCTGCCGCTCATGACCGGCATCCTCGAGCCGTCCTTCGATAAAAAGAACATCCAGAATGCCGCCGCCCTGGAGAAAACCTTGAGAGAGGGGAAGGCCAAGCTTGGCCAGGACGGCGGTGCTGTGACGCTGCTCATCCCGGAAATCTGTCTCAGGGTGTTTGTCCTGACGTTCGATTCCCTGCCGTCATCGCCCGCGGAACGGGAGGAGATCCTTCGCTGGAGGCTCAACAAGCTCGTGCCGTTCAAGTCCGCCGACATGCGGATCTCTTATGATGTCCTCAAATCGAACGGCCAGGTCAAGGTCTTGCTCGCCTTGGCCAGGGCGGATGTCGTCCGGGAATATGAAAACCTCTTCAGCCGTCTCGGATTGAAGGTGAGGACGATCGGTATGCCCGTGCTCAACCTGGTGGGCCTCGTCCGGTTCGAGAAATCCGGCCACGCGATGATCGTCAACATGGAGGAGGATTATGTCAGTCTGCTCGCCGTCCTTGATGGCGAGGTTTCCCTTTACCGGTTCAAGCCGTTCCTCCAGGATTCCCAGAACCCGATGAGCCCTCTTCAAAAGATGGACCAGATCGTCAACGAGATCGAGAACACGGTCCATTTCATCGAGGACCACGAGAAAAAGAAGATCGGCGTGGTCTGGGTCCGGGCGGCAGTCCAGAGACTGGACGGCGGCACCGCCTCCGCATTGAAAGAGAGACTGCCGTCTTTGAAAGTCGCTGAATTCTCAGCCCCTTTACCTCTGAGGTCCCAAGACCAGCAACTCTTGTCTCCTCTGATCGGGCAGGTGCTGTGATGAACGGGAAAAAGGCGAATGTGAACCTGGCCAGCCAGCCTCTCCGCAACCGCCGCTTCTTTTTCGCTCTCCTGTCCTTGGCCGCCGGGATGTTTCTTCTTGTCGCTGCGCTCGCGGCGCTTTCTTACTTCAAGAGCCGGGCCCGCGAAGGGTCGGTCCGCGGCTCCCTGGTCCAGATGCAGCAGTTGACCCAGACGGCCCACAAAGAAAAGAATGACTGGAGCCTTCAGATCCGCGACCTGTCGCGGAAATACCAGGACAAGATCGACTCGATCAACGCCATCATCCTGAAAAAAAGCTTTTCCTGGGTCGATTTCTTTTCCAAGCTTGAAGAAGCGCTTCCGGCCGGGAGCTCCATTTCCTGGTTCGCTCCCATCCAAGCGGCCGAAGGGAAGTTCGAGTTCAAGTTCAAGGTCGTTTCCCAGAACCTCAGCGACCTCCTTGCCCTCATCCAGAAGCTCGATGCCCTCGGCTTCAGAAACGTCTCCATGAAAAACGAGGTCTCCCAGCCGGGACAACTCGTTTCTGAAATAGCCCTCAGCCATGAACGAGCTTTTTAGCCTTTTGAACATGAAGGAACGCCGGACGGCGTCGATTCTGGGTGCCGTTCTCGGGGCGGCGTCGTGCCTTTTTCTTTTCGTTTCCATCAAGCAGCACGGCACCGCCAACCGGGTGTTGTCCGAGCTGAAGACTCTGGAGCTTGACTATAAGGCCCTCAGCCAATCGAGGAACGACATCAAAAAAGAATGGCAGGGGTGGCAGGATGCCCTAAAAAAGATGGAGGCGCTGAGGGCGAACTATTTCTACGACAGCAAAAAGATCATGCAGACTCTCCGCCTGGACCTCCAGCAGATCTTCGATGCCACCGGCATCCAGGTGACCGATATTAACTACGGGTATCTAAAGCTCGTGAAGGAGAGCCTCCAGAGAGTGACGGTGGAATTCCGTTTTTCCGGGAACTACGCCATGCTCAAAAGATTGTTGGACGCGATCGAGCGTCATCCCCGGTTCCTCCACGTGGAGAAGATCGACTTCTTGAGCATCGGGAAACAGCCCGGCCTGCTCGACCTCAGGATCAGCCTCGCGGGTTACGATGAAGATTAAACATATCCTTTTCATCTGTGGGCTCGCCGGTGCGGTCTTTGGCCTGAGCCAGGACAAAACGTCCTCCGCCGAAAAGCCCGGCGCTTTGAAGGCGCAGAAATTCTTGATCCGGATGGACCTGCTTCAGAAGAAGGAGCGGGCGGCCGCTTTCGCGAAGAGGGATATTTTTGTCCCCAGCAGCTCAGTTGAACCAATGGCGACGCCTTCTGGGGCCGACGAAGCGAAAAGGCCGAACATGAACCAAGGGGAGGGGGCCGTTCCGGCGGCGCCTCAGGAAGCAGTCTTGAACCTGCGGTATATCGGCTACATTCAAGCCAAGAGCAAATTCATCGCCCTCGTTCTTTTCGAAGGGCAGGCCGTGGCCGTGGGAGAAGGGGACATGCTCGGTTCGGCATGGAAGGTCGCGAAGATCGCGGCCGGCGAAATCGAGATCCAGGGCCTGGACGAGAAATCTCAGAAGTTCGCCCTGGAAGGAGAACGGAAATGAAGAAGAACGCGTTGCTGATCGTCATAGCCTTGAGCTTTTGGGCGTGCGTGGGCTTGACCCCGCAATACCGGCTCGGCACCCAGGCGGAATTGAATAAGCAGTGGGAAGACGCCATCCAATACTACGAGAAAGCCAGTCTCGAGAATCCCAAAGAGCCCGTATACCGGTTGGCGTTGGGGCGGGCGAAGATCTCGGCCAGTCTTTTCCATCTCCAGGAGGCCCGGAAGTTCATTGCCCTCGGCAAGAAGGAAGAGGCCAAGGCCGAATACGCCAAATCCATTTCTTATAACCCGCGGGACACAGCGATCGTCAGGGAAGCGCTGGCAGCGGTCACCGAGGCTCCCAAGGACACGGCGCCCCGGAAAGAGAAGATCGAGTTCCCGATCAAGCTTAAGGCCAAGGAAGAAAACCTCCAGCTGAAGTTTCCCGTGGAAACGAGCCTCCGCTCGATCTTTCTCGCCCTCGGCAAGACCGCCGGCATCAGCATGATCTTCGACGAGCAGTTCCGCGACGTCCCGTTCACGACCGACCTGACCAACATGACCTTCGAGCAGGCTGTCCGGTCGCTCTGCGTCGCGACGAAGAATTTCTACCGGATCGTCGATGAGAGGACGGTGGTCATCGTCCCCGACAACCCGATAAAGCGGATCCAGTACGAAGCGAACGTCATCAGGACCTTCTACCTATCCAACGTCGTCGCCCAGGACATGCAGAATTCTCTCATCTCGATGCTTCGCGGAACGGCCAAGGTGCCGACGATCAGTTCCGACAAGAACCTGAACTCACTCACCATCCGCGACACGCCGCAGGTGGTGGAGCTCGCCGAAAAGCTCATCCGGGCTTGGGACAAGCCCCGAGCCGAGGTCGTCATCGACCTCGAGATCATGGAGGTCTCGCGGCTCAAGCTCCGGCAATTGGGGGTCAGCTTCGATACGAACATGGTCGGCCTGAGATATGGAGGGCCGCCGACGTCCTCGACGGACACGACGTCCACGGGATGGTTCAACTTGAAGAACATCGATCTGTCGAAAGCCGAGAATTTTTCGATCAGCCTGCCTGTTTCGTTCCTCCAATTCCTGGAGTCGGACACGGATACCAAGGTCATCGCCCAGCCCCGTCTTCGGGGCGTCTCGGACGAGGAAATGCGGCATCTCGTCGGCCAGAAAATCCCCATTCCGCGGACGACGTTCTCCCCGTTCGCGGCGGGCGGCTATGCTTCGCAGCCTCTGACGAACTTCGAACAGCAGGACGTCGGCATCGAGGTCAAGATCAAGCCCTCGGTCCATCTCGAGAAGGAAGTCACGATTTCGCTCGAGCTCAAGGTCACATCCATCGGCGGCAAGGGATACGCCGACATTCCCATCATCAACACGCGGGAAGTCAAGAATGTTCTCCGGCTCAAGGACGGCGAGACCACTCTCATCGCCGGCTTGTTGAGAGACGAAGAAAGAAAGACCCTCAAGGGCATCCCCGGGCTTAAAGACCTCCCGGTGCTGGGCCGGCTGTTCGGCGCCGAGGACACGACCCTTGAGCAGACCGATGTCATCCTGACGATCACGCCCTATATCATCCGCTCGATTCCCTTGACGGCGGAGGACGACAAGCCTCTCTGGGTGGACGTGGATACGGGGTCTACGGCGAGCGGCGTTTTTGAAGAGGAATTGCTCGGACGGCCACTCGATATCCGCGATATGGAACGGGCGCTCCAGGCGAGGCGTCCGCAGCAGGACCTGGGGTTGAACCAGATCACGCTCAGCCCGGCCAATTACGAGCGTCCGGCCGGCGGTGAGTTCACGGTCTCCGTCAATCTCCGCAGCGACCAGGAGATCGGCAACATGTCTCTCGTCCTCAACTACAATCCCAAGGTGATCAATCTGAAGGACGTGGCCGAAGGCGGAATGACCAGGCAATTCGGCGAGAAGCCGCCGTTCCTCAAGAACTTCGATAACAACGCGGGGATCTGCACGATCGGCTTTTCCAGTCCCCAGACCGGGAAAGGGATCAAGGGCGGCGGGACCCTGGCTACGCTGCGTTTTGAGGCGAAGAGCCCAGGGGAGTGTTACATCACCGTCACGAACGTCTCGGCGATCAGCGCCGCCGGCGGGAGCGTCAACCTTACGACCAGCCAATCCCGGATCATCATCCGGTAGGCGTTCGGGAAGGGGATTCGCTCTCGCAGAGGTTCTTCACGCTGTCAGACTTTCCATTTTTCGAGCGGCGATGAACTCGCCCAGAAGACTTCAGCGGAAAATGCTCCTTGGAAAGAAGGCGGGGAGCGAAGTGACCGTTGGAAGGAAACCCATTCCCAGGGTTTCCTTCCAAGAGTGTCCGACCGGGTCTTGCCGGTGGCAGCTAGAGGGGGGAACGCGAAGCGGGTTCCCCCTCCAAATTGACTTTGCCGGCTGCCTCCTCTATTCTTAATCCATGATTTTTATCCTCACGGGGGCTGTCAAATCGGGGAAGACGACGTTCCTCCGAAGCCTTACCGAAGAGCTGGGCTCGGCGGGAGTCAGCATGGATGGGTTCCTCAGTCTGAGAGTGATGGAGGGGAGAGAGACCGCGGGATATGATCTCTTTGACATTCAAGAAGGGAGAAGCAGGCCGTTCCTTCGGAGAATAGGCTGCGGAGATGGGCAGAAAGTCGGGGCCTTTTGCCTTCTTCCTGAAGGGCTGGCCCAGGCGGAGAATATCATCCTCCGGAGCCGGACATCAGACCTTTTGGTTGTGGACGAAATCGGACAGCTTGAACTCGAAGGAAAAGGCCTCTGGCCCGCCCTCAAAGAAGCGCTTTTCGATGAGCAGCGCTCCGCTCTCCTGGTCATCAGGCGGAACCTGGTCGCGGAATATGGGAGAATTTTTGACCCTTTCCCCGTTAAGATATTCGAAGAAAATGAGAGGGCGGATCTGGCGAAAAGCATAATAAGAATGAACGAGATCTCGGTCAAAGTCAAATTTTTCGCCTATTTCCGGGAAATTTTCGGATTAAAAGAAAGGGATCTAGAATTTTCCCGGAGCGTGACCCTTCGCCAGCTCCTCAATGCGTTGTGCGACACGCCCGCCCGGCGCGCCGAAGTTTTCGCCAGCGATCAGCTCAAGCCGCATCTGGTCGTCATGGTCAATGGGGCTAGTCCGCCGGCAGCGACCGGCCTGGATTCCAAAATCAAAGACGGCGATGTTGTTTCCATCTTCCCTTTGATGGGCGGAGGATAAAGGGCTCTGGGGTACAATTCAGGGGGATAAGAAATAGCTTGTATGAAGATTTTATCTGGTTCTTTTCCATTTTTTGTGGGTTAAGGATTATTGGAGAAGATCCGGAAACGGCCTTGCTCCCATCCAGGTTTTTAACGCCGTTCTCTCACCTCCTTAGCCGGAGACGCGTACATATTTCCGGGCCCCCCTTGAATTCCAAGGGGGGAAGGGAGGATTGATGTTAAAAATTAAGAGTCCCAAAGCTGTGTCTCCGGAAATTAAGCACGATGCTGGTCGGCGACAGGACCTACAGAATCATAATTTTTGATCATCACGGAAATAGAGATGCTTACTTAAACGAGCTTTTTCTTGTCAGGCGAGGTTCTATTTAGTATTCTAAAATCTCATTTTCTTATAGCTTCGATGGACATATGAGAGAGTCTTATTATGGCTTTCACGGCAGAGTTCTGGAGATCGATCTCTCCCAGGGAGATATTCGGGTCAAGCCGCTCGGAGCGGCGATGATCGCCGATTACCTCGGCGGCCGGGGCCTGGCCGCGCGCCTTTTTTACGATGCCGTGGACCCCCAATGCGACCCGCTCGGTCCTGAGAATGTCTTCGCCCTGGCGACTTCACCCCTTCTCGGGACAAACGCTCCGACCGCCGGCCGCGGGCACATGGTCTTTAAATCACCGCTGACCGGCATCATCGGGACCTCGAATTCGGGCGGAACATGGGGCGCGGCGTTCAAGGCAACGGGTTATGATGCCGTCATCGTCAAAGGGCGCGCTCCGGCGCCCGTCTTCATTGACATCACCCAGGCAAAGGTCGAGGTTCTTCCCGCGAACCATCTCTGGGGGCTCGACACTCATCAGACGACCGATGCCTTGACGGCGGAAGGCGAACCCGGCAGCCGCCCCAAAGTGCTGTGTATCGGACCGGCCGGCGAGAACCTCGTCCGGATTGCCGCCGTCATGAACGATAAAAACCGGGCTTATGGCCGGTGCGGTCCGGGCGCGGTTTGGGGCAGCAAGAATCTCAAGGCCATCCGTGTCGCGGGGAAGGCCAAGATCCAGGTCCAAGACAAAGAGCGCTACCAGTCCGGCTATGAGCAGGCGCTCTACCTCATCCAGCAGGCGCCCATTACGAAACGCTTGCTCCGCGAGCTCGGCACCTCGGGGCTCGTCGAGTTGATCAACGTCATCAACATGCTGCCGCATAAGAATTTCGCGGACAGCGCTCACCTCGAAGAGAACCTGGAAAAGATATCGGGAGAAACGCTCGCCAAGACATTGCTCGAGCGCGCCGGCGGCTGTTTTCTCTGTTCCATGGGCTGTCAGCGCCACACGCGCGTCGAGACCGGCGACGGCAAAAGCGAAAGAGGCGAGGGGCCCGAGTATGAGACCGTTGTCATGATGGGCCCGGTCTGCGATGTGTATGACCTCGAAGCGATCACGCGGGCGAACTACCGATGCAACGAGCTCGGGATGGACACCATGAGCTTCGGCGGTTCGGTGGCCTGCGCCATGGAGCTTTTTGAACGCGGATATCTGCGGCCCGAAGCGACCGGCGGCCTCGAGCTGCGATTCGGAAACGCCGGTATCTTGGAACAGCTCGCCCGGGACACGGCCTGCCGCCGCGGCATCGGCGATCTCCTCGCCGAAGGATCGTTCCGGCTGGCGAACCGTTTCGGTCATCCCGAATTGTCCATGACCGTGAAACGGCTCGAGATTCCCGGCTACGATCCGCGCGCCTCGTTTACCCAGGCGCTTGGGTACATGACGTCTCCGACCGGCGCTTGCCATCTCCGCGGCGGATACGCGGTCTCCCTCGCTTTCTTCGGCGGAGCCAAAGAGATTCCCCGCTTCAGCTTGCTCCAGTCGCCCATCGCCGTCCGGAACATGCAGAACAAGGGCATCCTCCAGGACAGCCTGGGCGTCTGCCGCTTCACCGGTTTCGCCTTCGACACCGGACCCTGGGCCCGGATGATGACCGGCGTGACCGGCATGGACTTTTCCGAGGCGCGGCTCGAAGAGATCGCCAACCGGACCGCCTCGCTCGAGCGGCTGTTCAATATCGAGGCGGGAGCGACCGCGGACGACGACCGCCTGCCTCCGCGATTCAGCGAAGTCCCGATCCTCGTTGCCGGCGAGGAGAAGACCGTGTCGGTCGAAGCTCAAGAGCGAATGCGGAGGGATTATTATGAAGTGCGGGGCTGGGATAGGGCCGGCCGTCCGAGCGAGAGTCTCATAAGATCGCTGAGGATCGGGGGGCGGACAAAATGAACCGGCGAAAATGGAAAGTCAGCGAAGAAATTTTGCGGCTTTTTCAATCTATCGGCCGCGCCTCGCTTATCTACGACATTCAGGACAGCCACAGTGGAAACATGGCCATCCGGGTCAAGGGCGAAGCCGACGAAGATCAGATCATCATCACCTCTTCGGGATCGCAAAAAGGCGACCTCGAGCCTGACCAGATCTGCTTTCTGTCCGCCACGGACACCGACTATGGCTACTATAAGGCTTCTTCCGAAACGGACATTCATCAGCGGATCCTGAATATCGAGGGCGTCCGGGCATCGATCCACGCCCACACGAAAGACCTGGCCATCGTTACGTTCGATGACGCGGACAAACCCAACAAGCCGGCGGATTTCGTGCCCATTGACCCGCTCGGCTGGTATCATCTGGGCGGCCACATCCACGTGGACTGGGTCGCCGTGCCGAGCGGTTCGCCGGAGATGGCCGAGATCATCCCGAAACGATTGGCCGACCACCCTGTAACGGTCATCCAGACGCACGGAACGTTCGCCCGGGGACAGACTCTCAAAGAGGCGTTTTTCCTCCAGTGCCTGGCCAACAATGCGGGCGCGGTCGTCAGAACGGCCCGAAAACTGGGCATCGATGTCGAAGCGCTGCGCGAGCGGCTGAAAGCCGGGCCGGACTCATTCTTTGCTTATCCGCCGGATCCCTACGCCGTCGCTAGCGACGAGGTCAACGAATTCCCGGAGGAAACCGAAATCCTCAGAGAATTCCATAAAGCGGGTGGGCGCATCTTCGAATCGCGGTTATCTCCGTTCCACACGGGATCGATGTCGGTGCGGGGCGTGAACTATTTGCTTTACGCGCCGAAAGCCTCGATGCCGCGCGAGGTCGGCGGTCCGCTGCTCAAGGTGTCGTTGAGATCGAATCCATCGGATTCGCCCGAGCTTGCCCTTCACAAGACGATCTATGCCGGAACCGACTTCCAGACCGTCATGCACTGTTATCTGCCCGAAGCCGAAGCCCATTCGCATTTCCGCTATCCGGGCGAGGAGGCGCCGCACGACCGGATCGTGCCGATCGACGCCGAGGGAAGCTTCCTTTATTTGGTCATTCCCGTCGTTCCGCCCAAGGTGGATAAAGATACGCTCATCCGGCTGCTCCATGAATACAAAGTCGTGGTCGTGAGGGGCGGCGGCGTGTGGGCGGTGGGGCATCAATCGCTGTCCGAAGTGCTTCATCATCCGTCCTCGCTCCGCGAGATTTGCCTCTACCGCATCGGCGCTTTCGAGCGGGGCCTGGATCTGCGGAAGATGGAACCCAAGAAAGCGAAGAAATGGTAAAAAAATGAGCGACGGACATAAATTTTAGGGGTTCCTTCCGCTGCGGGCGAGGGGGCGCTCCGGTTGGTGCCACCCGCCCGACGCTGATTAAATATATGCTGGCGAATATCGATAAATTCATAGAAAAAGCGAAAGTTGCGGACGCCGAGGTCGAGCTGTTCCCGAGTGTTCAGAGGGCCGTTCAATTCCTGAGAGATTTTTTCACCAAAAACGAGATCAAGAGGGCTATAATTTCCGAAGCCCTCAAAAAGCGCGACCCGTTCGATAAGGAATTTTCCAGCCTTAGCGGCCAGCTCTCGGCGGATTCCATCTGGGTCGACGCCGGGATCGTCTCAGCGGATTACGGGATCGCCGAGACCGGGACGCTTATTCATTTCGATGCGAGCGACGAGGAGAAAAACGTCTGGACGCTGCCGGAAACCTGCCTCTGCCTGCTGGAAAGGAAAAAGATCGTTCCTCATCTCGAGGCCATCGCTCCGGAAATTACGAGCCATTTGGCCAGGACTGACATTTCCTCGCCCCAGGTCTCGCTCGTCACCGGGCCGAGCCGGACCGCTGACATCGAATGCCAGTTGACGATTGGCGTCCACGGCCCGGCGAGGCTCGTCATTTTGCTGATTGGAACATGAAAAAGATCAATCCCGTCCTCAAAAAGATCCTTCAGGACTTCTCCCAAAGCTATCAGTTTAAGCGCCAAAGCGTCCTCCGGGGCTATGACTTTGAAGAGCTGCGGACGGCGCTGGCCGAGCTTAAAGACAAGGCCCTTGACCATAACGAGAACCTCCTGGCCAGCTTTGAGCATAAAGCCCGGGCGCACGGCAGTAACGTCTGGCGCGCGCGCGACGGTGCCGAAGCCAACGACCTCATCCTCAAGATCTGCCGCGACCACAGCATTAAAAAAATGGTCAAAGGCAAGTCCATGGTCAGCGAAGAGACCGGCTTGAACGGCTTTCTCGCCGGACGCGGCATCGAGGCACGGGAGACAGACCTCGGCGAATGGATCGTCCAGCTCGCCGCCGAAGCGCCGACACATATGGTCATGCCGGCCATCCACTTAACCCGGCACGACGTGGCTGTGCTCTTTTCCGAAAAGACCGGGAAACAGGTTCCTGAGGACATCCCTTCGCTCGTCCGTAACGCCCGCAGCGAAATGCGCAAAGAGATCTTCGCCGCCCAGGCCGGCTTGACGGGCGCGAACGCGCTCATCGCCGAAAACGGCGCGATCATGCTCATCACCAACGAAGGCAACGGCCGGCTGGTTACGACCGTTCCTCCCGTTCATATTGTCCTGGCGAGCATCGAAAAAGTCCTGCCGGCGGTCGACGACGCGCTTCTCGTCCTCAAACTCCTGCCGCGAAACGCGACGGGCCAGACGATCACGAGCTATGTTTCATTCATCGCCGGGCCGCACCAGGGACCGCAATATATCATCCTCCTCGATAATCACCGTTCGGACATGCTGGCCGATCCGACATTCCGGGAGGTCCTCCGCTGCATCAAGTGCTCGGCCTGCCTCAATGTCTGCCCCGTGTATCAGATCATCGGCGGCGAGGAATATTCGCATATCTATATGGGCGGGATCGGCACTCTGTTCACGGCCTGGATCCATGGGCTCAAGAAGTCGAAAGAATTGGCCAGGGTCTGTCTGCGCTGCCACCGCTGCGAGGAATACTGCCCGACGAAAATCAGGATCGCGGACCTGATCACGGCGCTGGCCGAACGCATTAAAAATGAAACGGGAACGGCGATGTGGAAGCGCTTCGCCTTCGACGGAGTCATGGCCAGCCCGGGAATCCAGCAGGCCGCGTTCAAAGCGGCGCGAAAAGCCCGCAAGGTGATCGGCCGAAAGGATGGCTTTTCGCGAAAACTCCCTGCCTGGATGAAAAAATATGACCGATTCCGAGCTCTGCCCGCGCCGGCGGCCAAGCCTTTTTCGAGAGTGTTCAAAAAGGAATTCGCGCCCCTCGCAGCTGCCGAAAAATCGGCCAAAAGGACGGTCACGATCTTCGGCGGCTGCCTGATTGAGCATTTCTACCCCGAGATCGGGATGGCCGCAGCCCGAGTGCTTTCTAAGCTTGGCTATGATGTGAAGGTCGGACCAAGCCTGTGTTGCGGATTTCCGGCCTCAAACGCGGGATTCGGAAAAGCGTCCGGCGAGGCATTTGCCGCTTTATTGAAAAAATTGAAAGTCGAGGGCCCCGTCATTACTCTCTGCCCGACGTGCACGACCATGCTGGCCAGGCGCGGACGGGAAGTCGTCGATTCCGAAAAGGCGAGGGACTTAGCCGGTCGGGCGATACCGTTCAGCCGGTTCATTTTTGAGAATGAGCTTGGGAACTTGACAAGCCTGATGAAGAGCGGACGGCAAAAGCAGAAAGCCACCTATCATGATTCCTGCCATCATAAGAATCTTTGGAAAGCCGAGAAGGCTTCCCGAAAACTCGTTGAACTTGCCCTGCAGAGCGAGATCCTCGACATGGAAGAGCCGGACAAATGCTGCGGCTTCGCCGGAAGCTTCAGCCTGGATAATCCCGAGATCTCGGCCGCCCTGCTCGCGGACAAGCTCGCCGCCATCGAAAAGACGGGCGCCGAGGTTGTCGCCATGGACTGCCCGGGCTGTCTCCTTCAGATCCGCGGCGGCTGCCACCGAAGTGGACTCCGTGTCCGCGCCGTCCACACGGCGGAGCTTTTGGAAAGATCGATTCGAGGTCAGGTCTGAACATTTGATAAAAACGTGTGAACGAATAAAGATTTGGATATAATTGATCAGATGGATAGATCTGATTCCAGCGCTATTCCCATAAGGAGGCTTGCATGGACAAGAAATGGATAGCCCTCGTGGTTTTGTTTTTCCTGATCGGACTTCCAGCCTGCAAAAAAGCCGCAAAGATCACCTATCCGGTCACAAAGAAAGTCAACCAGGTGGACGACTACTTCGGCATGAAAGTCGCCGACCCCTACCGCTGGCTCGAAGACGACAGATCCGAAGAGACAGGCAAGTGGGTCCAAGCGCAGAATGCCGTCACCTTTGATTATCTAAAAAAGATTCCGTTCCGCGAGAAGATCCAAAAGCGGATGACCGATATCTTCAATTATCCGCGCTATTCTTCGCCTTTCCGCGTCGGCGAATACTACATATTTTTCAAGAACGAAGGCCTCCAGAACCAGGCCGTGATTTACATCCAGAAAGGGCTCGAGGGCCAGCCCGAGGTCCTCATCGATCCCAATCAGCTTTCGCCCGACGGCACGGTGCGCATCGGACTGAGCGGCTTTTCCGGCGATAAAAAATTTGGGGCGATCTCCCGGAGCGAGGCCGGGTCGGACTGGTCCGAGATCCGGGTGCTGGAGCTCGCCACGAAAAAGGAAGGAACCGACCGCATCCAGTGGGTGAAGTTCTCGGGCGCGGCCTGGTTCGGCAACGGATTTTTCTACAGCGGCTATGACAAGCCGGCTCCCGGCAAGGAGCTGACGGCGAAAAATGAGTTCCAGAAGGTCTTCTATCATAAATTGGGCGATCCGCAGGAGAACGATGCGCTCGTCTATGAAGACAAACAGCATCCGTTGCTTTATTTCGGGCTGGGCGTGAGTGAGGATGAGAAATATGCTTTCCTCAGTGTATCCGCCGGGACGTCGGGGACGGAGCTTTATTATAAAGATCTGACGAAAAAGAGTGTTACGTTCGAGCCCCTCATCAAGGGCTTCGACTTCGACAGCGCCGCCATCGACAACGTCGGCGACAAATGTCTCGTCTACACCAACGTCGATGCGCCCAATTACAGAGTTGTTCTGATCGATCCCAAGAAGCCGGCGAAAGAGAACTGGCAGCCGGTCATCCCCGAAAAGCCCGAGGTGTTGAGTGGGGCGAACACGGGCGGCGGACAGCTGTTTGTGAGCTACCTCAAGGACGCCAACACGAAGATCTATCAGCACGCCTTGGACGGCAAGTTTGTCCGCGAGATCGAACTTCCGGCGCTCGGGACGGCGGGGGGGCTCGGCGGCTGGAAGGACGACAAGATCCTCTTCTACGCCTTCACCTCCTTCACCTTCCCTCCGACGATCTATAAATACGATATCGCCAGCGGCAAGTCCGAAGTCTTCCGCAAGTCCGAAGTGAAGTTCAACCCCGAGGATTACGAGGTTAGGCAGGTCTTTTACGAAAGCAAGGACAAGACCAAGGTCCCGATGTTCATTGTCTTTAAGAAAGGGCTCGAGCTCAACGGCAAGAACCCCTGCTACCTCACGGGCTACGGCGGATTCAACATCAGCATCCAGCCGGCCTTCAGCCCGGCGAACATCGTCCTTCTCGAGAACGGATGCGTTTTTGCCGAGCCCAACCTGCGCGGCGGCGGCGAATACGGCGAGACCTGGCACAAAGCGGGGATGCTTCTCAACAAACAAAATGTGTTCGACGATTTCATCGCCGCAGCGGAATATCTGATCAAAGAAAAATATACGTCGGCGGATCGGCTGGCGATCGCGGGCGGTTCGAACGGAGGGCTGTTGGTCGGCGCCGCGATGACCGAGCATCCGGAGCTCTTTAAAGTCGCGGTGCCTGCGGTCGGCGTCATGGACATGCTGAGGTATCACAAATTCACGGTCGGTTGGGGCTGGGCCGTGGAATACGGCTCGAGCGACGACGAAAAGAATTTCAAGAACCTCTTTTCTTACTCCCCGCTTCACAACATCAAAGACGGCGTCGCTTATCCGGCGACGTTCGTGACGACGGCCGACCATGACGACCGCGTCGTGCCCGCTCACTCGTTCAAGTTCATAGCGACGCTCCAGGAAAAGCACAAAGGGGACAATCCGGTCCTCATCCGGATCGAAACGCGCTCCGGCCACGGCTCGAGCAACATCACCAAGGCCATCGATGAGTTGACGGATACCTATGCCTTCGTGTTCACCAACGTGGGTCTGAGGCCGAAATACGAATAAATTATGGCTGGCCGAGTGAGAGCCGGCGGCTCTGGGTTGTGTCTTATTATAAAGGAAGACGGAGCTTACCAAGCTTTAGGGGAGGCTGATCTGATTTTTTGACGAGCGGTTGATATGCCCCGTGGCTTGCCACGGGGAACCGCTCGTCAATTTTGGGATATTGTGTCTCTCAATTATTTTAAATAAGATGGAAGAAAAATCGTGAGAGGAAGGTCGTCATGAGAAAAACTTGCCCGGCCCTGGGAGTTTTTCTGGCATTCGCCGCCGCGCTTTTCGCAACGTGTAAGAGTTCAACGTCCGGCGGCGCGGCGCACGTCGAAGAAAAGCAAGAGATCATTAAAACGTATCCCTTTTCCGACCCGGACCCGGTCCCGATCTTCGCCCGGACGAGCATGTGGGATCAGGGCGCCCGGCTCTATCCGTATTTCTTTTTCAATAAATTCAGCGGCACGGGCATAGATAAGGAATGGACGGTCGTCCGCATGGAGAATCCGTACATCTCCGTCGCCGTCCTTCCCCAGGCCGGCGGCAAGGTCTGGGGCGCCACCGAGAAATCCACAAACCGCGAATTCCTTTACACAAACCATGTCCTGAAATTCCGGGAGATCGCCCTGCGCGGGCCGTGGACGTCGGGCGGGATCGAGTTCAACTTCGGCATCGTCGGCCACGCGCCTTCGACGGCCACGCCCGTGGATTATATCCTTCGCCAGAACACCGACGGGAGCGTGAGTTGTGTTGTCGGCACCATGGACCTTCCTTCGCGGACGCGCTGGAGTGTCACGATCACGCTGCCTAAAGACAAGGCCTACTTCGAGACCAACGGCGCCTGGACCAATCCCTCACCGTATAGCCAATCCTATTATTTCTGGTCATGCGCGGCGATCAAGACGGCCGACGACCTCAAATATATCTTTCCCGGCCGCTTCCAGATCGGTCACGATTATTCCGTTCCCCTCAGGCCCTGGCCGGTCGACGAGCAGGGCCGCGATCTCTCCTGGTATCAAAACAATAATTTCGGCGGTTCGAAGAGCTATTTCACAGTCGGCGAATACAACGACTTCTACGGCGCCTGGTATAAAAATTCTGATTCCGGGTTCGGCCACTGGGCCCTTTATGACGACATGCCCGGCCGTAAAGTCTGGATCTGGGACCTTTCGCGCGCGGGCGAGATCTGGGTGGATTTGCTGACCGATAAAGACGGCCAATACACCGAGCCGCAGGCCGGCCGCTTGTATAATCAATCCGACCATGAATTCTTCAAGCCGGGACGGTCCGACCGCTGGCAGGAGCTCTGGTTCCCTTACAACGGGATCGGCCCGCTGGCCAAGGCTTCGCCCTACGGCGTTCTCGGCGCTGAGGCCGCCGGCGGCACGGTGAAGATCGGGTTCTTCGCCCTCCAAGCTGTCGACGATGACCTGGTCATCCGAGCGTCCGGCAAAGAGCTTTACCGTGAGCATTTAAAACTGAAGCCGGAAGAGATCTATAAAAACGAGCTGAAACTCGATCCCGGCGACGAGCCTTTCACAGTAAGGATAGGCACAAAACTCTTTTATCAAAGTGACCCCTCGGCCGATGACCTGAAGCGCCCCCTCCATTTCAAGGCCGTCGATGAGTCCACGGCCGAAGGTCTGTTCCTGAGCGGCGCGCAGCAGGAAAAAGGGCGCTATTTCGATGTCGCTTTGCAGAAGTATCTGGCCTGCCTGGACAAAGAGCCTTTGCATCTCAGGGCGCTCGCTCGCGTGGCGGAACTCTATACGCGCCGCGGTGAATATCAAAAAGCCCTGTCCTTCGCTCAGAAAGCCCTTGAAAACAGCATGTATGACCCGGAGGCGAATTACATCTATGGCCTGATCTCGCGCCGCCTCGGCAGTCTCGTTGAGGCCAAAGAAGCCCTGGGCTGGGCTGCTCGCTCCATGGAATTTCGATCGGCGGCGTACCTCCAGCTTGCGGAGATCGTGTTCGTCGAGAAGAATTTCGACCTGGCCGCCCGATATGCCCAGCGGTCGATCGATTTCAATAAATACAACAGCGGCGGGTATGAGACCCTGGCCGCCGCTTACCGGAAGATGGGAAAGGCCGAAGCCGCGAAGGCCGTCCTGACCCAGCTCCTTGACATCGATCCGCTCGACCATCTGGCCCGCTTTGAGCTTTATCTTCTCAATCCGACCCAAAAGAACCTGGACAGCTTCAAGTCCTTGATCCGCAACGAGCTGCCGCAGGAGAGTTACCTCGAGATGGCAATCACGTACATGAGATGGGGCTGCGACAACGACGCCGTGATGCTTCTCAAGAATGGGCCCGAATATCCGACCGTCTATTATATGCTCTCGCGTCTTCTTCTGAAGGAATCGCCCGACGAAAGCAAAGCCTATTTGGATAAAGCCTCGGCGCTCTTGCCTCGACTCGTCTTCCCGTTCCGCGAAGAGGAGATCCCGCTCTTCGAGTGGGTCATGGCCGCCCGGCCGCAGGACTGGAAACCCAAGTATTATCTGGGATTGATCCTCTGGGCCAAGGGCCGCATGGACGAGACGATGGCCTTGTTCAACCAATGCGATGACGCCGACTTCGCCCCGTTCTTTCTCGCCCGCGGCTATCTCTTCCGCGCCAGCGATCCCGCCGAGGCCTTCGCCGACTACGAGCGGGCGGTCAGGATTGACGAGAAGACATGGAGGAACTGGCACACGCTCATCGACTTCAGCGCGAAGCAGGGAAAACATGACAAAGCTTTGGCCGCCGCTCAAAAAGCTGCGGAACTTTTCCCCAAAGAAGTTCCCATCCGGGCGGATTTAGTCAAGTCTTTTATGAACATGAACAATTACGAAGATGCCGCCGCGGTCCTGGACACGATCGAGGCCTTGCCGTTCGAAGGGGCGAGCGAGATCCAGGCCCTGTTTGCCCAAACCCACATCCAGCTCGGGTTGAAAAGCATCAGATCGAGAAACTGGGCCGGCGCGGTCCGATCGTTGGAGAAATCCAAAGAGTATCCGGAGAAATTGGGCACGGGAAAGCCGTTTGAGCCCGATTTTAGATTACAGGATTATATCGAATATCTCTGCTTCCAGAAAATGGGCCAAAAAGATAAAGCCGCGGCAGCGCTCGCGGCCGTCGCCGATTTCACGCTCAAGCACATGAACAGCCGCGGTCCCGGCGCTTATTTCGGCGGACTGGCGCTTCGGCGATTGGGCGAGAGCCGGAAAGCCGCAGAGATATTGAAAAAGGCTGCGCCGCCAGCCAAAGATATTCTGGCAGTTATTCGTCTGAATTATTCATGAATTACGCTATCTCTCCCCGTCGTGAATTTGCAGAAGGGCGCCGGATTCGGGGACATGACCCAAATTCTCCGGAATTTGGGATCGTGCCCCCCTCGTCTTGAATTGGGCGCCATCTGCGAATTCTCTTCTCGGGGAAACGACGCACTTTATGAATAATTCAGGTTAGATAGTCTTCAGCTTTCTCCAGAGCCTGATCAAAATAAAACCCGAGACGGCTGCCACGACAGTCAGGATGACGGCCGGGATGTCATTGCCGTATATCCAGTAGCCTACGGCAAAGAGGGAGCCCCAGACAGCCAGGCAGCCGACGAGGATGCAGAGGATGCCCGTCGGCAGATCCCATGGCTCAGCCGCGGCCCCGATGAGAGTTCCCGCGGCCTTCTCTTTTTCAATGATGTGCTTCCAGCCGGGACCGCCCGGATGAACGAGTCTGTAGAATTTGCGAAGCTTCTCCTCGTCCGTGGGTCGGGTGAACATTGTCACCGTGATCCAACAGGCCGTGGTGATCATGATTCCTATGAGAAGCTGCTGCCAGTCTTCAAGAGGCTTGAAGCCAAGCCGCGCATGGACGAGCTTGAAGTATAAGGCGATGATGAACGAGACGGCCATGGCCGTGATCTCGCTGAAGGCGTTGATCCGCCACCAGAACCAGCGGAGGATGAAGATCAAGCCCGTGCCCGCGCCGACAAGTAGCAGGATCTGAAAGGCCTCGAGAGCGTGCTGCAGGAGAAGGGCCAGGAGGCTTGAAAAAAACATCAAGCCAAGCGTACTGATGCGACCGATCATAACCAGCTTTTTCTCCGAGGTATTGGGTTTGAGGAAGCGTTTGTAGAAATCGTTGACCATATAAGATGAGCCCCAGTTCAGGTGCGTAGAGATCGTCGACATATAAGCGGCAAAAAGAGAAGCGACCACAAGCCCGATGAGTCCTCGGGGCAGGAATGTCATCATCGCCGGATAGGCCAGGTCGTGCTTCATAATGCTCGGGCTGATGTGGGGGAAGGCGGCTTGGAGGCTTTCTAAGTTGGGGAAGACAACCAGCGAGGCCAGGGCAACGATGATCCAGGGCCAGGGCCTGAGAGCGTAGTGCAGGACATTAAAAAGAAACGTCGAACCCATGGCGTGTCTTTCGTTTTTGGCGGCCAGCATGCGCTGGGCGATATATCCGCCGCCGCCCGGTTCTGCGCCCGGATACCAGACGTTCCACCACTGGATGATGAGAGGGAAGAAAAAGACGGCGATGGCGAAGTCCATTCGCGAAAAATCAGGCAGAATGGAGAGCTTTCCGTGGATTTCCGGATGGCTGAGGAGCTTCCCGAGGCCGCCGACCTGGGGAAGCTTGACCAAGTATACGGCCGCCCAGATCGCGCCGGTCATGGCGATCACGAACTGGACAAGGTCGGTCAGCAGGACGCCGAACAGCCCGCCGAGGCTGCTATAAATGACTGTGATCACGATGGCCGCAATCAAGGTTTGCATCGGCGAAAGCTTAAGAATCACACCGCAGATCTTGATCATGGCCAGGGTGACGGCAGCCATGACGATGATGTTATAAAAGAAGCCGAGATAGATGGCCCGGAACCCGCGGAGAAACGCCGCCGGTTTTCCGCTGTAGCGCAGCTCATAAAATTCGATATCCGTCATGACATTGGACCGGCGCCAGAGCTTGGAATAGATGAATACCGTGAGCATCCCGGTGAAGAGGAACGCCCACCACAGCCAGTTGCCGGCGACGCCGTTGTTGCGGACGATGTCCGTCACCAAGTTGGGCGTGTCCGCGGAGAATGTCGTGGCGACCATGGACACGCCGAGCAGCCACCAGGGCATGTTGCGGCCGGAGAGGAAGAATTCCGAGGTGCTCGAGCCGGCCTTTTTGGAAAAGGCGACGCCGACGAGAAGCGACAAAAGGAAATAGGCAAAAATGATGATCCAGTCAATGTTATGTAACATCATGACAGAGAATTCCTTTTTTGCGATTTCGTTTGGTCTGTGGTCTGGGGCCAAACATTGCTAGAATTTATATATTGGCAGGGAGCGAATGTCAATGAAAAGGAGCGCCGAGGGCCTGGCGGCCTGGCAAGCAATTCTTTTTCCGGTGTCAGGTCAATTTCGGGCGGGGTCCTGTCGCGGCTCTTCCCCGGCCGCTGCGCGCGGGGAGCCCCTTCGCCGCGCCACCCCTGCTCGACGAGCGGCGCCCCGGAAAAAGAATTGCAAAACAAGGCCGGAGGGATGTGGCAAATTCCCCGGCGTTTGTTATAAGATAAAAAGGATGTTCGAGAGATCGAACAAGCGAAAAAGGAGATTTTCATGAGACTCGAGCGATTTTATAAGAGGGCCGTCGAGGTCGGCATCGCCAATGATCTTCGGGACGAAGAGGAAATTCGGCGGATCCTGGACGATGAGCAGGAAAAATTCAAGGACCTGAAGGAAGACGACAAGAGATTTTACGATCCCGACAGACTGTTCAATCACTTTGCCGACAGCCGGGTGCTCTTCGGCGATTTGGACGCCAGCGTCAAGAAGATCATGATCGGAATCGACATCGAAGTCGGGGAGATCCTCTTGGCCCATCTTCTTAATAAGGAAAAGGATGCGCGCGTGGACCTGATCTTGTCCCACCATCCGATGGGACTCGCCGCGGCCCAGCTCTATGACGTGATGAAGCTCCAGGCGAAGCTGCTGGCCAAATACGGGGTTACGATCAGCGTCGCCGAGCAGCTCATGGAAAAGCGGATCGGCGAGATCGAGCGTCGGCTCATGCCCGTCAACCATGCTCGGGAGGTCGACGTCGCCCGAATCCTCGGGATCCCGCTGATGTGCCTCCACACACCGGCCGACAACTGCGTGACAAACTGTCTCACGAAGCTCTTCGAAAAAGAGAAGCCGGCGAAGCTGAAAGACCTCTTGAAGCTCCTTAAGGCCATTCCCGAATACGAGCGGGCGGCGAAGCTCCAGGTGCCGGCCAAGATCGTCAGCGGCGCGGAGAGCAATTCCTGCGGCAAGATCTACGTCGATATGACGGGCGGGACCGAAGGCTCGAAGGATATCTTCGACAAGATCGCGGCCGGCGGCGTGAGCACGCTCGTCGGCATGCATTTCACGGAAGAGCATCTGGCCAACGCCAAGAAAGCCAACCTCAACGTCGTCGTGGCCGGCCATATTTCAAGCGATGTCCTCGGGTTGAATCTTCTGCTGGATGAAATCGAGAAAGAGGAGAAGCTCGAGTTCGTTTCCGTCGGCGGTTTCGAGAGGATTAGACGTTGAGAGCTTTAGCCTGAATCATTCATAAATTGGGTCATTTCTTCGAGAAGAGAATTCGCAGATGGCGCCGAATTCAAGACGAGGGGGACACGATCCCAAATTCCGGAGAATTTGGGTCATGTCCCCGAATTCGGCGCGCGTCTGCAAATTCACGACCGGGAGAGATAACGTAATTCATGAATAATTCAGATTAGAAAGGATTTGCTCCTCTAGGGGATTCCTAAGGCCATAAGTGTTCCGCCTTTTTCGGCGTCGCGAAACTCGCCCGCTTATCTTCGGCGCTAATAATAGTTCAAGTCATCCCTGCTCAAGGCTCTCGCAGGACCCGCCACCTTTAATTGGCGAACGGTTGATATGCCCTGGCTTGCCCCGGGGAGACGCGGAGCGGATTCCCCCTCTAAATTGACTTCAACGGGCGATTTGTCTAAAATCTTACCACCCCTGGCGGCGTAGCTCAGTTGGTCAGAGCATGCGGCTCATATCCGCAGAGTCGGGGGTTCAAATCCCTCCGCCGCCATTTTCCTTTCGATGCAGAAAGACATT
>JALHTW010000006.1 GCA_022866045.1 Candidatus Aminicenantota bacterium | reverse complement strand
CGGCGGCCAGCGAGAACCCGACAAAGACGACACCGATAAGGAGAACAAAGACACGAACTGAACCAAGATGTTTTTTCATTCCCTTCCTCCACACGTTTTATTCCCCCTTAATTGACTAGGGGGGCAGGGGGATTAATATTATAATTAAAAATCTTCATTCCTGCTTAATTTAATTTTCATATGGCCGCGCTGAGCGGCGGCGGTTACTATATAATTCAAAGTTTTGTTTTATTCTTTTTTTTCCGCAAATGGCCGAGGTTCCGGCCCGAAGATCGTTTGCCAATTCCCGTCCTGATCTTGCTCTTTGACCTCATGATATCGGACTCTCTTCTCATGGTCGAAGGTGTGGAAGTGCTGTTTGGATTTCCCCGATTTTTCATCCTCATGTTTTCGTTTACTGATGCCCAGCAACCTTCCCAGTCTGTCCTTAATCTCATCTCGATAGCTATCGTTCACCGTGACAAATTCTTCTACTGTATCAGATATGTGGCTATGACCACATGATAACTTGATAATTCCTCCTGTAGCATCACATTTAATTTCCATAATGTCTCTTTCTTCTCCGCAAGTACTGCAAAATTTTCTATATTCTTCCATTTGTTTCCCCCTCGCTTAAAAATGTTATCCTTCAAGACAGGCGTTTGTCAAATTATGGATCAAAATTCCTATTGCACAATTTTTCGGCAGGAGGGATTTGAATCCCCGGCCTTCTGATTTGCCGTCAATTTTCATAGCCCGGAAATCGTATCCATAATCTCCGCGATCCCGATGTAGGCAAATAAGGCCAGCGTCGCGCCCAAGATGAGATTCATGCAAACACCGTATTTAAATTCCCGGCCGACCCATTTTTGCCGATTGTTCAATAGGATCAAGGTCAAGGCGAGGAGCGGCATGAAGAGAGAGCCCAGAACGGCATAGACAAGCTGAACTTGCTGGACTTTAAGCCAAAGCGTCAGCATCGGAAAAAAGGTCAAAACAATGAGATAACCTTTATAAGCTTTGGTTTTAGATATGTCCGCATCGGGCTGGGATAAAATGTCTTTAGCCCGCCGGATCCTGAGAAAATCAGCGAACAAATAGGGCACGCCCTGCCAGACGCCCAGAAGGCTTGAAAAAACAGCTCCCCAAAATCCCCAAAGAAAGATCCACTTCCCGGCCGGCCCGAGGACGCGGGCAAGCTGGTCGGCCAGAACAAGAGCGACTGTTGCTCCCTGGCCTTCGATCGTGACTCTCGAGCCGATGATGACCATAGAAACGCCGAAGAATGCGGTCAGCCCATAGCCGATACCGAGGTCAAGACGACAGTCCTTCATTCCTTGTTTTCCGGACCTCCTCTTCTCCCGGATCCAATAGCTGTAGGATAGGAGGGTTACCGTACCTCCGATACCGCCGAGTATGCCCAGCAGCCAGGCCGTTGAATGCGGGGGCAGAGACGGAGAAACTAAAGTTTTCCCGATCGCCGCCCAATCGGGCGAGATGAGGAAGACCGTGCTCAACACGGTCACGAACATGACGGCTGTTAAAAAAGACATGGCATACTGAAAGATCTTGAATCCGCCGAGCCAGACGAGGACGAAACCGAGGAGCGAATGGAAGATCCCCCAGAAGATCTTCGACGTCTGCGGGTCACCGATGGGAAAAAGGCCACCTCCGGCCACGCCGCAGGCATTGATCAGGGCTCCGCCAACAAAATAGGACCAGATCAGAAAATAGACGATGAAAATCCACTGGATCCAACGGCCCAAGCGGCCGATCCATCCTTCGAGGATGGTCGTGCCGGTGGCCATCTGCCAGCGGGCGACTCCCTCGTTCAGAAAAAATTTGATGAGCGCGCCGCCTAGGGCCGCCCAGATCAAAATGACGCCGACGTTCGAGCCGGCCAGGCTCCCCGTGATGAGGTCGCCGGCGCCCACGCCCGTGGCGGCCACGACGAAACCAAGAATTATCCTCGATAAGAATGATTCCTGTCTTTTAATGGCTCCTCCTCAAATCCTCCTTCTCCCTTTTTCTAAGGTGGAAATGGGAAATTATGACTTCTTCCCTGAGAAAGACGTTCGCCTTGCCCGTTCTTATCTTGAAAGCGTGGCCTGGACGAGTTTCTCCACGGCAGGAATCAAAGCCAGCTCCGCGTGGCCTTTGGACTTTTTGGCCAGCTCGCAAGCAGCCCGGCTTTCATTCACCCAGGCTCGGTCTCCGGCCGTCTTGGCCAGGATGGCATCAAGGGCCTGAATCCCGATGTCGGCGACGGTATACAGGTCCTGGGACAGGGGCTCGATCTCGCTGAGAACGGGAGAACTTTTGATCAACGGCCTCAGGAGCTGATGATTGGCCCTCCACCGCTGGAGCTGGGTCTTCAGCGCGTCGGCGATCTTCCGGTCATTCGTCCGGAGGAATTCATCCGTCATCTTCCGGAAGAGGCGCGCTGCTTTCGATTCCGGCAAGGCCGCATCCACGATCCGCGTGAGCGGAGAAAGCTCGGTGTAGGTCAGGCCCTGGTCGTGGCGCTTGTATTGTTTCAGCGGCTCGATCACTTCGAGGATCGTTCTCAGCGGACCGATATCCGCGCTCCCGGCGAGGCGCCTGAGCATCATCTCCTGGTTCTTGAAATGGGTCAACCCCAGCTCTTCGAGGCGGACCGCGATGGCGTCCAATCGGCGGTACATGTCGTCCACATCCTGGACGCTGGCCGGGGACCAGAGCCGCTCGGCGATAGCGGCCGTCCGCGGCCAGATGCGGGAGTCGATCGTCTCCTGTGTGACCAACTCAGACCACATCGTCGCTTCGCCGCCGAGGATGAGCTTTTTCTCTTCGTCTTTCAGAGGGACTTCATCGGAAATGGGGTCATTCAGATAATGATAAGCGGCCGGCTGGCACAGATCGATATAATAGCCGCTGGAGAGAATTCCCTGATAGCCGCGCTGTGCCGAGTCGATGAGTGCCTGTCTTCCCCGCCAGGACTGAATGACGATATCTTTCGGCAGACCGGGCTGGAAGATTTCGTCCCAACCAACCATTTTCTTGCCGTATTTAGCCAGAATCGCCTGGATGCGGCCGTTGAAATAAGCCTGGAGGGCGTGGTTGTCCAGGAGATTATGGGCCTTTTTGAACTGCTGGATCTCGAGGTTGGAATCCCACTGTTTGCCGTTGTTTTCGTCACCGCCGATATGGATGTAGCCGTCCGGAAAGAGCGAGGCCATCTCTTCGAAGAAGAGGTCGAAGAAACGATACGTATTTTCATCCGTCGGGTTGAAGACAGGGTCGAAGACTCCCCATTTGCGCTCGATCTTGAACGGGCCCGGAGCGGAGGCCAAAGCGGGATACGCGACGAGCCAGCTCGTTGAATGGCCGGGGATATCGAACTCGGGCATGACCCGGATGCCGCGGTCCGCGGCGTAGGCGATGACGTCCCGGACCTGGTCCTGGCTGTAATAAAGTCCATCCGACCCGAACTGATGCAGGCGCGGAAAAATCTTGCACTCGAGGCGAAAGCCCTGGTCATCGGTCAGGTGCCAGTGGAGGATGTTCAATTTGACAGCGGCCATCCCGTCCAGGTTTCTCTTGATGACATCCACGGGCATGAAGTGGCGGGCGACATCGATGAGGAGCCCCCGCCAGGCGAATCGGGGCGTATCATCGATTTGAAGGCAAGGAATGAAATAGCCCTGACTGTCGACGTCCATGAGCTGAAGGATAGTCTCAAAGCCGTGGAGAACGCCGAGGTCGGTCTTGGCGATGAGAAGGATGCGGTCCGGGCTTACGGTGAGGGCGTAGGACTCGTCTTCGAAAGGTTCGAGCTGTCCGGGCGTTTCATATTTAAACAGGAACGATGAACTCCCGGATGGGCCAAGCTCGGCCAAATAATCCTGCTTGAAAAAGAGGCCCGTCCGTCCGGCCAGCCTCTCCATGAAACGCGCCGCCGCCTTTTTGGATCGGGCGCCGGCTTCGCCGATCGCACCGATGGCGAGATCTTCCGTGATCCGGAATTTGCCCTCCGTGACGGCTATTTTGGACGGCACGGGTATCAAGTTGAGGTTGCCGGGATTTTCGAGGGCCGCAGCGAAGGCCGAACAAAACCATAATAAGGCGACGATAAACGTCCCTCGGCGGAGGAAGGAGGATGATGGGCATCGCATGGTCTTTGACCTCATTCGGAATTTCATGTAAAGAAACAAGATTTTATCTTTTCGCCCTTCTGAAATCAAAACAAATCTGCGTTGAGTAACCATCTCTCTTTCCGTGACGACTTAACATTGTGATTCCGTGGGTCCTGTCGCCGACCAGCCCGGCCAGATAATGGGAAACGGACTGGGCCCGGTTGGCTTCCTCCTCGCCTATGATCCTGTCTAAGAGGAAACGAAATTTAAAGCGGAGAGATGATCCCGCAGGGAATGGAATGGGATCAGACCTGTCCGTTTAACACATCCCCCATCCAGAAAAAGATCGCTATTTTGTTAGATATTTAGGCCTGATCCCGTTATTTACCTGTCGATCTTCTCGACGACGATCGTCAGCTTGGAAACGAGAGCGGCGATGGCCCCGACAGCAGCCAGCACCGGAGCCAGCGCCGCGCCGATGAGGCCGACCGTGAGCGGAATCTCGAGGAACGTCTTCCCGTTTTCGTCCTTGAGGATGATCCGGCGGATGTTGCCCTCGTGGATCAGATCTTTGATCTTATTGAGGATTTCCCCGCCGCTCAGTTTGAATTCTTCGGTCCGGGTTTTACCTGTTGTCTTTTCCTCTTTTTTTTCTTCGTCAGCCATAGCTGCCTCCTGATAATAATATTATCCGTTTCAAAGGGATATACGGAAAATCAGCCCTCCGGGTTCAAACAGAAACAAAAAACAGGCTGAATGACATTTATTATCTTAGGTTGCCGAGGCGAGGGCGATGATTGCCCGCATCAGCTTGAATCCTTCGAGATAATCATTGGCTGTGAACGTGACTGTGCGCGGCCCGGTTCTCTTGACCTGGGGGAGGAGAGCCGGCATCTCAGCCTGCGCGCTTGTCTGGAATTCCAATTCAAAATTCAACGGAGGATTCAGCATGAACGGGGCTATTTTGTCCCTTTTGAGCAACGCCTGTTTGGCGCCTTCCTTCAAACGCCGCCTCGCTTCGTCCGCGGGAAGAAGCCTGGCCGCGAAACGCCCCAGGCCCTCTTTGACGTCCGCCGTAACGATTTCGCTTCCCAGGATTGTCTTGGCCTGCCTGCATGTCTCCGCGTCGCCGCTGAGCATGATCACCGGGACCTTGAAATATCCGGCGATCGCTCCGTTAATCCCGAGCTCGGGCAATTCCAAACCGTTGATCTTTATCGACTTCATGGCGCTCCCGGAAATCGTGTGATCGAGAACGGAGGACGTCGTCCCGGCCTTGGCATGGTATCCGACAAAGATGCAGGCCGCAAAAGACCCGTCGATGCCCTGCATCATGGATAGCGGTTTGGGTGACCCGCTGATCAGGCTGGCCTTCGGATGAAAATCCTGAGGAAGAATATTGCGCATGCTGCCGTGGGAGTCGTTGACGACGACCTCCGTCGCCCCGGCTTCGAGGAGACCTTCGACGACGGCGTTCACGTCCTCGGCCATCCATTTCCGGGCGTAGCTGTAATCTCTCGAATCAGCCGATGTCTGATCGCTGTGGACAACGCCCCAAATACCCTCCATGTCCACAGAGACGAAGACCTTGAGCGGAGCCTTCTCCGAAGCCTGAATAATCGAAAAGGCCATCAAGATAATAAGAATCATCATCATCCGCTTCATTTTTTGTCCTCCTTCTTATTTATATATGGAGCGCGGCTGGCATGGATGCTACCCCGCAGCTCCCGAAGCTATATTATCCAAAAGAAACGAAGAATTTCAATTGAGGGGGATGAAATATAGCCTGAATAGAGACTTTAATAAATTGGCCTTAAACTCCCCCCCTATAATCCATTTGCCTCATATATGTTCCCATCAATTGCCCTTGGCCGAGAATATGCCCTTCCATGGCTTTCAGGATCTGGCCTTTTGTCGCTCCAGCCTGGAGGTTAAGCATCGCATCCAGGGCATAGACCTTGAAAAAATATCTATGGAGCGCGGGCGGGCACGGACCGCCATAGCCGATGCCGCCGAAATCATTGCGTCCCTGTTTTGCTCCATTCTTCAGCACGTCCTGCTTTGGAATGTTCTCCTGGAGCTCTTTGAGATCGGCCGGGAGATTGAAAATCACCCAATGAACCCATGTGCCGCGCGGAGCGTCAGGGTCATCGCAGACGAGGGCCATACTCTTTGTCCCCGAGGGCCCAGCATTCCAGATCAGAGGAGGCGAAACATCGGGACCATCACAAGTGTATTTTTTGGGAATCATCTCCCCTTCCTTGAAGGCCGGGCTCGTGATTTTGATGTCCATTGCGATCCCTCCTTCACCGAGAACGGTGAGATTTAAAAATAAGCAAAGTCCTAATAGCCAGCTCGCGATCATGCCGATCACCCGGCGCTGCCGCCGCCACCGCCTCCGCCCCCGCCTCCTCCGCCGCTGAAACCCCCTCCCCCACCGGACGAATAATGGGCCGCGGAGGTACTGGCCTGTTGGATGGACGTGGACATCGCCTCGATGCGGCTGATCATGTGCTCCAAGCTCCCGGAGCTGAGAAAGGCAGATCTGTTGAACTCATAATACCAGACGGGTACGGCCGAGCGCTCATCCTTAAGAATGACCGGCAGCATTTTGATGATCTTCTTTGCCATTCCGAACAAGATGCCGAAGACCAAGTATTGCTCCCAGAGTTTGTAAGCTTCGGGCGGGATATCCTTGAAGTTCGAAAAATCGTCCAGGAACCGGTCCAAGGCCTTCCACCGCTCGTATTCATTGGCCCAGGGCATGGCCCGCCGCTTTAAATTGGGAATCAAGACGGCAGAGAGAACACCCAGAAGCGGATTGACGGTCAGGATCGCCAGCGGCAACGTGATCGCGATGAAAATGTTTCGCGCCCGGAGGCTGGGCGGCTCGATGAACTGGCGTTTCTTCGACTCGTCTTTGATGTCCTTGATCCAAGCCTGATACCATTTCTGGAATTTCTGGGGATGATTTTTGAAATATTTCTTCAGCTCGTCCAGCGACAGCCGGGTCCCCTTTCCTGCGGGGTGATCGGCGATCTTTTCAAAGAGCAAGTCCAAAACATCCTTCTCATAAGAGAGCAATGAGGAATCATCCTGATATTCTTTTCGGAGGATCATGGTCGTTTCGTAATCCTGTTTGCTTCCGAAGATCCCTTTTTTGTCAACGAGCCTGTCTTCCATCTCTATGTGACCGCGGCGGGCGAGGTCAAAGATCGTCGCCGTGAAGGATTTCGGCGTGATCCCGATCCCTTCTTTCATCAGGATCTCCACGAGGGCGGGCTGCAGCTTCGAAGGCGGCTCATGCATATAGAGCGGGACATCGGGAAAACGGTAATCCCTCCCGACCTTCTTCCAAGAGCGCAGATAAAAAGACAGCCAGATCAAAGGGCCGAGAAACAGCCAGATAAGCCAGACAGCCGCGATCTTCTTGAACGTTCGGGCCCGGCGAGCCTCATCCTCGCGGGCCCGCTGGGCCCGTTCGATGGTCTGCTGAACGAACTGCGCCTCTTCCTCTTGAATGGACTCGCGCGTGTGGCGGTCGGAAGCGACGCCCCGGACGAGGCCGGCCGGCCAGATAACGCGGATCTCCAAGAATTGGCCGGACCGGAGGTTCGCCGCCGAAAAACGGGCGGTTTGGGTGTCGATGATCTCGGCATAGCCGGAAAGAGGGCCGTGTCCATAGACCAGAAGATCGGTTTTCTCGGGCACGGGTTCCGGGAGATGGACCATGATCTCGGCATTTTCCGTCGGCCTGTCCCAGCCGCTGCCGATTACCTGCCAGTACAGCTCGGAGACATGGGGATAGCTGATGATCCCCCCGCGAACGCTGTAATGGATGTGGAAGGTGCGCTGCTCATTGCGCGCCGAATAAAACCATTTGGCTTCGAACCGCCCTTCCTTTTCGCCGATCTCTGTCGTGAGCGGCGCGTCCTGCTCATCTGTGACGGAGAAGTCTTCGACAGCGACATCATAGCTCGCGCCCTGCCGCTCGACGCGGAGCGGGATCCAGAGCGAAGCCCAGGAAAATTTTCCCCGGAAAGCATAGGTCCGGTATTCATCGACCGTGAACGTTCCGTTGGAGGCGATTTGGATATCGATGCGAACTTTGGGAAAATAAAAATTCCTCGTCTCGGCCGGCGCCGAGGTCCCGGCGAGAGTTAACAACGCAAAGCATAAAACGATGAGGTTCTTTCTCATGTCCAATTCCTTATCTGTTGAAAAAATATCACAAGAGACTGTTTTTGTCGAATGATTGACAAAGAAGCGGAATTTATATATTTTTCGTCTCACATGACATTCACTTCTCGAATAAAAGGAAGAAGGGCATGAGCGCAAAATTCCGACTCGGCACCATGATGTTTTTGCAATACGCCGTTTGGGGCGCCTGGGCGCCGGTGCTGTCGGCGTACCTCGGCGACTCCTTGGGATTTGCGGGCTGGCAGGTCGGCTTCATTTACGGCCTGCTCCCGATCGCCACGATCATCGCCCCGATGATTGGAGGCCAGCTCGCCGACCGCTATTTCCCGACGCAGAAGGTCATCGCCGCCATGCAGCTCATTGGCGGGGTAATTCTGCTCCTCGGCGCGGCTGTGACGAGCTACTCGGCCATGGTTTGGGTCATGCTGGTCTACTGCATCGTCTACGCGCCGACTCTGGCCTTGACCAATTCCATCGCATTCATCAATCTTAAGGACTCGGAAAAAGACTTCGGCAAGATCCGCGTCTGGGGAACGATCGGCTGGATCGCGGCCGGCTGGGCCTTGTTCGGCTGGCGGGTCCTGGCCAAGTCCGCGCCGGGCATTGCGATCAAAGGCGACACGCTCTTCCTGGCCGGCATCTTCTCAATCGTCATGGGCATCCAATCCTTCAGCCTGCCCCATACCCCGCCAAAGAAAGAAGGGACCAAGCCCTGGGCCTTTCTTGAGGCCTTAAAGATGCTCAAGGACAGGAACTTCCTGATCTTCACCATCATCGCTTTCGTCGTGGCTACGGAGCTGCAGTTTTACTACGTTCTCACCGCGCCCTTCCTGACCTCGACCAAGATCGGGGTGAGCAGCACCTCGATTTCCCTGGTTATGACCATCGCCCAGTTTGCCGAGATCTTCGTCATGGCCCTCCTCCTTCCCAAGATCCTGCCCAAGTACGGCATCAAAAAGACCATGACCCTGGGCGTGCTGGCCTGGCCGCTCCGCTACATCATCTTCGTCATCGGGACGCCGGCCTGGCTGGTCGTCGCTTCGCTCTCGCTCCATGGCTTTTGCTACGTCTTCTTCTTCACGGCGGCCTACATCTACGTTGATACGGTCGCGCCGGCCGACATCCGGGCCTCGGCCCAGAGCCTGATCGCCGTCATCATCCTGGGCTTCGGCAATTTTCTAGGGGCCAACTTCTCGGGCTGGATCAAAGACCTCTTCACGAAAGACGACATCACCAACTGGAGGAACGTATTCCTCGTCCCGACGGTCCTGACGCTCCTCTGCGCGGTGGCTTTCGTGGCTTTGTTCAAGGAAAAAAAAGCGGCGGCTGCGGCCGGCTAAGAAGAAAAGGAACAGGCTTAGGGATTAAATGGGTCCATGGTCCCGAATCACTATGTCAGGTCAAAAAAACTTTGAATTCGTGATATTAAACCCCCTACCCCCTTACACAATCAAGGGGGATTAACAGGTCGGAGGATAAGTATGAGAAATAAAAAATTCCTCGGCATCGGGATCATCGGCGGCGGGTTCATCGCCCGCTTTCATATTCGCTCGTGGGTCGGCGTCCGGGACGCCGACATTCTCGGGATCTTCGACCCCGATACGAAGCGGGCCGAAGAAGCGGCCGCGCTCGTCAGGAGACTCCATGTCGGCAACGCCAGAACATACAAATCTGTGACGGACATGATCGCCGATCCGGCCATCGACGCGCTCTGGATCGGCGCGCCGAACTACACGAGGCTGGATGTCATGGAAGAGATCGCCCATGCCGTCATCAAGGGAAAGGGCGAGCTCATCGGCGTCACATGCGAGAAGCCGCTCGGCCGGAACGTCAAGGAAGCACGAAAAATGCTGGATCTGGCTAAGAAGGCGCACCTTCTCGACGGGTATCTCGAAAACCAGGTGTTTGCGCCGGCCGTCGTCCGGGGCAAGGACATCGTCTGGGCGCGCGGCGCGGCCATCGCCGGGCCGCCCTATCTCGCCCGGGCGGCCGAAGAGCACAGCGGGCCGCACATGCCCTGGTTCTGGGAAGGAGCGCTCCAGGGCGGCGGCGTTCTCAATGACATGATGTGCCATTCGGTCGAGGAAGCGAGATTCATGCTGACGCCTCCCGGCGCTCCGAGAAATGTTCTCACCCCGGTCAGCGTCACGGCCTACACGAATTGTCTCAAGTGGCAGGAGCCGCACTACGCCAGCATCCTGGCCAAAAACAGCGGCGGCAAGACCGACTACATCAACCGCCCGGCTGAGGACTTCGCCCGCTCGCTCGTAGAATACAAAGATCAAAAAGGCAAGATCGTGATTGTGGAGACGACCACATCGTGGTGCTATATCGGCGCAGGACTGCGACTGACCATGGAGCTGCTGGGCCCGGAATATTCGCTCGCCATCAACACCCTGGATTCGGGATTAAAAATATTTTTCAGCAGGAACGTGATAGGCAAAGCCGGCGAGGACCTTGTCGAAAAACAGAACGCCGAGATCGGGCTCATGCCGGTCGTGGCGAACGAGGAAACCGAATACGGATATATCGCCGAGAACCGGCATATGGTCCAGTCGTTCCTGAGAGGCAGGCGTCCCGAAGAAAATTTCGGCGACGGCTTAAACGTCACCGAACTCCTGATGACGGCCTACATGAGCGCGGAAAAGGGAAAAACCATCCCCTTCCCGCCGCCGGGGCTCGAGAACTACGTTCCCGCCGTGGCCAAAGGGACATGGAATCCGAAAAGGAAATAAGGTCGTCATTGCGAATAAATAGCAGCGCGGGTCCTGTCACGGCCGTGCCCCCCCGCCGAAACATATTTCGCCATGACAATTATTTAAACATGACGATTATTTAAAAAGGAGGCAGCATGAGGAAAAGAGCTCTCAAATATTTTTTTCTGACGACATTCATTGGTTTGATCTTTCAAGGCGCGATTGCCCAGCAGGCGGCCGCGCCGCAGATCCGACATATCCCCTCCGAACTTCAGAAATATGTCGAGACGACGAATTACAACGACGTTCGGATCAAAAAGTTCCCAATCGCCATGCAGTGCTGGACGTTCCGGAAATTTACCTACTTCGAGACACTCCTGAAACTTAAAGACCTCGGTATTAAATACGTCCAGGCCTACCCCGGGCAGCCTTTGGGAACCGAACTGCCCAATGCTAAGTTCGACCACAATATGACCGACGAGCTGCAGACCAAGGTTAAGGACAAGCTCAAGGAAGCCGGCCTGACGGTCATCGCCTACGGCGTTTGCGACATCGGGAAGACTGAAGAAAGCATGCGCAAGGTCTTCAACTTCGCCCGGAAGATGGGCATCCGGACGGTCGTCTGCGAGCCCGCGGACGACGACTTCACCCTCCTCGAAAAGCTCGTCAAGGAGTACAACCTCCAGATCGCCATCCACAACCATCCTGAACCGAACAAATACGCGAAGCCTGAGACCGTCTTTAATCATGTCGACGGCAAGGACTCCCGCATCGGCTCCTGCGCTGACAACGGGCATTGGATGCGGGGCATGAACGATCCGCGCGAAGCGTTCAAGCTCCTCGAAGGCCGGATCCTTGATGTCCATCTCAAGGACCGCGACGGCTACGGTTCTCCCCCGGCCACGAATGATGTCCCCTGGGGACAGGGCCGGGGAAATATCCGCGATCTTCTGGCCGAACTGACGCTCCAGGATTACAGCGGTTTCCTGACGATCGAATACGAGAACGACAAGGAAGTCGCGAATCCCATTCCGGCCATCCAGAAAAGCGTCGAATACGTGAAGAGCATTACCCACTACGAAGGCTACGAACAGATCTTCAGAAAGAGCGGCGGCCGGTATGAAAAACACGGCTGGAACCATTATGGACCGGGCTATTTCGAGGTCGATCCGAAGACCGGAGTCCTGAAAGGCCAGGGCGGCATGGGCCTTCTCTGGTACGGCAAGAAATACAAGGACTTCATCTTTGAATGCGATTTTAAATGCTCCACGACAGAAACGAACTCCGGGATCTTTATCCGCGTCCCCGAAGTTCCGACGAGCGACGATTACATCTATCATTCCTTTGAGATCCAGATCTATGATGCGGGCGAGGACATTCATGTGACGGGCGCGGTCTATGATGTCGAAGCCCCGAAGATGAACGCTTTCCTTCCTATAGGCGAATGGAACCACATCAAGATCGAATTCAAAGGAAAACACCTCAAGGTTGAGTTAACCGACAAGCTGATCATCGATTGGGACGCCAAGCCCGGCGGAAAAGTCAAGGACTACGCTCAGGAAGGCTATATCGGGCTCCAGAACCACGACAGCATTTCACCGCCGTATTTCCGGAATATTTATATTAAAGAGCTCTGAATCTCATCCAAACGCACTTCATATTGTTTCATTTTAGGACGGCGTCATGAACGTTCATCCCCCTGGCGCAGCAGACAAAGCTGCTGGTCCCTTGATTTGGTCCGTTGCCCAGCGGACGGCTTCAGACTGTATAGCCGTTCAAGTATAACGTCTATAGAGGAGCGCACATGAACATGAATATTGCAAGAACCATGTCCACAAGCCGCCGGATCACGGTCTTCGTCCTCGTGTTAACGGTCGCGTTTGTCGCGGCCGCCGCGCAAACGGCGCCGCAAGCCGCCGTTAAGAAAGCCTTGACCGTCGACGACTATGCGAAATGGCGCAGCATCGCGAGCCCGTCGATCTCGGCCGACGGGAAATGGGTCGCTTATGTCCTGCAGCTCACCAACGCTATCCCGGCCGAGTCTAAACCGGTCCTTCACCTGCTGAACCTCGAGACCAACGTGGAGGTGACGGTCGCGGACGCTTCCGAAGCGGTCTTCTCCGCGGACTCAAAGTGGGTCGCTTATCAGGTGGATCCAGGCGCCGCGCAGCGGGCGCGCGCCGCCCGCGGTGGCTCCGGGGCGGCTCCCACGACTGAGCCAGGAACGCCGCCAACCACCCCGCCATCGCAGCCCGGCGCAGCGCCGGCGACGCCCGCTCAGGCCGGCCGCGGCGGAGCGGCACAGCCGGTTCCTCCGCGGCGTGTTGAGCTGCGCAACCTGGAAACCGGCGCGGTGCGGTCTTGGCAGGATATCGGGACCTTCACCTTCGCCCCGACGTCCGCCTATCTTGTCCTTCGTCGCCGCGGCGCCGAGACGGCAGCGCCTACGGGCATGAGGGGCGGCGGCGGAGCCGCGGCCGCGAGCCAAACTCCCGGGCCGCGCGGGCTCGACGCTATCCTGTTGAATTTAGGGACCGGGGGTTACCAACTTCCTGGAAGCGTGGGCGAATTCGCCTTCAACCGGACCGCGGAGCTTCTCGCTTATACGGTAGACGCCGCCGTAAAGGACGGCAACGGCGTCCTCGTCTTTGATACGCGCAACGGGCGGACAACACCTCTCGACAACGACGCCAAGAATTACAGCCGGCTCGCCTGGAACGAGGAAGGGACGGCCCTCGCCGTTCTTAAAGGGAGCGAGGTCGAGAAGATGCGCGAAAAGAACAATGTTCTCCTCGCGTTTCCAGACGTCCCGGCGCTGCTGAAAGAGAGCGCCGCCGCCCCGGTCCCCATCGTCTTCGAACCGGAGAAAGCTGACGGCTTTCCGAAGGGCTGGGTCGCGAGCGACCGGGCCGCTCTCTCCTGGAGCGAGGACAACAAGCGGGTGTTCTTCGGGATCAAGGAGCAAGTGACGGCGCCCGACACGACCCGCAAGTCGACGGACGAAACGGCCGACGTCGACGTCTGGAACACGGGCGACGAGCGGGTCCAGTCCCTCCAAATGGTCCGCGCCGAGCAGGACCGCAACTTCACCTTCCGCCAAGCGTTCGACGTCTCCGCCAAGCGGTTCATCAAGCTCGCGGACGAGACGATGAGGGAGCTGGATGTCGCCCCAGACGGCAAGTGGGCCGTTGGATTCGACGCGCGCGCTTATATCCGCAACGAAAAGATTCTTCCGACCGCGGACATCTACCGGGTGAACACGTCCACCGGCGAGCGGACGCTCGTCGCCAAGGGCCAGCTAACCGGCCGGCATGTCTTCGGCATCAATCCGCACGGCACGCATTTCCTCTACTGGAAGGACGGCAAGTTCACAGCCTACGACCTGGCCGCGGGCACGGCGAAAACGCTCGGTGCCGGCGGGAGCGTGAGCTTCGTGGACCTCGAGTACGACCACCCGGGGACGAAGCCGTCCTACGGCATCGCCGGCCACGCCAACGATGGAAAAGCGGTCATCGCCCAGCACAAGTATGATCTCTGGCTCCTCCCGCTCGACGGCTCCGCCCCGAAGAACCTCACGAACGGCGTCGGGGCGAAAAATGAGATCCGCTTCCGCATCCTCCGTCCCATGCCATCGGACCCGACTGTTCCGCGCTTCATCGGCCCGCGCGGGACGATCGACCTGACCAAGCCGGTCACACTTTCCGCCTACGGGGAATGGACGAAGAAGTCGGGATATTATGAGCTGGCGGCCGGGCAGTTGAAGGAGCTCGTCTACGAGGACGCCTCCTACGGCAACCCGGTCCGGGCCATGAAAGCCGACCGCTTCCTATTCACCCGCCAGACGTTCGTCGAATTTCCGGACCTCCGCATCTCCGGTCCGGCCTTCAAGGATTCGAAAAAGATCTCCGATGCCAACCCGCAGCAGAAGGATTATCTGTGGGGCCATCGCCTGCTCTTCGACTTCAAGAACAAGGACGGCATGCGGTTGCAAGGCATCCTGGCGATCCCCGACGACTACAAACCGGGCGAGAAACGGTCCATGCTCGTGATCTTCTACGAGAAAAATTCGCAGAACATGCACATCTACAGCGCTCCAGCCTACCTCCCCAGCATGGGCCGGATGCCGGTCCAGGCGGTGAGCGACGGCTACCTCACTATGCTCCCGGACATTCATTTCCGCACCGGCTCCTCACATACCGATATGCTGGAATGCGTCGAGGCGGCCACCCGGAAGGTCATCGAGATGGGCTATGCCGATCCGAAGCGTATCGGCGTCTCCGGCCACAGCTACAGCGGCGAGGGCGCGGCCTTCATCGGGACGATGTCCAAGATGTTCGCCGCGGTCGGGATGGGAGCCGGCGTCGTCGACTTATACAACGCGTTCGCCATGCCCTGGGGCTGGGGATACGGCTACCAGGGCGGGAGCGGCGCCACCGCGTTCCAGTATTACCTCTACGATCACGGCCG
>JALHTW010000335.1 GCA_022866045.1 Candidatus Aminicenantota bacterium | reverse complement strand
TTGGAATAGGGGGGTGGGAGGGATTGGGGTTTAAAAATTATTCGGAGTCAAGATGAGTCGAAACGCATTCTTATTCCCGGGACAGGGATCGCAGGCCGTGGGTATGGGCAAGAGCTTTCATGATCGTTCAGACCTTGCCCGGAAGATCTTCGCCCAGGCCGATGAGATCCTCGGCTACAGAATCTCCAAGCTCTGCCTCGAAGGACCGGAAGAGGATCTCAGGTTGACCCAGAACACCCAGCCGGCCTTATTGCTCGTGAGCCATATTGCCTTTACCCTTTTTGGACAGGAGCCGCTGATCGCCGCCGGCCATAGCCTGGGCGAATACTCGGCGCTCGTGGCCGCCGGCGCTCTCCGGTTCGAGGACGCCGTCCTTCTCGTCCACAAGAGAGGGAGATATATGCAGGAGGCTGTGCCGGTCGGGCAGGGAGGCATGGCCGCCGTTCTCGGGATGAGCTATGAAGATCTGAGTCAAGCTCTCGCCCGGGTCAGGTCGGGTGTGGTCCAGATCGCCAACTGGAACAGCCAGGAGCAGCTCGTCATAGCCGGCCACAAGGACGCGGTCGAAGAAGCCCTCAAGATCGCCAAGCCGCCGCGGTCGATGATGCTGCCCGTCAGCGCGCCTTTTCACTCGGCCCTCATGAAAGACGCCGAAGAGAGACTGGCTGTGGATTTGGACCGGACGGAATTCAAGGACCTGAAGTTTCCGATCGTGACGAACGTCGAGGCCAAGATCATCCGTAAGGGCGAAGAGGCGTGCGATTCTTTGAAGAGGCAGGTCAGCCGCCCCGTGCTCTGGTACAAATCGATGGAGATTTTGAGCCAGGAACATATCGACACCTTCGTCGAGCTCGGCTCGGGGAAAGTCCTGACCGGGCTTTTAAAGAGGATCGGCCGGGGCTGGTCGCAGCCCTTCACGGTGTGGAACGTGGAAGACGCGGAGTCGCTGGAGAAGGCGAAGAGCTCAATCGTTTGAGCTTTCGTTGACGATCTGCGGGCCGAACTTCCAAAAATATTCGACGGCGGAATAGACCGCGGCCGCGAGAACGAGCCAGAGGCCGATCCGGCCGACGATAAAGAATTTTCCCAGAATATTTTCTCCCAGGATCAAGAACGAGATCGTGATGGTCTCCAGGGTCATCTTGATCTTTCCGGGCCAGGACGCCGGAATGACGACGCCTTTGGACGCGGCGATGGCCCGGAAGCCGGTGACGGCGATCTCCCTCCCGATGATGACGACTGCCATCCAAGCGGCCACAGAACCGGCTTCGACAAGGCAGATGAAGGCCGAGGCCATCAGGAGCTTGTCGGCGATCGGATCGAGGAGCTGTCCGAGGGTTGTGATCTTGTTTGTGCGCCGCGCCCAGAACCCGTCCACGGTGTCCGTGAACGAGGCTAGAAGAAAGATACCGAGGGCAACGAGCTCATGTCCTTTAAAAGAAGACAACAAGGTGATGATGAGAAACGGGATCAGGCCGATCCGAAGTGTCGTCAGGGAATTCGGCGCGTTCATCGCAACGCAGATTACCAGAGCTTTTTCGCCGTGTCAAATGAGGGGCTCGGGGTATGCTGTTCGAAACCACGCGGATTTTCCCCAGCGAGGAAAATCCGCTCGACCTCCGGCGATTCCAGAGACGCATACCAGCTTTCATGCCCCCCTTGATTGCCCAAGGGGGGAAGGCGGATTAAAATCGCTAATATCAACGCATTACTTAAAGTGACATCCCCGTTCGGGCGGCGCTTAGGCCGCCCATACATTGTCACTTTATTTATTGCGTTTGTATTAGTTGAGAATCTTAGTGCGCGTCTCTGCGTCTTGAAGGCTAAACCTTCCACGGTCGCTGCGGCCGTCTCCGGCTCTTCTCGCTCATTTTTGGCCACGCGAAATGGAAGAGAACCTCCTTTAAAAGTGATCGATGGCCAGTGGAAAATCGTATTGATAAAAATGTCTTTTCATTCTAAGATAAAACCATGTTTTGGCCGACGGGCCGGATCGAACAATCATTCAACACGGAGGTATCGGGATGAAGTCTATTTCCAAGGCAATCCGTCCGCGCGCTGTGTTTCTTGTCCTTTGCACGGTCGCGCTCTCGCTCGTCGTCTTTCCCCAGCAGGCCAAGAAGCCTCAGCGGATCATGAATACGGATCCGCAGTTACGCCTGCAGTGGTACGACCAGCATGTCGAGATGAAAAAGACCTCGAAGTTCAAGGACCTGAAATGGCAGTTCCTGGGGCCGACGAACGTCAGCGGCCGATCGACAGACATCGCCGTCGTAGCGCCGAAAGGTAAGAATTATACGATGGTTGTCGCCACGGCGTCGGGCGGCGTCTGGAAGACCGAAAACGAAGGGACAACCTGGGACCCGGTCTTCGAACAGGGGCCGTCGACGGCGATCGGCAAGATCGCCATCGCTCCGTCCAACCCGCAGATCGTCTGGGTGGGAACGGGCGAGGCCAACATCTTCCGCAGCTCGCAGTCCGGCGCGGGGATCTATAAGTCCACCGACGGCGGCAAGACCTGGAACCACATGGGTCTGGCCGGGACGAACACGATCGCCCGGATCGTCGTCCATCCAAAGAACTCCGACGTCGTGTACGTCGCAGCGTCAGGCCACGAGTGGACGATGAACCCTGAACGGGGCGTATTC
>JALHTW010000334.1 GCA_022866045.1 Candidatus Aminicenantota bacterium | reverse complement strand
GGAGGTGCGGGGCGAGGATGCCGAAGACCTGGCGGTCGATGTAGTTGATGGTCGTCGCGGCGAAGAGAAGGGCGCAGACCGTCCAGCGAAAATGGCTTGGTCTTTCGCGGATTTCGTCTGGACCTCGGATCATGAGCCAGTCCCTTTTCATCATACTCATTAAGCCTGGATTTACAAGCCGTTTTTTGACTTGGCGGAGTTCTTGTGTTATGGATTATTTGGGCGAAGAAAATTGAGGCTTCAGCGCGCTTTTTTTCCGATTTTCATGGCCTTCCTGGCGCTTTCCGTTGTTCTCGCCGGCTGCAAAGGCTCGCCCTCCGCGTCCTCCGGCAAAAAGAAAAAACTCACCCTGGCCGTCATTCCCATGGGCACGACGCACGAATTCTGGAAGGCCATTCACGCCGGCGCGCTGACTGCGGCGCTCGAGCTCGGCGTCGAGATCATCTGGAAAGGCCCGCTCAAAGAAGATGACCGGAACGAGCAGGTCCAGATCGTCGAAACTCTGACGAACGCCGGTGTCGATGCTCTCGTCCTGACGCCGATGGACGACCGGGCGCTCATCCCACCGGTCATCGAAGCGAAGCGGATGGGCATCCCGACCATCATCTTCAACTCCGCCCTGCAGGGCGATCATCACATCGCCTATATTTCCACCGATAACGAAAAAGGCGGCGTGCTCGCGGCCGAATACATCGGATCCCTCATGAACGGGAAGGGGAATGTCATTCTCATCCGCGTCTTGGCCAGCGTCGAGGGCAGCACCAAGCGCGAAGAGGGATTTCTGCGGACCATCCGGGAGAGATTCACGGCCGTGCGGATTCTGTCGGACAACCAGTATGCCGGCGTGACGACGGAGACGGCCTACCAGACGAGCGAATACCTTCTGAACCGGTACGCGGAAGTCGAGGCCATTTTCACGCCCAATGAGTCCTCGACCTTCGGCTGCCTGCGGGCGCTCGAGGACCACAGCCTCGCCGGAAAGATCATCCACATCGGGTTCGACTCGTCGAAAAAGCTCATCGAGGCCCTTGCCCAAAAAAAGATCCAGGGGCTCGTCTTACAGGATCCCTTCGGCATGGGCTATCAAAGCGTCAAAACGGCCGTCGCCTATTTAAGCGGGCAGCCGTACGAAAAATATATCGACACGGGCGTCTTCCTGGCCACTCCGGAGAACATGAACGAGCCCAAAATGAGAAAACTCCTCGCACCCGACCTGTCGATCCTCGACAAATAAGAATAAGAATATATGATCCTCTTCCATCTTTTGGAAAATCCTAAAGCGCGTCTCTCCATCGAGAAAGCTAAACCTTCCCCGGTCGCTCCGGCCGTCGCCGGATCTTCTCCCTCATTATTAGCCGCACAAAATGGAAGAGAACCCAGATTAAGGAGGACAACATGGCTAAAGCGACGCTCA
This sequence comes from Candidatus Aminicenantota bacterium, assembly GCA_022866045.1. Classification (GTDB taxonomy): domain Bacteria; phylum Acidobacteriota; class Aminicenantia; order Aminicenantales; family UBA4085; genus JALHTW01. The sequence goes on along the minus strand of JALHTW010000334.1, from coordinate 2,674 downwards.
TTATTTTCCTCGCCGCAGTTTTAATCGGAGTGTCATACACCATGGAAAAAATCCAACAGCCAAAAGCTCCGGACGCAAAATCGTATTTCGATAACGGCGGACGGCTTCGCCTCATCTCCTCGAGCCATCAGGACATCGCCTGGATGGACAGCCCGCAGAAATGCATTCAATACCGCGATGAACACTGCATCACGCCGGCGCTTGAAATGATGGCCAAGAATCCCGATTACTGCTTCGTCATGGAAAACATGCTCAACCTGATGGAATACATCGAGCGGCATCCCGACCGGAAGGCGGACATCCTCCGTTATACAAAGGAAGGCCGCCTGGAATGGGGTGCCACGTTCAACCAACCCTACGAATCGCTCCTCTCCGGGGAAGAGCTCGTCCGCGAGGTTTACTTCGGCCGCCGCTGGCTCAAAAAAAATTTCCCCGGCTGCGACGCCCTCGTCTATTTCAACCCGGACGTTCCCGGCCGCGCCCTCCAGATGGAGCAGATCCTGAGCAAGGCCGGCGTCCCTTATATGGTCATCAGCCGCTATCATGAAGGATTCTACCGCTGGGCCAGCCCTGATGGGTCGTCCGTTCTCGCCTATTCGCCCGGCCATTACACGAATTCGTCGGCCATGCTCAATGCCAAGCCGGTCGAGGGAGCCAAGGCCATTGCCCAGAAGCTGGCCAAGTGGACCCCTTATTATCAACAGCATAATATCCCGCCCGAATTTCCGCTGCTCAATTCCGTGGATTTCTCCAAGCCGACGGATTTCGGCCCGCTCATCGATCTCTGGAACGGACAGCAAAAGACGAGGGCCGGCGCACCCGCATCACGGATGCAATATTCCTCGACGCGCGGATTCTTTGAGTCGCTGGCGAAGAATGATCCGGCATTCGAGCGGGTCATGGGCGAACGGCCGAACCTATGGCTTTACATCGACGGACCCACTCACCACTGGGCGATTTCCGCCCATCGCGAGGCGGGCTTTCTCCTGCCCGCAGCCGAGGCCTTCAACACGGTCAACGCTTTGCTCGGGGGCAGCTTCAAAGACTATCCGGCGAAGACCATGGAAGAAGCCTGGCTGGCCGCGATCTATCCCGACCACGGTTGGGGCGGCAAGGAAGGACAGATCACGGACCGGCTCTTCCGGAAAAAATATGAGTTCGCCCGGGACAAAGGGAAAGAGATGCTAGCCAGCGCCCTCCAGGCGATCGGCGCGCGGGTCAAGACCGATCCCGCTAAGGGCCGGCCGTTCGTCGTCTTCAACACGCTTTCCTGGCCGCGCACCGGCCCGGCGACGGTCACACTCAAAAGGACTCCGGCCTCCTTCATCATTCAGGATGGGCAGGGCAGGGTCATGCCTCATCAAATGCTGCCCCCGCTTCCGGGCCAATCTCCGGATGACCTCCGCCTCGAGTTTATCGCCCAGGACGTGCCGGCTCTCGGATATAAGGCTTTTTATATGACCCAAGCCGAGATCCATCTGTTCGTTCAACCGCAAGTGGTGGTGGCCCCTCCGCGTCAGGATGCGGATCAGTTCGAGAATGAATTCTATAAGATCGAGCTCGTTCCCGGCGGGGTCAAGAGCATTTTCGACAAAGAGCTCAAGCAGGAGATCTTGAACTCGCGGAAATTCCTGGGCTTCGAGGTCTTCACGATGCGGTCCGTCGGGGAGGACGCTGGCGAGTTCAGCCGGGTCCAGCAGCCGACCATGGAGGGGTTCGACAAGCTCAGCGCGCACAGGACGCCGTGGAAATTCGAAGCCGAGGAGTCGGGGCCGGTCAAGTTCGTGTTCGGCATGACCCAAACGATGTCCGATTGCGCTATCAAAGAGAGACTCATCGTTTACAATTCGATCAAGCGAATCGATTGCGAAGTCTCCCTGCTGGGATGGGACGGCTCCCCCTACCGCGAATACCGCCTGGCGGTGCCGGTGGCGGCGCCGGAGGGCCGAGTCGCCTACGAAGTGCCGATGGGCGTCGTCGAGGTGGGGAAGGGCGAAGTCCCGGGAACGGGCGGACCGGCCTACGGGAGCCTTGTCTATGACGAGCTCCTTTCCCAGATCCGGCCGCGGGAGGTCCAGAATTTTCTGAACGTGAGCGATTCCCGTTTCGGCCTGACGATGAGCACGAGCGTCGCGGTCAACGATTACCGGGACCCGACGAGCGATCCCGTGAACTACCCCGTCCTCCAGGCAGTGCTTCTCGCCACGCGCCGCAGCTGCCACGGGGAGGGGAACTGGCATCTCCAGGAAGGCGATCATCATTTCCGGTTTTCAGTGGTTTCGCATGCGCCGGGCTGGCGGAACGGCTACCGCCCCGGCATTCAGGCCAATGTCCCTCTCTTTGCGGTGATCGATCTTTCGCCGGCGGCCGGAGCGTCGCTTCCCGAAGCCAAAAGCTTTTTCTCGGCCTCCGCGGGGAACATCGTCTTCAGCACGATCAAGAAAAACGAGGACGACGATTCCGTGATCGTGCGCTGCTATGACATCGAGGGAAAGGACGCCGACGTCCAAATGGATTTCTTCGCGCCCGTCGAGAAAGCCGAGCTCGTCAACATGATCGAAGAGGAGGGAAGGACGATTCCCTCGCAGAAAAACAGCCTTAAGCTGAAGGTCGGCCACCACGCCATCGAAACAGTGAAGCTCTATCCGTCCAAGCTCAGGCGCGACTAAGATCT
>JALHTW010000042.1 GCA_022866045.1 Candidatus Aminicenantota bacterium | reverse complement strand
TGTTCGTGATGCTGGGGAAGAACCGCCTCAGCCCGAGGATCGAATATTCGCCCTACGCTGAGGAGGACGAAGAGGCGCGCCGGGACCAGATCCGGACGATGGAAACTCTTATCGACAGACTTTTGCTTGAGATCATCGATCCGCGAAGCGCGTTCGATCCCGGCTTGTCCTCCGCCGCTTCCTGCGGCCGCTGCCCCTATGCCTATATTTGCAATAGGCAATGAACCCTTTTCGTCTTTCGCCCTGACCGTATATCACTTTCAAATGCAAGGGGGACACAATACCCTGTCCCTGTTTGGTCGGTAGCGCCCCAAAGGACGATACCGTTGAAAACTGCCAGGGACAGGGAATCATATCCCCGAAAGTCAATTTGGAGGGGGAACCCGCTTCGCGTTTCCCCCTTCCAACGGGCACCGGGAAGACCCGGTCGGATACTCTTGGAAGGAAACCCTGGGAATGGGTTTCCTTCCAACGGTCGCTTCGCTCCCTGCCTTCCTTCCAAGGAGCATTTTGCGATGAATTCTCGTGGAGACATAGAAATCTGCGCTAGAAACGAGGCTCGGGCGGGGCATGAAACCCCGCCCTGCGACCAAGGGGGCGGCTCCCCCTTGGATCCCTCTACGAGCGGCTCCCCGTGGCAAGCCACGGGGCATCATCGCCGCTCGTGAGTTTCAGGCTGATTCCAAGAATTTGGTGATAATGCCCTGGTCGGACGGTGAAAATTGGCTCCTCGGGCAGGACTCGAACCTGCAACCTATTGGTTAACAGCCAACCGCTCTGCCAATTGAGCTACCGAGGAGCAGCACTGGATAAAATAGCATGGAAGGCTTAAAATTACAATTCAAAATCATGCGGCGTCCTTGTCTGGCCAAAGCCTAGGTTATTTTTTGACAAAAAGCTGCGCCTATGTTAATTGTTCTTCTTCCGATGAAGAAGGATTCGCCTTGACCACACCGCTTGAACGTTGGGTTGAAGAGCAAGCCCGGCTCTTCCAGCCGAAAGAGATCTATTGGTGCGACGGGTCGGAGGGCGAGGCCCACCGTCTCATCGATAAGGGAATCGGCGAAGAGAAGATCGGCGCGAACGCCATCTTCCGCGAGCTCAACCAGAGGACCTGGCCGAAATCCTACCTCCACCGAAGCCACCCTACCGACGTCGCGCGCACCGAGCATCTGACCTTCGTCTGCCATCCCGAAAAGGAACAGTCCGGCCCGAACAACAACTGGATGGCCCCCAAAGAGGCCAAAGCGCGCATGGCCGGATTGTCCCAAGGCGCCATGCGGGGCCGGACGATGTATGTCCTCCCCTATATGATGGGCCACCCCGATTCGCCTTACGCCAGGCCCTGCATCCAGATCACAGACCTATCCTATGTCGCGGTCAGCATGCGCATCATGACCCGGATGGGCCGCCATACCATCAAAAAGATCGGCAATTCCGAGAACTTCGTCAAGGGCATCCATTCCGTCGGCGATTTCAGTCCGGACCGGCGGTTCATCATCCATTTCCCGGAGGACAGTCTCGTCTGGAGCATCGGCTCGGGCTACGGCGGCAACGCTCTGCTCGGGAAAAAATGCTTTTCGCTCCGCATCGCGTCCTACCTCGGCCTGCGGCAGATGTGGCTCGCCGAACACATGGTCATCATCGGCATCGAGGACATAAAAGGCAACGTGACGTATGTCACGGCGGCTATGCCGTCAGCCTGCGGCAAGACGAACCTGGCTATGATGGAGTCCGCCTTTCCCGAATACAAAGTCTATACGATCGGAGACGACATTGCCTGGATGAACATTGGCCCGGACGGGAGGCTGTGGGCGATCAACCCGGAAGCGGGATTCTTCGGCGTCGCACCCGGCACCTCGATGAAGACCAATCCCAACATGATCCGGACGCTGAAGGCTTCGAATTTCTATCCGACGCTCTTTACCAACGTCGGCCTCGATCTCGACGCCAACGAACCCTGGTGGGAAGGCCTGGAAGGGCCGCCGAAAAAGATGGAGGATTGGCAGGGAAAACCCTGGGATCCGACCAGTGGAACGAAGGCCGCCCATCCGAATTCGCGGTTCACGGTCTCGCTCTACAACTGCCCCACGCTCTCAAAACAATTCGACAATCCGCAAGGCGTGCCGATTTCGGCAATCCTGTTGGGGGGCCGCCGGTCCTTCGGAATTCCGCTCGTGACCGAAGCCTTCGATTGGGACCACGGCGTTTTCATGGGCGCGATAATGGGCTCGGAGACAACGGCCGCGGCAGCCGGCCAGGTCGGTATCCTGCGCCGCGATCCCTTCGCCATGCTCCCCTTCTGCGGCTACAACATGGGCGATTATTTTCGCCACTGGATCAACATGGGCGGCTTCATCACCAAGCCGCCGAAGATCTTTTCGGTCAACTGGTTCCGGGTGGATGAGAACGGTAAGTTCATCTGGCCTGGTTTCGGCGACAACATCCGCGTCCTCAAATGGATCATCGACCGGGTGAACGGCAAGGTCGGGGCAAAAGAAACGCCGATCGGGCTCGTGCCGGACATCGATGACTTCCCTAGGGATGGATTGAAGATCTCCCGCCGGGCTATGGAAAAGCTGTTCGAGGTCAGGCCCGAAGAATGGCGGGACGAGATCCTGGAGATCAAAAAATTTCTAGACCCGTTCGGCCGGCATGTCCCCTACGAGATTTGGCAGAATTACGAAAAGCTGGCGGCACGCCTAAAATAATTTGCCGACACATTCCGAATTCCTGAACTAGGTCTTTAAGCGAGAGGGCGCTCTCCGGGGGAATTCGCGAAGGATCGACAATTTTTTATTGTTCTTTAAAACTTTTTATAACTCGCCTGGCGGGCAAATTTTCGATAATCGTCGCCTGACATTTCGACGACCTTACACATCTCGTAGATCCGTGATCTCAAGCGATAGCCGATTCGATCGACGAGGGAATCATCCCCTTTTTTGAAATCGTTCTTCTTAAACATGGTCTGCCGGGTGTCTTCCTCGTCGCTGGTGTCTAAAAAATTCGAGGTGAAAATCGTCAATTTTTTCTGATTATAACGATGGTTAATGATATAAAAGACCATCTCTTCCACCCAAGCGGAGGAACGCTTTGAACCGAGTTCATCCAAAATAAGCACGTTGCTTTCAAAGACGGGTTCGAGGACATCGGATTCCGAAATAACAGAATCAGGAGTGAAGGTGCTCTGGATATCCCGGATCAGGTCTCGGAAATCATAAAACAAGCAGAACACACCTTTTTTTTGGATGAGATCGCGGAGGATGGCTACGGCCAGATGCGTTTTGCCCACGCCTGGCGTGCCGACAAACAGGAGCCCGACTTCTTGAACAGGGAAATTTTCGACAAATTTTTTTGAAATCATCAACGCGTTGCGAAGAGATTCGTTGAGTTTCCTGTTTTGTTCCGAATCAGATTCACGTTCAAAAACTATGTCAAAATTATTGAACGAACAATTGCGGTAACGCTTTGGAATGTTGGCTTTTTCAAGAAGAAGCCGGTCCTGCTTATTCTGAAAGCATTTGCAGCGCTTGGCCAGGGCCCGTCCGTCAGCTTCCTCGAGGACCCAGCCGGTGTCCTGACAGGCAGGGCAAGGTTGTTCGGCCATCAGTTCAGATATCCTCTCAATTGCTGGATCTTGCCGGAGCGGGACAACCTGCGCATGGCTTTCTGCTCGATCTGCCGAATCCGTTCCCGCGTCAGATGGAGCCGGTCTCCGATCTCCTGAAGCGTCCTCGGCTGGTCATCATCCAGACCGAAACGCAATTTTAGCACAAGCGCCTCCTTTTCATCCAGTTCGCCGAGCAGGCCGCGGATCTGGTGCTGGATGGAGTCCTTGATGATCTGGTATTCTACGGAGGGCGAGATCTCGTCCTCGATCTTTTCCTCCATCTCCATATCATCCTCGTTGATTCGGTCGCTCAGCGAGACTTCCTTCTTTTCGAGCATCTCGAGGTCTTCCACGTCGTCCGCCGAGATCCCCATGCTCGCCGCGATATCTTCGCGCATGGGCTCGCGTCCAAGCTCAGACTTGAGCTGGGCGACCTTCCGTTTCATCTGCAGGATCTGGTCCGAGAGCTTCTGCGGAATATGATAGATGCGCGAATACTGGGTCAGGGCGTGGATGATGGACTGGCGGATCCACCACACGGCATACGAGATGAATTTGACGTTGCGGTGCGGATCATAGCGTTTGGCCGCTTCGATCAGGCCGAGGTTGCCCTCATTGATGAGGTCGAGGAGGCTCATGCCCATGCCCTGATATTTTTTTACGTAGGACACGACGAACCGGAGGTTGCCTTCGATCAGCTTATCGAGCGCATCCCGGTCGCCCTGATGGATGTGTTTGCCGAGCTCTTTCTCCTCCTCTTCCGAATAGACCGGGAATTTCGAGAGCTGCTCCAGATAAAGACGCAGGTTCCTGGATTCGAGGCCGTCGCGATATTCCATTTCTTTATTTATCGGGCACTCATAGCTCTGTGGACCCGGGTGAGTTATGCGGAGGTATGTGTACCCTATTCCTCAGTCTGTTTTTTCGATCTTCACGATCTTCGTCTGGGAGATCAGCACGAGGCTCCGCTTCTTCTCGAACTCGTCCTCCCGCCCCGAGAAGAATTCCTTTTTGACGAATTCCAGAAGTTCGTTGACGCCGGCCTCGATTTGTTGGATCTTTTTCCGCATGTTGATGATGACCTCGACGCCGGCCAGGTTCACGCCCAAGTCACGGATGAGGTTGAGGATGAGCTCGAGCTGTTTGAGATCGTCGTCGGTGTAAAGCCGCGTGTTCCCTTCGCTCCGGGACGGTTTGAGCAGCCCTTCGCGTTCGTAAAGCCGAAGCGTCTGGGGATGGATGTTGTAGCGCTGGGAAACGCTGCTGATATGGTAAAAGGTCCGGCCTTCCTTGGCCTCTGATTTCCGCCTCATCTTAGTTCATTCCCATGTCGGCCCGAGGGTTCTCGCCTCCGATTTTTTCCAGCTCCTTCATCAGCTCGCGAACCCGCTGGTCACCAAAAGGCGGCGGCACGATCGTCACCTCGACGAATTCGTCGCCGCGGAAGCGGCCGCCCGGGAGCGGCGCCCCTTTTTCCCGCAGCCTGAATTTCTGGCCCGATTTCGTTCCCGGAGGGATCTTGATCGTGGTCTTGCCATCGAGCGTCGGGACCTCGATCTTGGCCCCGAGCGTCGCTTCGGGGACGGTGATGGGGACCTTGATATAAACGTTCGAACCCTCTCTTTTGAAAAGCGGATGCGGCGTCACTTCGATCATGATATAGAGGTCGCCCTCCGGACCGTTGTTCGGACCAGCGTTGCCTTTCCCAGGAATTCGCACTTTGGAGCCGCTGTCCACACCGGCCGGGATCCGGACATTAATGAGATTGGTCCTTTGAACGAGGCCTTGGCCCCGGCAATCCGAACAGTCCACGCCGCGTGCCGCTCCGCTGCCGCCGCACGCTGGACAGGCGGAGGAAAATTTCATGAATCCCCGCTGCATGTATGCCCGGCCGCTGCCGCCGCATGCAGGACAGGCATTTTGCCGGCTGTTTCGGATCGATCCGCAGCCTTGACAGCTCGCACAGCTCACCATCCGGATTAGCTTGATCTTTGTCTGAAGCCCGCGGATCGCGTCTTCGAACCCAACCTTCATCGTATAAATCAGGTCTTCGCCTCGTTCGGACTGGACGGGAGTCTGGGCTCCCCGGCCGGCCGCCGCGCCGCCGAAAATATTCTCGAAAAAATCGTGGAACGACGACGTTCCGAAATCGGAGAAATTGAAGCCTTCGAATCCGGATGTGGACGCTCCCTCCTGATCCCCTCCCGGCGGGACGTTTCCGACAAACCCGAACTGATCGTACTGGCCTTTCTTCTTCGGATCGCTGAGGACGGAATAGGCTTCCTGGATCTCCTTGAACTTGGCTTCGGACGATTTGTCGCCGGGGTTGAGGTCGGGATGATATTTCCGGGCGAGTTTCCGGTAGGCTTTCTTGATCTCGGCAAGAGATGCTTTCCGATCGATCCCGAGAACCTGATAGTAATCTTTGTTCATGGCCCTCCCGGCCCATCTTATCATACACAAGAACGGGCCGTTCTTGGTGCCTTAACTTTTCTTGTCTTCGTCTACGACTTCGGCGTCGATCACCTCGCCCTCGTTGCTTCCAGATTCATTGCCGCCTCCCGGGCCCGCAGAACCCTCGGAAGACGGCCGTTGTCCGGAGCCGGAGCCGTGGGGCTGAGATTGCTGCTGGGAGGCCTGCTGATACATCATCTCGGTCAGCTTGTGCGACGCTCGGGACAGGCTCTCCATGGCCTGTTTGATACGGTCGCTGTTCTCGCTCTCGATGGCCTTCTTGGTATTCTCCATTTCAGCCCGGACGCGCTCAGCTTCGCTTTCGGGGATCCGGTCTTTGTTCTCACGGAGGAGCTTTTCGAGACTATAGACGAGCTGGTCGGCCTGGTTCTTCGCCTCGATGACCTCGCGTCGTTTCTTGTCATCGGCGGAATGGCTCTCGGCGTCTTTCATCATGCGGTTAATCTCTTTCTCATCTAAGCCGCTGTGGCCGGTGATCGTGATGGCCTGCTGCTTGCTCGTGCCCGTATCTTTGGCCGTAACATGGATAATGCCGTTGGCATCGATGTCGAACGTCACTTCAATCTTGGGCACGCCGCGGGGTGCGGGCGGAATGCCGTCGAGATGGAATCTGCCCAGCGTCCGATTGTCCGAAGCCATTTCCCGCTCGCCTTGGAGAACGTGGATCTCGACGCTCGGCTGATTGTCCGAGGCCGTCGAGAATACCTCGGTCTTCTTGGTCGGGATGGTCGTATTGCGCGCAATCATTTTGGTGAACACGGCGCCCAGGGTCTCGATGCCCAGGGTCAGCGGGGTCACGTCCAGGAGGAGAACGTCTTTTACGTCGCCGGAAAGGACAGCGCCCTGAATGGCCGCGCCCACGGCGACCACTTCGTCCGGGTTTACGCCTTTATGGGGTTCCTTCCCGAACAGGTCGCGGACGAGCTGTTGGATCCTCGGCATGCGGGTCTGGCCGCCGACGAGAATGATCTCGTCGATAGCGGACGACTTGAGGTTGGCATCGGCGATCGCCTGTTTGACCGGGGCGACGGACCTCTGAATAATGTCTTCCACGAGCTGCTCGAGCTTGGCCCGAGTCATCTTCATCAGAAGGTGTTTCGGGCCCGAAGCGTCGGCGGTGACGAAGGGCAGGTTGATCTCGGTCTCCATGGTCGTCGAAAGCTCGATCTTGGCCTTTTCCGCGGCCTCTTTCAACCTCTGCACGGCCATTTTGTCCTTGGTCAGGTCGATGCCCGATTCTTTTTTGAATTCCGACACAATCCAGTCCTGGATGCGCTGGTCGATATCGTCGCCGCCCAGGTGCGTGTCCCCGTTTGTCGATTTGACTTCGACGACACCCTCTCCCACCTCAAGGATAGAGATGTCGAACGTTCCGCCGCCAAAGTCGTAGACGGCGATCGTCTGGTCTTTTTTCTTGTCCATCCCGTAGGATAGGGCCGCCGCGGTCGGCTCATTGATGATGCGGACGACCTCTAGGCCGGCGATTGTGCCGGCGTCCTTGGTCGCTTTTCTTTGGCTGTCATTGAAATACGCCGGCACCGTGATGACGGCTTTTTCAATCTTCTCGCCCAGATAATCTTCGGCGGCTTTTTTCAGCTTCTGAAGGATGATCGCCGAAATTTCAGGGGGAGAATACTTTTTTCCTAGAGCTTCGACCCTCACGTCGCCGTTCGAAGCCTCGGTGACTTTAAAAGGAACTTGCCTGATCTCTGCGGGAACTTCCATATAGCGGCGCCCCATGAATCTTTTGATCGAATATATCGTGTTTTCGGGATTGGTCACTCTCTGGCGTTTCGCCACCTGGCCGACAAGTCTCTCTCCTTTTGAGGTAAAAGCGACTACGGATGGCGTGGTCCGGCCGCCTTCTTCGTTGGCGATGACGGCGGGGTTATCGCCCTCCATTATGGCTACAACTGAATTAGTTGTACCAAGGTCAATTCCAATGATTTTTGTCATTTTACAATCCTCCTCATTTAGTAGAATAATAATATATAATATGAGTATATACTTGTCAAGTTATTTTATAAATATTTTTAATATATTTAAATTATTTATTATTATATAGTTATAATCATACCGGTTTTTCCAAGAACCAATCTCAGCGAGATCAACTCTTTTTTGGCAGGCAAATTATTGTCATGTGGCCATCCGGAAAAGACCAATAAATTCCCTGAGCTTCTTTTTCGCTGGGCACGACTAACTCTATTTCCGTGAAATCCTTTTTTATAATAGTCAGCCAGAGCGTTTTCAGCGGAAGATAGGTAAACCAGGAGATGAATTTCCCAATATTCAAGATCGTCGGCCAAAATCTCTTGGTTTTTGGCCGCACCGAAATATAGATTCTATTCTCGAATGAAAGCCTGTAATGGACGGGCATATCTTTGAGCTCGAGGACTCCCAGATCGGTTGCGCCATCCTTGGCTTTTTTTCTATTCTTCATGTCTTCCTTGTCAGGCGTGATATTTGGTCTCTTGGGCTGCGACAACGCGCTTTTTTTGACCAGCTTGTAGGTTTTAGGAGGAATGGGTCTGCCCCAGAATTTCGAACTCTTAATCTCCCATTTTTTCAAGGTCATTCCCCTTGCTTTTAAAGAAATCGTTTGATCCTGAACGTTTATAACCATATAGGAAGCCGGGGTCCTGGCCAAAGCAAGCTCGTTTTCAAGGAGCTTGTTTTGTTCTGAAATCTTGGCGATCTCTTCGGCCTTCATGGCGATCGTTCCGACCGCCATCAAAAATATCAATATTCCGGCTTTTTTTCGCATGATCCCTTAGTAGATATAAATTCGCGCGCTCATCGGCACGATTTGGAAGACCTCTTTGAGATCCTTGTCTCCGACGCGGACGCAGCCGTGGGTGACGTTCCTCCCCAGCAGGATCGTGTATAGCGTCCCATGAATGAAATATCCGTCGCCGAAACCGAGAGCATAATCCCCGAGGGAATCATTGTCGATGCGCTCGCTGTAATTGGCAGGCGGCTTGTCTCCTTCCTCGATGAAGGCCCAGTCCGGCTTGATCCATGTTGGATTCACGAGCTTGGATGTCACGTTGAATTCTCCCCGGGGCGTGTCGAAGATCCAGGTGCGTTTTCCGCCCGGCTCTTCAAGGATATCGCCGGACCCACAGGAAACGACGACCTCCTTCAATACCTTTTTGCCCTGTATGACATAAAGTCTGTTTCCGGCGCTGTCGATGACGATAAAAATGCCTTTCGGCAAAAACGCCTTGAGCCTGTTCGTCAAAAGCGAATTTTTCGCCTGCAGCTCTTTCAAGCTTTCTCCGGCCGACAGCGGTCCACCCTCGGCGGCTGATTTTTTTGACAGTCCGAAAATTTCAATGGCAAATCCGGCGATCTCCAGACAGACAAAAACACAGGCGAGGATGACCAGGGTCCGCAGGACGGTCTTTTTCTTATTCTTAGCCATTCTTAGCCATTTTTTTCGAACTTCTTGATATCGGCCAAAATCGTATTCTCGACGGACACCGCCCCGACGATCGTCACGGCCGTGCCGACCTCGGCTTGCCTGTAGATCTCATCCATGTCCCTGTCGTTCAAGCCTATACAGCCCTTGGTCAGATTGTCCTTGCCTCCGCCGTGGATCTCGATATAGCCCCCGATACCGGTCTCGGCCGGAACAAGCCCCTTGTTCTTGGCTAGGGCGAAAGCCTTCTGATCCTCTTCGTTCGGATAATTGATCAGGAGGGCTTTGTAAAAGGGACTGCTCGGGATCTTCCTGATGATATGGTATCTTCCTTCCGGCGTCGCTTCGTCTCCCGAATAGAGCTTGTCCGACAGGCCGTATTTCCCCAAGCCGATATCATAGCTGCCCACGGCGACGCCCTTTTTATAGAGCGTCAATTTTCTCTCCAGCTTATTGACAAGGATAGCGATGGTCTCCTTGGCTTTAGACTCAACGATAGTTTCGTCGGCCCATCGCCGCCATTTTTCGAGCTCTTTTCTGTCCATATAGCGGCTCAAGACATCCATCATGGCCTGCTCGGCCTGGCGGATAAAGGTCATGCTGTCGGAAAGATAATTCCCCATAGACTCAAATTGCTCTTTCTGCAGAAGCAGCCCGGCTTCGCTCAGCTTGATCTCGGCCTGGGCAAGGCTCTTCCTGACCGGACCGTTTTCGTTGAAATAGTCCGTCATCTGCTTGAGCCGTTCGATGCGGGCCGAGAGCGCGGCCGCTTGCTCGGAATAATATTTGGATTTGGATGACTTGAGCCCCTCGACCTTGGCCAGAAGATCTTCCCCGTTTTGAAGAAGCTCTCGGAATTCGGCTCGAATGGGTTCATAATCCCTGAACCAGCCGAATTTCGCCTTTTCCCTGGCGATCTTCTCTTTAGCGCTTTTCAGGGACTGTTTGAACTGGACGTAATTTTCTTGGGCATAAAAAGAAGCACCGCTCCTCCAGAGCGCCTGATCCAGGACTTCGGCCTGTTGGGCCTCTGGAGGAGCCAGCGGCGTTTTACACGAGCAAACGAAAAAAAGGGATCCGAGCAGTAAGGCTCCGCTCGTTCTCGACAGTGTCTTCAAACGAAACCGCTGTCGGCTTGAAAATTAGAGCTTATCCGACTTTTTTGCCCGTTACTTCTTCTTTTCGATGGCGGCTTGGATTTGGCTTGTGACAGCGGCGGCTTTTTCCTTGATGGACTTGGCCTTGTCGGCGGCCCCAATGTAATCCTGGGCGTCAAGGGCGGTCTGAATCTCCGCGAACGCTGTTTCCGCGCCAGTCAGCTCGGCCTTCATGGCCTCGATGTCTTTCGCCGTGCCTTTGCCCTTGGGGGCTTTGGCCAACAGAGCCTTGGCTTCATCGATGGCGGCTTTGGCTTCGGTCTGAAGCTGGATGGCCGCATTCTTGGCCGCTTCGATCTTGGCCGGCAGGGCCGCTTTCAAAGCGTCAACGTCGGTCTTCAGCTTGGTCAGCATTTCCTTGGCCGTCCCGAATTTCTTTAAGAATTTTTTGTCCTGGGCGTTGACTTCGTCCAGAGCGGCTGTCAGATCAGTGTTCAGCTTTTGGAGATCGTCGGCAGCGTATTTGTCTGCGCCGGCTTTCGTCACGTCTTCGATGGCTGCTTTGGCGTCATCGATCAGCTGGGTGGGCTGTTTGCAGCCGGTCAGCACCACCGCAATCGCCAGAACCAAAACAAGATTTTTTGTAAGACCCTTCATGATCTGTACCTCCTTCAAAATTTGTCTCACCCTTCCGGCTCCTGGACTTCCACTTCACCAGGCGATTCTGAGGGCCAGTTTGGAGTCTGGGGATAAAAAGTTCATATCATAACTTCCGATATAAAGTCAAATTTCCTTTTCAATCCTTTCTGACGTCATTTGTCCGGGTCGATGATGAAGCCTTCTTTCATCAACATCTGAACTTCAGCCCGGGCCTTCTTGATGGTATCCTCAGCCATCTTGAACCGTTCCTTGGCAGGGATATTTTTCCCGGCAACTCCCTGCTCTATGGCTTTGCCGCCGACGGCGACAGCCTCTCTGGGGAAGACTTCCCATTCATCCATAGTGGGGATGATATATTCTTCGTGAATTCCTTTGTCCTGGGCGACCTTGGCCAATTCATTTGACGCGGCGATGCACATCTCATCCGTGATCGTTTTGGCCCGCACGTCGAGGGCGCCGCGAAAGATGCCCGGAAATCCGAGAGAGTTGTTGACCTGGTTGGGGAAATCGGAGCGGCCGGTGGCCACGATGCGGGCGCCGGCTTCCTTAGCTTCCCACGGCCAGATCTCGGGAACGGGATTGGCACAAGCGAAGACGATGGAATTCTTGGCCATCGTCTTTATCCAGTCCCTCCGGATGGTTCCGGGTCCGGGCGTCGAACAAGAAATCAGGACATCTGTACCTCTGATGGCGTCGGGAACATCGCCCTTAACCTGCTTCGCGTTTGTCTTGAGGCAGAGGTCCCACTTCTCTTTAAACTTGTTCTGAAGGATGTCTCTGTCGCTTCTGTCTCTGTGGAGAATGCCTTTGGAATCGACGCAGAGCATATGGCCCGGCGTAATTCCAGCTGACATCAATAAGCGGGCGATGGCGACTCCGGCAGCGCCGGCACCGACGATAGTGATCTTCACCTCGTCGATCTTCTTTTTGACGATTTTCAACGCATTGATGAGCCCGGCCACCGTGACACAGGCTGTTCCCTGCTGGTCGTCATGCCAGATAGGGATTTCGCATTCTTTTCTCAGTGTGTCAAGGATGTGGAAGCACTTGGGATGGGAAATATCTTCCAGGTTCACCCCGCCGAATGTCGGCTGGAGAGCCTTGACGATGGCGATGAACTTGTCGGGGTCCTTCTCATTCAGACAGAGCGGAAAGGCGTCCACGCCGCCCAGGTACTTGTACAAAAGGCTTTTGCCTTCCATGACCGGCAGGCCAGCTTCGGGACCGATGTCGCCCAGACCCAAGACGCGTGAGCCGTCTGAGATGACAGCCACGGAATTCCACTTATTCGTGTATTCGTAAACTTTCTCCCGGTCCTGATGAATTTCCTTACAGACCGCCGCCACACCGGGCGTGTACCAAATGGCAAAATCGTTGATATCGCGAATCCGGCACTTGAGCGTGACGCCGATTTTTCCTCTGTAATACGCATGAAGACGCTTGGCGTCTTTGGACGGTTGTTCGGCTTTTGCCAACAACTCCTCGACGGTAATCTCTTTCATAATAGAAAACCTCCTTTATGATAAAAAAGAAAGGGTATTATATACGTTTAGCCCCTAAAGTCAATTAAGGTTAGATTCTTGTAAGCAATTCTTTTTCCGGCGTCAGGCCAATTTTGGGCGGGGTCCTGTCGCGGCTCTTCCCCGGCCGTGCTCGCCGCCAGGCCGCTCCGCGCGGGCGGGGAGCCCCTTCGCCGCGCCACCCCTGATCGACGAGCGGCTCCCCCGAAAAAGAATTGCTTACCAGATTTTTAGACATCCCCTGGATTCATACACACGAATCTCCGGCCGTGACAAGCTTTACGGAGGACAATTTGCTCTGCGGAGATCTGGATAACAGAAGCGGACTGCACGGAACATCGCCTTTCGGGCTAAGGAGAAACGGCCGCAACGGATGGCGGTGATCCGGAAATTTCCGAGGGAGAATTCCCGGATGGTCACTTCAGGAGTTTGTCGAGGCCGAAGACGAGGTCCTCGGGCGTGGTTTGAGCGAGGTCGATCTTGGCCGTGTCCATGCGGATGGCGTCCTCGGGGCAGGCTTCGACGCAGAAACCGCAGAAACAGCAGCGTTTGAGGTCAATAACAAAGATCGAAGGATATTTTTGGATCTCGAGGTCCGGGTCTTCGGCGGCCTCGATATAAATGCATTCCGCCGGGCAGACCGTAGCGCACAGCATGCAGGCCACGCAGCGAGGTTTTCCGTCCTCGCGTTTCATCAGCCTGTGCAGGCTACGGTGGCGTGCGGCGAGTTCTTTTTTCTGTTCTGGATATTGGATCGTAACGGCCCCTTTGCGTTTGGTCTTGATACCGACGAGATTCACCGTGTGGAACCACATATTGACAACGAAATGGCGGGCCGTGATCCCCGTTCCCTTGAGGAGTTCAATGAAATATCCCAAAGCTTTCAACATGTCATAAGCTCATTACGATAGCTGTCCCGAGAATATTCAACAGGCTGAGCGGAACGAGGAGCTTCCAGCCCAGGTCCATGAGCTGGTCATAGCGCAGCCGCGGATAGGTCCAGCGGATCAGGATCTGCAGCCAGCAGAAAATGAAGACCTTGATATTGAACGCCGCGACCTCCAATGCCGTCACAAGCCACGGCCCAAGGTGCCATTTCCAGCCCCAAGGAAACTCGAATCCGGCCGTCGAGAGCCAGGGCACTTGCCAGCCCCCGAAGAAAAGCGTCGTCAGGAGGGCGGAGACGATGATGATCTCCATGAAATCCGTCATCATGAAAAGTCCCCACTTCAGGCCGCCGTATTCGGCAAAGAAACCGATGATCTCAGATTCCCCTTCCGGGAGGTCGAATGGGACGCGCTTCGTCTCGGCCAGCGCGGCGAAGAGGAAAATGATGAATCCGAGCGGCTGGAGAAAGACGCCCCACGCCGGAAAAAATCCGAGCAAAAGACTTCCCTGGGCACGGACGATCTCAGAGAGTCGCAATGACGGATAGACCATGATCAGGCCGACGAGCGACAGCCCCAGGGCCACTTCGTAGGAGATGAGCTGCGCGGCGCCGCGGATGCTTCCCAGGAGGGCGAATCTGTTGTTCGAGGCCCAGCCGCTGAGGATGATGCCGTAAATCCCGAGGGAGAGCATGGCCAGGACGAACAAGAGCCCGATGTTCGCGTCGAAGATCTGGAGACTGATCGTCTTCCCCGCGATGCGGATGTCGTCGCCGAAGGGTATGGCCGCGATCGTGATAGCGACGAAGAAGAACGAGAGGAACGGCGCCAGGGTATGGAGGAACTTCCTGGAAAAGACCGGCACGAAATCTTCTTTGAAAATCATCTTGATCGCGTCGGCGAACGGCTGGAACAAGCCCAGGATACGGATGCCGAAAATCGAGGCTCTGTTGGCGCCGATTCGGTCCTGGATGACGGCGCTCTCTTTCCGCTCGGCCCAGGTGAGATAGAGGGTCAAGACGAGAAACCAGACGAGCGCCAGGACGATCTTAATGAGGAGAATGCCGATGTCCGTCATGTCTCCTTCCTAAAAAACGGAATGTCATTTTCTAATTCCTTGAATATCGCAGCCGTGTCAGTCAACCGGCCGTAAAAACCGTCATTGAGCTTGAGCTCCCGGGCCAGGTCCGCGAGGATACGCGCTTCAGGCCGAATGTCGCCGCAAGCAGGAGCGACTGCCGTGAACCGTTGAATCCGGCTGTCGGCGTTCGTCCATGAGCCGCTTTTTTCGCTCGTGAAAGCAGAAGGCAAGACGAAGTCAACAAGCGATTCGAGCCCGTTGAGGTGCGAAGTCACAAGGACCTTGGCCGGGATATTCTCGAATGCTTTTCGGAG
>JALHTW010000333.1 GCA_022866045.1 Candidatus Aminicenantota bacterium | reverse complement strand
GTCCTGCCCGCCGCCTCCGGCGCCCCCGCCGAAGCCGCCTCCACCACCGCCTCCGCGCTGACCGCCTGCTCCCCCACCGCCCTCAAACGCCGCAGCCTTCTGGTCGAACGCGGCCAGCGCCTGGAAAACGGCGCCCTGGCCGGCTTTATCCTGGAGCGGCTTCACTTGGGCCCGGATCGCGCGAAGTTCGAGGAGCGCCGCCTGCGTTTCGAGCACGCCGTCGTACAGCTGCTTCGACAGCGTGAACTGCTGGGCGAGGCCGGCCGGCGGGGTCTTCACTCGAGGATCCATCTTCACCGTCAGCGGCTGCGTGTAGCTCTTGCCGTTGACCGTCAGCTTGACGGTGTATGTTCCCGGCGCCACCCAGGGCGAGTTCGGCGACGACACAGTGTTTCGTGGAACGGCCGCGATGGGAAGTCCGCCGCGCCCTCCCCCTCCGGCCAGAAGCTGATAATGCATATCCCACATAAAGCGGTGCATGCCGGGAATCGTTAAGAGGACCTGCGGCGGCCGGTACCAATACAGCGGGACCGATGCGGTCGCCGGATCCGGAGTTCCGACGGGGTCGGCGCTCGAATACCGCCGGACGAGCTTTCCGGCGCCATTAAGGATCTCCAGCGTCACCGGGCCCGAGACGTCCGACTTCAGGGCGTAATTGATAACGGCGCCGTCCGGCGGGTTCTCTCCGGTCGGCTCATCCGGTGGAAGAGGCGTGTCGGTATTCATGTTCCACCGGACTCGGACCGCGACCTGCGGAGCGAAAAGGACGGCCTCGGCCGTGACGACGGCCTGGTTGAGCTGGCGCACCGGGGTGATGTCGTCGAGAATCCAGAACCCGCGCCCGTGCGTCGCGACCACCAGGTCATCATCTTTAATAATAAGGTCACGCATCGACGTTGCCGGCATGTTCAGCCGCAGCGACTGCCAGTGGTCGCCGTCATCGAACGAGACATAGATTTCGCGCTCCGTGCCCGCGAACAACAGCCCTTTGCGTTTCGGGTCCTCGCGGACAACGTTGACCGGCGCTCTGTCGGGAATGCCGTTGGTTATATGGGTCCATGTCTTGCCTCCATCATGTGTCCGGTAGATATGCGGCCGCATGTCATCGAGGCGGAGGGTGTTGATAGCCGCATAGGCCGTCTGCGCGTCGAAGCGGCCGGCGTCCATGATGGAAACCTTGGCCCACGGGGTTAGCTGCGGCGGGGTCACGTCCTTCCAGTTCATCCCGCCGTCAACCGTCACATGAATAAGCCCATCGTCGGTGCCGACCCAGATGCGGTTGACGTCGAGGTAGGATGGCGCGATGGAGTAGATGACTCCGCGCTGCGCCGGCTGGGCCGACGTTTCCTTCTGGTATTTGCCCACGCTCGCCGGCACCTCCCAGGTCTTGCGCGAGAGGTCGGGGCTGATCTGCTGCCAGCTCTGTCCGCCGTTGGCGGTCTTCCACAGCGTGTTCGAGGCGAAAAAGAGGATATGCGGATCGACCGGCGAAAAGAGGACCGGCTGCGTGCG
The DNA here is from genome assembly GCA_022866045.1 of Candidatus Aminicenantota bacterium. Taxonomy (GTDB): domain Bacteria; phylum Acidobacteriota; class Aminicenantia; order Aminicenantales; family UBA4085; genus JALHTW01. The sequence goes on along the minus strand of JALHTW010000333.1, from coordinate 3,912 downwards.
CACGGTCCGGAAGTCGGGGGACCGGACCGGTTTCGGTCCGACGTTCTGAACCTGGCCCGTCCGGCGATCGTAGCGCGTTACGCTCCGGCCGCCGTAGACGATGTCCGGGTCGAGCGGGTCAGGAGCGGCATACCCGTACTCGTCGACACCGACCGGGTGCCATTCGCGGAACGTGATCTGGCCGTCATTGCCCCGGCTCGAGATGCCGACTGATCCGCTCTCCTGCTGCCCGCTGTATACGCGGTAGGGGAAGGCGTTGTCGGCCGCGACATGGTACAGCTGCGCGGTCGGCTGGTTATACCACGAGCTCCACGTCCGGCCGCCGTTGACGGTGATGATGGCGCCCTGGTCGCTCGCCATCAGGATGATGTCCGGGTTGTTGGGATTGATCCAGATGTTCTGGTAGTCGTCGCCGCCCGGGGCGCCGCGGAATCCCCTCCAGCTCTTGCCCCCGTCCGTCGACTTCCATGATACCGTGCTGGTGACGATGACGATGTCAGGATTCTTGGGATGAACCGCCAGGCGCGGAAGATCGCCGCCGCCGATGCGGCCGGCGGGACGCGAATCGGCCATCCGCGTCCAGGTATCGCCCGCGTCGTCCGAGCGATAGATGCCCGTACCTCGGGCGATGGCGATCGCCGCGTAAACGCGGCGCGGGTCACTCGGCGCAATGGCCAAGTTGGCCTGGACAACGCCGTCCAGACCGGTGGGAACGAGCTGCTGCCACGTCTTGCCGCCGTCAGACGATTTGAAGAGCCCGCCGCCGGTGCCGCTCCAAGCGGCGTTCTCAGAGGGACCCTGCCTGGACTCCCAAAGGGCGGCATAGACGATGTCAGGATCTTTAGGATCGAAGGCGAGCTCGGATCCACCTGTGTCCGCATCCTTGAAGAGCACCTTCTCGAATGTCTGGCCGCCGTCCGTCGAGCGGAAGACGCCTCGTTCCTCATTCGGGCCGTACGGATGACCGAGAACGGCGACGAACAGCCGGTCCGGATTGCGCGGATCAACGATGATCTGAGGAATCTGCTGAGCATCGCGCAGGCCGAGGTGCGTCCAGGTCTTGCCGGCGTCGGTGGACTTGAAGAGGCCGTCGCCGACTGAAAGGTCCGGGCGCTGCAGTCCCTCGCCGCTTCCGACGTAGATGATGTTCGGATCAGACTCTGCCACGGCGATAGCGCCGATCGAACCGGTCGGCTGGTCATCGAAGATGGGGTACCAGGTATGGCCGTAGTCGGTCGTCTTCCACACGCCGCCGTTGCACACGCCGATATAGAAAACATTGGGTTGGCTCGGGACGCCGGCAACGGCCCTTGTCCGGCCGCCCCGGAACGGGCCGATCGAGCGCCAGCGCATTCCAGCTAAGTATTTCGCGTCATATGGCTGGCCGAAGGTGGTCGATGCCGCGGCCGCAAAGAGCAGCATCGTCAGAACAGTTTTCACAAGACGGGTCCGTGATCTCATCGCTCTTCCTCCTGACGCCAGTATCAAAAATCCGCAGGCCGGGCACGCCTATTTTCCCGGATCATAGAAATCTGCGCTCCGTCAAGAGACGGCTTCTTCTCCATCATATGATGGTCGGCATTTGGGGACATTCCGAACTGTATCTTAATGAGAGAATCCCTGTCAACAGCTTCAAAGACTGACCGTCGATCACCTTCGGGGACATGATTCCAAGTCCCTGTCGGCGGCGATTCGTAAAAATTTTGAAAGAAAATCTCTGTCCGTTTCGTCTAAATAGTGATAGTTTATAACTTCTAGGAGGTATGAATGAAAAAGAAAATCTTGATCGCGCTTTTTGTCGTCGCCACGATGTTCTATCTGCAAGCGCAACAGCCGCCCCAGCAGCAGATGAAGCTCGAGGACGTCCAGAAAGCCCTGAGCCTGGTCGACAAGGCCCAGCCGGCTCCGGACAAGTACAAGGCCGGCCTGGAAGCCATCACGGCCAAAGATTCGCTGGCCATGTTGGCCTTCATGTCGTCCGACTGGATGGAAGGACGGGAAACCGGGACGCGCGGCTACTCCATAGCCGCCGAGTACGCGGCTTCGCTCTTCAAGTTGTGGGGCGTCAAGCCTGCCGGTGATATGCCCAGCGGCGGCGGCCAGCGTGGCATGGGCGGCGCCCCTGCGGGCCAGCCGGCGCAGCCTCGCGAGCGGAGTTATTTTCAGGAATTCGCCTTGAAATCGACCTCCGATGTTCAGAGTTCGATGAGCCTTGAAGTGAATAAGAGCGGCGCGCTGAAGACGCGCGCGTTCCAGGCGGGCGTCGATTATCAGAGCATGGGCCGCGGCGGTAACGCCGAGACTCTGACCGCGCCGGTGGTTTTTATCGGCTACGGCATTCAGGAACCTTCGATCAAGTTCGATGAACTCAAGGACCTCAATCTCAAGGGTAAGGTCGTCCTCATCCTGACCGAAGCGCCCGGACGCGACGATCCCAAGTCGCCTTTCCAGCAGAAAAAAGAGCTGAAGGATAAATACTTCCCCGCGGCGCCGGCCGGAGGGCCAGAGATGGCTTTCAGGGGCCCCGGCGGCCCGGGCGGAGCCCAGAGATTCAATAAGATCGCGGAAATCCAGAAACTCGGCCCGGCAGCCATATTCCAGGTCCAGAACGTCGGCCGGGACAGCGATACGTTCCGGAGCATGTCCGCGGTCCGGCGGCCAAACGACGAACGGCCGATCGTGAATAAGCCCCGGCAGAGCCTGTCGATCCCCGGCGTCTCCGGACGCGGACCGATGGGCGGAGGCGGCGCGACGACCATGACCATCACCCGGGACATGGCCAACGCCATTTTGGAAGTGACGGGACAGACCATCGACGATCTGAAGAAAAAGATCGAAACTACAAACAAGCCGGCGTCCATGGCCCTACCCGGGACAATTGTCACTATCTCCACCACGGCGAAGACGGCCCTGATCCGGGCGCTCAACGTCATCGGCATCATCGAAGGCTCAGATCCCAAGCTCAAGGATGAATATTTCGTCGTGGGCGCCCACTTCGACGGCCTGGGCAAGTGGGAGGACTACGTCTATAACGGCGCCGACGACAACGCCTCGGGCTCGGTCGGAGTCATGAACATCGCCAAGGCGATCGCCGCCAGCCCGGTCAAACCGAAGCGCTCGATCGTGTTCGCCCTGTGGACAGGAGAAGAGGAAGGATTGCTCGGCAGCCGCTACTACACACTGAATCCGCCCTTCCCGATCGACAAAACAGTCGGCTATCTCAACTACGACATGATCAGCCGGCCCTTCGACGACACGACGCTGGCCCGCTCGGTCAGACAATACAATGTCTCCGGCGCCGAAGCCCTTGTCAAAAAGATCCGCGCTCCCTGGTTCGTCACCGTCCAGCTGACGGCCGGCACCGCCTTCCCGGATATCACCCGCGAAATGAATAATTACGTCGGACTCGACCTTGCCCTCCGTGAAAACGCCCTCGGCGCCGGCAGCGGCGGAAGCGACCACTCGTCGTTCGCTCAGATCAAATTGCCATATGTCTATTATATGGCGGCCATGACTTCGGACTATCATCAGACGAGCGACAGTGTGGAGAAGACGAGCGGCGAGCTCATCGCCAAGATCAGCCAGCACGGCTTCCTGACGGTGTTCGCGTTCGCAGATAGATAAGAGATTTAAATCCGGTGACGGGCGCCAAGACGGGTGCCTGTCACTCGAATTTAGTTGGGACGGGGTACTCTTATAAGAGGGGTACCCTATAAACACAAAGCCTCTCTCCCTGCCTGGAAGAGAGGCTTTTTATTTTGCGGAGAAATTTCTCCTCCTCATTTAAAAAACGGGGGTGGCGGGATTTTATTCTAGGCTCTTATTCGTTTTCTTTGCCGGCTTTGGTGATCCTGGCCCACGTGTCGCGGAGGGTCACAGTCCGGTTGAAGACGGGCCTATCTGCTGAAGAAT
>JALHTW010000332.1 GCA_022866045.1 Candidatus Aminicenantota bacterium | reverse complement strand
CTCCTCCTTCACGGCGCCGTGGACACGAATGTTCCGCCCGGCGAAAGCACGCAGCTCTTCACCGCCCTCAAGCTTCTGGGGAGAGAAGTTGAATACATCCAGTTCTTCGACCAGAACCATCACGTGCTGACATACAACAAAAGAATTCTCTGGACCAAGACGATCATCGCCTGGCTCGACCGCTGGCTCAAGGGCCAGCCGGAATGGTGGTTCGATCTTTATCCGAACCGGTGACGACGAGATGCCCGCTTTTCCACAAAACATGTGCATAAGGTTGTGGAAAAGTCGGAGACGTTATAACCTAACAAGCTGAAAGGCAAGCAGTTTGCGAAGATTGCACATGTTTAGGGCAGTGAAAATTTTTGAGGCGAGAAAGGAGATTGAGATGAAGAAGATATCTTATCCGGTCATCATTCTGAGCACGATATTCTTTATTTTCGTCTTCGGCTGCCTGTCGCTATCAAGCCAAACGCCGCTAAAGATCCTCCTCTCCAACGACGATGGTATTAATGCGCCGGGTATTGCCGCCCTTTTTGAGAAACTGTCCAAGCTCGGGACAGTGACCGTCGCCGCTCCTTCCCAGGAGGCGAGCGGCGCCAGCCACAGCGTCACATCCAGGGATCCGATCCTGGTGACAGAGACGGAGAAAAACGGTTCTAAATGGTTCAGCATCACGGCCACGCCGGCCACGTGCGTCAGGCTGGCCTTGGAATCTCTGGTCAAGGACAGGCCCGACATCGTTGTCTCAGGTATCAATAAGGGAGAAAATTTGGGAACGGTCACGTTTTATTCAGCGACCGTCGGCAGCGCAAGGGAGGCGGCCATGAAAGGCATTCCCGCGATCGCAGCCCACTTCGGGAGGGGAAAAACTATGGACTACGGGCTGGCCGCTGAATTTATCGCCGATCTTGTGAAGAAACTCAAAGAAAAGCCACTGAGGCCTGGGACGTTCCTTAATGTGAACGTCCCCAACCTGCCAAAAGACCAGATCAAGGGCGTGATGGTGGTCCCTCAAGACACAAGACCTCCTTATGAGTTTTATGAGAAGCGGGTGAATCCTTTGGCCCAAGTTTATTTCTGGAATACATACAAGCCGCTCGAGCCGGGACGAGACAAGACCGACGTCTGGGCCTTCTATAACGGCTACATTTCCATCTCACCGCTCCAGATCGACCAGACAAGCTACCCCGAGCTTAAGTCGTTCGAGTCATTGAAGTTTGCGCCTTGGACAAAATAGAGCGCCTTTGCAAAGACTTTTTGCCTGCCGACATTTCCTCACAAATCCCGAATGTCGATATAAATGTTATCGGATTCCCGGGGGAAGGCCCGCCCTTTAGCCAGAAAGCGATACGGAAACGTGAAGAACTTCAAGCCCGTCGCGCGGAGGGCTTGAAGCATCGGATCGTTGTCTTGGAGAAGGAGGTAAAGATAGGTTCGGCCGTGGGCGAGGGCATAGTTGTTGACGGCCGCGAGAAGACTTTTCAAGCTCTGGGCGCTGTTTCCCTGAAGGTCGAACAGGAACCAGCTCTGGATGACCTCATTCGGCGCGGGAATGTGCGGCAGTTTGATCAAAGGCCTAAGGAGGCGGTTTAAAATGCGCAGCGCGTTCATCCGGGAAGGAATCCGTGTCACTTGCTCGGCTAGAATATTTTCGTTCGTCCAGACCGAGCAGCCCGCCTCAGACTGCCCGTCGAGAGCCAGGCCGGCCACATATCCCGCCTGTTTCTCCTCATTGAAAGAAGGCAAAAATTCCATTTCCGTCTTATTCCTGAGATATGATTCATGGATGTTCCGCGCTTTCTCGAATTTCCACGGCGTTTTTTCCGCTCGTTTTTTGTAAACGGGAATGAGGACATAGGTCAGAGGAATGATGACCTTGGGCCCAAAATTATAGCGGGCCAAACCTAAAGCCCTCTCATTCTCACCGTTAATCAGGGTATAAAGGCAGTCCGCGTTTTTGCCCAGCTCATCAATAAGCGCGCTCGTCAATTTTTTCCCGACTCCCATTTTTCTGAAGGCGGGGTGAACCCGAAGGTCATAGACGTAGAGAGCACGGATATCCTCGCCATGCAGTTTCACCTCTTTCAACGCCCCGGCGATGATGCCGATGAATTCTCCATCCCGGCGCGCGCAGGTAATCCGGTAATTCTCATAGAGCTCGGAGCGGGAGCGGAAATTCGGCCGGCAGAATTTAAGCCTCAACGATGTTCCCTGGACGCACTGCTCTTCCAAGGCGAGGGCGGCCCCCTCATCCTCCGGGGAAAATGGCGAGATCTTGATATCACTCATGGTCCCGCGCTCCGCACTTCGGCGACGACGAAAGAAAAAAAGATCGAGTCATCCGTCTTTTCAAGCTCATTCTCAAGGCTGCTTTCCCGACAGACATAAGGCTGAACTCCGGCCGGCAACGCTCTCTTAACCAGGAACTGCCGCTCGCAGACACGCGCCCCGGCAGCCGCCGTTCGCAGGACGCCGCGCCATATTCGCCCGTACTCCCGTTCATCCGTGTAGGAGGAAAAGTCCGACAGGGAATATTTGTCAAAAGAATTTTTCTCGCTCTCATCGAGGAAATCGCCAAGCGAGCGGGTCACGAAGCGGACTTTGTGAAGATTTTCCCGGAGCGTCTCATAGTTCTCTTTCTGAAGATGCGGAGGCAAGGCCTCGCTATACCGGCCCAAAAATAAGAGCGAGGCGTAAGCGCTTTCCCGGAGGAGAATGGTCTTAAAGGCATGTTCGAACCGGGTTTTGAAGCACTCATAGATCGAAAAATCCTCAGGGACATAGCGGTAAAATCCAGGGTCCCGGAAGATATATTTCCAGACAGCGCGTTGAGAGACGAAGCGGAGGAACACCCTCCACTCCCGGGAATTCCAAACCTCGCTCCAGAGCCGCGCCTGCCGGCCGATCTCGCGGCTCGAAAAAATCGCCTGGAGGAGGTCGGCCCGGACAAGGCCGATGATCGTCGCGAGCTGTTTGAAATATTTTTCCCATCCGCCCTGATAGATGACTCCGTTCTGGATCAGGCGAAGGTTTTTATCCCAATAGTTTCTGGCCTCCTCGGAAAGCCGCTCGCGCAGTCCCTTATAAATTTCGGTCCTTTTATCGGATGGGCGAATGCCCAGAAACTCCAGGAATTCCTCATAGGCCAGGGCGGTGCTCGCCCCCATCTTGAGCTCGAGCAGATGATTCTGGCAGGGATTGAAATCCACTGAAACGATCTCGGCCGGCTTCGCGATCATAAGGTCGAGAGTCCGCGCCCCGCTTCCCGTGATGGAGAGCACGCGGTCGGTCTCGCGGATCTTGAGCGCTTTGATCTCGGACAGGCTGTCCTCGTTCGACGACGAATAGTTGATCTTTCGACAGAAGGACGTCATGGCCGCTCCTCCTTTTTCACGCGCCCATCTTCCATGGAGATAACGCGGTCGGCGAAATGGCGGATTCTCTCGTCGTGGCTGACGATGATGACGGTCTTGCCGCGCTTCCGTGATGCTTCTCGCAGCAATTGAACGGTGGCCTGCCCGGCGTTCGAATCGAGGCTTCCCGTGGGCTCGTCGGCCAGGATGACGGCCGGATCGTTGACCAGGGCGCGGGCGATGGCCACCCGCTGTTTTTCCCCTCCGCTCAAGACATTCGGGTAAAAATTCGCTCGATGAGACATCTTTAGTTCTTCAAGCGCCGCTGCGGCCCGGTCGCGGGAGACCGGCCGCCGGATCCCGGCCAGGACGAGCGGAAGCTCGACGTTTTCCATCACGGTCAGCGAATCGAGCAGCCGGAAGTTCTGGAAGATGAACCCGATATTCCTCAGCCGGAACTCCGTCAGCTCTTTTTGGCTTAAGGCGGTCACATCCCGGCCGCAGATCCTGATCGTTCCTGCGTGCGGATTGAGGAGGCAGCCCAGCATGGAGAGGAGCGTCGTCTTGCCGCTGCCGTTCGGTCCGCTGATGAGGACAATCTCTCCCTGCCCGATCTTCAGGCTGATGTCCTTGACGGCCTGGACGGACGGGTGGGAATTATTGAAATAGACCTTCGTCAAGTTCTCGGTTTCGATCATGGGACAATGACGGATGTCGTTCACCGGAAGACCTCCATCGGGAAAATGCGTGACAATTTCCTGACCGGCGCCCAAGAGCCGAGGCCGGCGATCAGGAGGACGGCCGCGAAGACGACGATCACGGCGCGAAGCGTCATAACCACGGACAGACCGGGAACGAGCTTGAGGAGGACCGGCGAGAGGACGGCGTCGAGCGCGAGCCCGATCATGAATCCGGCAACCGAGCCGATCAAAGATTGTTTCAGGATAACGAACAGCAAGAACCTCGACCGCGCCCCGATCGCCTTAAGAAGCGCATAATCCTCTCTCTTCTCCAGGACCGATCCATAGGGCATCAAGGCAATGAGAGCCGCGCCGATAATCCCCCCGAGCAGAGCGATCGTCCAGAAGATCGGGAGCACGCCCGTTTCCATCTCGTCCAAGTTGTTCCGGATGAACTCTTTCTTCGTGAAAAAGGACAGCGTCGGATGGCTTTTTTTGAGGTCTCGAATGACGGTTTCCGCCGTCGCGCCCGGGTTTAAGGACAGCAGATGGAAGCTGACGACGCTGGGGAATCCGAGCAGCTTTTGGGCGTCCTCGAGCGTCGTGAAAACGAACTGGGTCACGACGGCGTTCATCCCTTCCCCGACGGCCGCGATCCGGAAGCTCCGGCCATGGATCTCGATCGAATCGCCCGGGATGAGCTTGAATTTCGCGGCAAACGCCCGGTCCACGATGAGCTCGCCCGGACCGATCTCCGCCCTTCCCTTGATAATCCGCGGGGGCTTTCCCAACGGCTCCCTCGGATCGAATCCGAACAGAAAAAGCGTCACCGGTTTTCCCTTGATCTTCGTCGTCGCGAGGATCCTGAGAATTCCTGCGGCGCTCCGGACGCCGTCCGCCTTTTGAAATTCTGTTCCGAGAGAAGCGGGCATGAAGGACGAGCTCCGGAGGAGATTCGTGGAATTGCTTTCGCAGGCCCAAATGTCGGCCCGGCATTCCCGCACATAGCCGGTCGATCCCCTTTTAACCCCTTCATACACCCCGAGCAGGAAGAGCATGAGCATGGTCGTCAGCCCCAGGCCGCCCGCGGTGATAAAAAAGCGCGCTTTTTCCCTCCAAATCATGCGGCGCGCGACCGGAATCATGGCTCGAGCCTCCATTTTCTTCCCCAGGCATGATGCTCTTCAAGGAGCCGCGTCAGAGAGGAATCTCCGGCAGCCCAGAGATTTCGCAGCGGCGCCATGTCGATCTCAGTTTTATCTCCGGAAGGCAACACAAGTTCAATACCCGGCTTTTCCTGGACGACTCCCAGCAGGATGGGATGGAAGTTCATTTTTTCCGCGGCTTCCAAGAATTCGTTGACGGCTTTCTGGGGGACCGTAAAAACGAGCTCGAATTCGCCGTGAATGCCCGCAGCCATAAACCAGTATGGACTTCCTGTCCGGCCGCAAAATTGATAAGCATCAAGAGCGAGCATTTTTTCCCAGCCGGCCGCGATGCTAAAACCGATGTGATTGAGCCGGACGAGTTGGTCGAGCGTGATGAACAGACCGTCGCTCGTGTCCATGCAGGATGTAGCGAATTTTCTGATCAGTTTCCCTTCTTTGAGCCGCGCTAGGGGCCTGTAGGACCCCTCGGGGAAAAACTCCTCGGGCATTCGAGCCAGCACTCTCAGGCCCAGGGCGTTGCCGCACCCCGCGCCGCCGCTGAGGAAGACGGCGTCTCCCGGCCGGCAGCCGACGCGCATCAATTTTTCGCCGCGCGGCACGAATCCAAAGGCGCAGCCTGTCAGGCTGACCTCGGCTGCCGCGGATGTATCACCCCCCAGGATAAACACGCCGAGCGCCCGACAGGCTGCCGCCATTCCTTGAGCGAGTCCATCCCGGAAAGAATCTGCCCTTTCCGGCCGAAGCGACACGCTGATGACGATCCCCAAAGGCTCGGCGCCGACCGCGGCCAAGTCGCTGAAATTGGCCATCACGGTCACCCAGCCCATGGTGAACGGATCGCGGTACAAGCCTTGCCTGATCTCTTCGGACACGGTATCGATCGTGACGGCTAGAATGGGAGAGCCGTCCTCGGTTTCGACAAGCTCCGCGTCGGATTCGTGAAGCTTGTTAAGCTGAAACGGCGGACGGACAAAATGCCGCGCCCAGGCGTTAAT
>JALHTW010000331.1 GCA_022866045.1 Candidatus Aminicenantota bacterium | reverse complement strand
GCTTCGGATTTGTGGATCTCATCGTCGATCCCGTAACAGCGGACGAACCACACCTGGCGTCCCTTCCGATCTTTGCCTTTGAGAATATCCAGGACGGTTCTTGGAGGGACCGATGTCGGGGCGTCCACGTCGGCTCCGACGACGACATTTTCTCCTCCGAGGTTCAATGGCGCTCGGACGCGACAGCCTTCGACCCAGGAATCGGGACCGATGATCTTGCCCTCTCCGGAGATCTCATTGTTGATATTGAGGCAGGGCGCCTGACGAGAAAAGCGTCTGTTTTTGCTCCGCAGCTCTTGGCCGCTGGCGACGAGCTCGCGGGACGTGCCGAAATGAAGGAATTCACACTGGGGCAGAAGGCACAGGGAGAAGGGTGTTTTGGATAGCGACCGGTAGATCGTCCGGAGATGCCGTTCCGCCAACCCCGATCCGGCCCGCCGGACCGATCTTTCATAATCAGCCCAATGTGTTTCTGTCCCCAGAGCGGTGCAGATCTCGCGGTAAAAATCCAGACCGAATCGCTCTATTTCCCGGCTAAAATCGTCCGTCCAGGTCCATTTCCCCGCCGGCGCCTTGAGCGGTCCGCAGAGCTCGAGCAGCCGCTCGGCTGTCGGCCCGTCAAAGCTGAAGACGCCGATGTCGAGAACGGACTTCCCGGCATGATCGATGGCCCCTTTTTCAGCCTGCTCGGCCGTATCCGGCTTTTGAAGGTATATCCGAACCCGGCCGTTGGGATCGGCACAGAACACGCCGTGATTTTTAGCCGTTTCGGGAGAGGCACGGCAGCCCAGCCCGGTGATCCCTTCGCGGTCGAAGCGGACTTTCTGCGGGTCGAAAAAGAGAAGAACGTCGCCCGTCGAGACAACGATCTGCCCTTTTCCTCCTGGATTTTGGGGAAGCTTCAGGTATGTCGGAAGGAGCCGGTCGAATAAGGCCAGCGGCACGGCTTGATCCGACTCCCCGGGGATCGGGAGGAAGATCTTCCCGCACGGCCCATAGGCCGGCAGCCGCTTGGAATCCCCTCCGGCATGGATGATGAGGACGCGCAGATTTTGGAAAACGGATGGCCGCTTCGAGGGAGTTCGGATAGGCTCCAAGAAAGGCGTTCCTTCGCGGTCAAGCACGGTCAAGAGACAGAGAATGGTGCTCCCGCCGCTTCCGATCCGTTTTCCTTCAGGGTCGGGGACGACCATAATATTTTTCACGTCCGGAATGAGCCCCAGGTTCTTCCTTTGGTCGAGCAGCGCCCTATAGGCGGAGGCCTGCTGTTCATTGGCGGCCGTGATGATGAGATAGTCCCAGGTGGAATTCCGGGACATGGACTCTAATTCTCTCGCGAATTGGGGTCTGGCCTTATCAGAGATTTTACGATCCGACAATGGTTTTACACCTATATGATCAAGATAACGAGGCCTGATCCCGATTCGCCTCCACCTGCGCCTTAATCCAGGGGTAGGTCCGGGCGATGCCGTCCCGCAGCGAGCATTTCGATTTCCATCCGATCGAGGTGATGCGGTCGTTGCGGAAATTCCTTGCTTTGACTCCGACGGGTCCCGCGACGTGCTTCATGTGGATTTTCTTGCCGGCGACAGCGGCGATCGTTTGGACAAGCTCGTCCACGGAAACATATTCTTGGCGGCCGATATTCACGCCGTTTTCGAGGTCGGAATGCATCAACAGGATGATCCCCTCGATCATGTCGTCGATGTAGGTATAGGCCCGCAGGGCCGTTCCTTTTCCCCAGACTTCGATCGTACCCCCGTCTTCTGCCTGGGCGATCTTCCGGCACAGGGCAGCCGGAGCCTTTTCCCTTCCCCCCTGCCAGGTTCCTTCAGGGCCATAACAATTTTGAAAGCGGGCGATCCGCGCGGCCAGGCCGTGCCGTCGGCCGTAGGTCATCACCAGGCGCTCCGTGTAGAGTTTTTCCCAGCCGTATTCGTTGTCGGGCAGCGCGGGATACGCCTCCTCCTCCGACAGTTCCGGCTCTTTGGGTTTCATGTCCCGGTAGACGCAGGCCGACGAGGAGAAGAAATAGCGTTTGACGGCCGCGTTCGCCGCGGAATCGACCATGTGGATGTTGATCAGGGCGCTGTTCCTCATGATCTCGCATTCGGCCGAGTGGATGAACCCCATCCCGCCCATATCGGCGGCCAATTGATAGACCTCGTCGAACGTTTCACTCTTCCCGAGCCTCACCGCCGCCCGGCAATTCTTCTCTTCGCGGAGGTCCAGGAGGAGAAATTCATCCGCCGCGGTTTTGGAAAACTCCGGATATTTCAAGTCTGCGCCGCGGACCCAGCATCCCTCGTTTTTCAGCCTTCTTACGAGATGACTTCCGATGAACCCTCCGGCGCCGCAGACCAATGCTTTTATCATAGGCTGTCTCCTTATCGGGTCCATATTCCGCGGAGAAAAGAATAAAACCCCATGACTCCGCGTTATGTGTATCCCAATTTCGACATGAAGAAAATTTTATCTGAAAAAACCGGCCGGCGCAAATCGAATAAAATAAATTGAAAATTTGGATTTGATTAGGTAAATTGGGGACACGATTTTGATTTCGCAAGGAGAGATCTGATAATGGAACAAGAATCCCGCATCTTATCTTTTGGCTGGATCCCGGACCTTCCGGATTTCAGGGATTACACCGCGGATACGGTTTCTATCAGGGAGATCCTGCTTCCGACCGGGCTGCCTCCGGCGCGCGTGATCCCCGTTCCCGGGACCGTGAAGAAGGCCGGGGCTGCCGCCGCGGGCCGAAGGCCGAAACCGGCGTCCCTGCCCGCGTCGGCCGACCTCCGCGAGTGGTGCTCGCCCGTCGAGGACCAGCGCAGTCTCGGCTCGTGCACGGCGAACGCCGGCGTCGGCGCCATCGAGTATTACGAGCGCAAAGCGTTCGGCCGTCACATCGACGCTTCGCGCCTTTTTCTCTACAAAGTGACCCGCAACTTGATGAAGATGAAAGGCGATACGGGGGCCTACCTCCGCAAGACGATGGGCGCGATGGTTCTCTTCGGCGTTCCGCCGGAGGAATATTGGCCCTACACCGATGACGGGGAGAAATTCGACAAAGAGCCGCCCGCCTTCTGTTACGCCTTCGCCCAGAACTACAAGACCATTCAGTACTACCGGCACGACCCGCCGGGTGTCCTGCCCGGCGCCGTCCTCGAGCGGGTCAAGGCCCACCTCGCCGGCGGTCATCCTTCGATGTTCGGGTTCACGGTCTACAGCTCCATTGAACTAGTGGACAAGCGGGGCGCGATCCCTTTCCCGGGGCCGTCCGAGCGTATTCTGGGCGGGCACGCCGTCGCGGCCGTCGGCTATGACGACCGGGTCAAGATCGCGACTGCCTCGAGCGGCGGTGAGTGCATGGGCGCGCTCCTTATCCGCAATTCCTGGGGGAAAGGATGGGGGGACAACGGCTACGGCTGGCTGCCCTACGAATACATCCTCCACGGGCTGGCCGAGGATTTCTGGTCGGTCCTGAAGAAAGAGTGGATCGACACCGGCGTGTTTAATGTGTAGAAAGGTGCAAAGGCCCGAAAGTGATATACGGTCAGATTTGGACTCAGTTGATTTTATTGATTAATCGGGGACGGTCGTGTAAGATTTTTGATGATGTTGAAGTTCGTTCAAAATAAAGCAGTTCTGTTCGCCCCCCAAAAAACCGCTATCTCCGCTTTTATTAAAGTCTTCCTCTCCGCCTCGATCATCCTCGCCCTGGTATCCGTGATCCGCGCTCAGCAGAAGGCGGTCATAATCATGGGAGAATTGAGCGTTTATGCTTGGACGCTTGAAAAAGCTGAAGACCGGATTGTCGCTTCGGGCGAAGTGGAACTGTATTATAAACAGATCAAGCTTTTCGCCGACCGGGTCGAAGTCGACACGAAAACCAAGGACGCTCTGGCCACGGGACACGTATCTCTCGAGCTCCCGGAAGAGGTGGTCAATTGCGAGAAGATGTCTTTCAACCTGGATACGCACCAGGGGAAGCTCGATCAGGTGCTCGGCCGGATCCAGCCCTCGGTCCTCTATGAGGCTGCCTCTATCGAACGGAAGGCGGACAACTTGTACAGCTTAGAAAAGGCCAACTTCACGTCCTGCACCCAGCCGACGCCCCGCTGGAAATTTTCCTTCTCCAAGGCCGATTTAAAAAAAGGCGATTATATCGAGATGCGGAACGCCGTCTTTTCGATCAAGAAAATTCCCATATTCTATTGGCCGTACATGCGTTACCCGCTCGACAGGCAGCGGGCGACGGGATTCCTGATGCCCCAGATCGGGTATTCGCAGATCAAGGGCTTTTCCTATTCCCAGGGCTTCTACTGGGCGATGGCGCGGAACATGGATGCCACATTCAGCCTGGATTATTATTCGGCCAAGGGCGTGGGAGCCGGCACGGAATTCCGGTATATTTTTAACGGAGGGACGGGCGGCGACCTCCACCTCTACTACTTCATGTTCAAATCGCAGCCCGGCCAGATCAAGCCGGAGAACGCCTATATCATCCGCTGGAACCACAACCAGCCTCTCCCCGGCGGGTTCAGCCTCGTGGCGAACCTGGATTACCAGAGTTCTTTTCAGTTTTTGAGAGAATTCGACAACAATCTCATGCGGGCCCTGGTCTTCAACCGCAGCTCGCAGGTCTATCTCTCGAAGTCCTGGTCCTCTTACAGCTTCAGCATCCGGGCCGCTCAGTTCGAAACGAGCTTCCCCCTTTATAGCGGCTCGGTCGTGTATAAATATCTTCCCCAGATCAACTTCGATTCGTTCAAGATAAAGCTCTTTTCTCCTCTGTATTTTTCCTTCTCGTCATCCTTCAACAATTGGCAATACGGCTGGGATTCCCAGTATAAGACGAACAGTCAACTCAGGAACCAGGAATTCAACTTCAGCCCGGCGTTAAGCCTGCCGTTCAACGCGATCCCCTGGCTGACCTTGAACTTTTCGCTGGAGGGATTCCTAAGATATTACGGGCAGAGCAAAAAGCCGGGGGTCGGCATCGTGGACGAGCCGGTGCTGACCAAGAATTATGCTTTTAATGTGGATCTTATCGGACCCGTTCTTTTCCGGATTTGGGAATTGGGCGGGAACGGGGGAGGAGGAGACCCGAGCACGACGCGTTTGAAACACATCATCGAGCCTAGCGTCACCTATCGCTACGAAAGCCCGATCATCAACGCCCAGAAAATCTTTTCCCCTTATGGTTCCTACCGTTATCATCAAGTGACATATGGTCTTACCAACCATCTTCTCCTGAAGAAGGAAGATCGCCCGAAGGAGATCCTCACTTGGGGCATCTTCCAGACCTTCTTCATATCGCCACAGGACAGTCCCATGAGAGAGTTGCTGATCGATGGGAAGATTCCGCAGTTCTCAGAGCTTGAAAACTATATCCGGTTCTTTCCAGGCGCCGGCTTCAGCCTTGATCTCAGCGCGAGCTTTAACACCTATTTTAAGAGTTTGTCCAGTATCCGCCTGGGGGCTATCTTTGGCTCTCCGGCGGACGATCTCTTCCTGAATATCAACTGGTATAAAAGCATGAACCCGTATTATAAAAATCCGTGGTACGACCGCCATCAGATCAGCCTTTTCGGCGGGGCCAAGATTCCGGCCGTATCCCTGGAATTGACGGGAGAAATGGATTTCAACGTTACCGAGAAGAAAATGCTCTACAGCGCCCTGAGCGCGGTCTATCATTACCAGTGCTTGGACCTCAAGGCCGATGTCCGGATCTTTTATTTCCGGGAGAAACCCGACATGCAGTTCAAGATCTCGTTCGGGCTGGGAAACATCGGGAAGACCACGGACTTCCTCGGCGGGGCGAGGCTGGATTAGAGATTCTCAAGCCTTGACGATCTTGTGTCGCTGGGTTTTGACGTTCCGGGTGGCGTTCCTTGTATCGACCACGAGATTGGCCTGTTTAACGATCCATTCATAGTCGTACGAGGAATGATTGGTGATGATCACGACGGCGTCCATGGTCCGCAATAGCTTCGGCGTCAACGCTGACGACTTAAGGTTCAATTGATATTTCCGGAGTTTGGGGATCCTAGGAATAAAGGGGTCGTTGTAGAAGACCTTTGATTCCTTCTCCCTGAGGAGCTTGATGATTTCGAGAGCGGGCGATTCCCGCAAGTCGTCGATGTCTTTTTTATAGGCGATTCCGAGAATGAGAATCTTTGAATCTTTAAGGCACTTGCCCTTCCCGTTCAACGCATCGGACAGTTTAGAGATGACGAACTCCGGCATGTTGGTATTGATCTCTC
>JALHTW010000041.1 GCA_022866045.1 Candidatus Aminicenantota bacterium | reverse complement strand
TACGGTCTATTCCATCGGCTTGGCGGGGGGCATCATTTTCATGGCCATCCGGATTCTTCTCCTCTATCTCAACCAGAACGCCTCCTCTTTTACCGGCACGACCGACATCCAGTATTGATCCTTCAGGATCTTCAAAAAAAACGTCCTGACTCTCCCACCCCAGAGACCTGGCCAAGAAAGAAAAGAAGTTTGCGTCCATGAAACGCGGGGTTCAGGTGACGAATTCGAACAAAAAACTTGCCGCTCTTGCATCTTCCTTTTTACAACAAACCTCTTCTTGGCCGCCCCGGGGCGCCGAGAGCCGAGAGCGTTCTTGACATGGCCGCGCGGCCGGCAGTATATTTCCGGCGTGGTCGAGAGAAGGGATTCCACGTCCGGAGCGGCCGTTCACCACGCCGCGGGAAAAGCAAATTCCCATAATATGCATATCCTTCATCCTCGACCGGCGGAATGGAATTTCGTCCTGGTTCCATTATCGGAAATCGCGGCGGACCTTGTTCCGCCGATCCTGAAAAGGTCCTTCTTTGATCTCCTGAAATGTTCGCCGGACCGGCATGCCGTTGTGAAAGGGTAGAATCCATGAAGAAAAAATTGTTTTTCCTGTCCTGTCTCTTGTCTGTGTCTCTGGCTTTGGCTCAAGCGGCTGAGATCAAAGGCAGAGTCGTCAACACCTTGGGCCTTCCGGTCGCCGAAGCCGTCGTCGCCGAAAAGACGACCGGCGTCCGGGCCGTGACGGACGCGGACGGCCGTTTTTCTCTCGGCCTCGAAGTCAAGGATCGACAGACGCTCATCGTTACCCATCCGGATTTTTGGGAAAACGAGGTGACGCTTTCGGCCCAGGACGCCCGGAAAGACGTGACGATCGTTCTGACGCCGTTCATCCGGCAAAACGAAGAGGTTTTTGTCACCGCCCTCCGTTATCCGGAGCCGACGACCAAGATCCCGGCCGCCGGAACCGTAATCCCGACGAGTGTCCTGGAAGAACGGATGGCACCGAACATCACGGAGGTCTTGACGGGCATTCCGGGAGTGGTTTCGCTCGGTTCGGGCGGTTTCTCGCTCGTGCCGACGATCCGTGGCCTGGGGCGGAGCCGGATCTTGATCATGATCGACAACGCCCGCGTCATCAGCGACCGCCGGACCGGCCCCAACGCCTCGTTCGTCAGCCCGGAGGACATCGCTCGGATCGAGGTCCTTCGCAGCCCGTCTTCCATTTTTTACGGCTCGGATGCCATTGGCGGCGTCATCCAAATGTTCATGAAAGGAGCGACGGAGGAGGGCATTCACGGTGCGGTCCACGCCGGCTACGGGACGAATAACGCCGAGGCCAAATACGGCTTGTCGCTGTCCGGGAAGAAGGGCGAGTTCGGATTTTATTTTTCCTATCAGGCCGAAAACGCGGACAATTATTCCTCGCCCCTCGGGGAGGTCCTGCGGTCGTCGTTCACCCAGGCCAGCCTCTTCGGGAAACTCTCGTACGAGTCCGATCGGCGCCGGTTTTCTCTCAGCATTCTCGGGGTGCGCGGGACGGACATCGGCAAACCTACCCGCAGCAGCCTGACAAAACCCACCTGGTACCCTCGCGAGAACCAGAATCTCGTTCAGTTGCATTGGACCGAGACGGGCGTCTTGGGCGGAGAAGTGATTATCCAGGCCTTCGCCAACCCGAATTTCCTCGAAACACAGACCAACCAGATCGATGCCGGAACGAAATCGAAGGAGACCTACGCTAAAACACAAAGCACCGAATACGGCGTTCAGCTGTCCTACGCGAAGAAATGGGGCGACTATTTCCGTCTGACGGGCGGCGTGGATTATTTCGGACGGGCGGCCGCGAAAGCCGACAACAAGGAAACGTCCTTCGACAGCCAGGGGAACGTCACGAAAACCTTCGTCGAAACGCCGTTTACGGACGGGCGGCGCGGCGACATCGGCTTCTATCTCTCCGCCGATTATTCCGGCCTCAAAAACATGGATATCGTCGGCGGGATTCGATGGGACCACCTCGTCCAGAGCGCCCATCCGGGAGGCAGGGCGGACGCCTTGGACAGCCGGCGGGAGGCGTGGACGGGTTTTCTGGCCGTTTCGTATAAAATCGGGGACCGGGTGACGGCGTTCGCGAATGTTTCTAAGGCCTACAGGGTTCCGGGCTTGAGTGAGCTGTTCTATTCGGGCATCACGGGCCGAGGATTTATCATCGCCCAGCCGAATCTCAAGCCCGAGGACAGCCTCAACGGCGACATCGGGCTCCGCGTCACGACGAAACGTTTCTTCGTCGGCGTTTATGGCTTTTCCTACAGAATCGACGGCCTCATCGACCGCTATCTGGTCGCGGACAAAACCTATACATACCTCAACGTTGACAGCGCCCAAATTCGTGGGATCGAGACCGAAGTGGAATATTATCCGTTTTCGGGATGGAAGATTTTCGGCAATATGTTCGTCCTCCACGGAGAAAACCGGGTGACGGGGCAGCCGATCAACGATATCCCGCCGGTCCGGCTCTTTGTCGGGAGCCGCGTCTGGTTTGGGAGGCTGTCGATGGAGGTGAGTGGAACGTTCCAGGGGAAAAAAGACAAACCGGGGCCGGCCGAGATCGCGATCCCGGATTACGAATATTTCCAACTCAAGGCGAGCTATGCTTGGCATTCGTTAAGCTTCTACGCCGCCCTGATGAACGTGTTCGACAAGACGTTCCTCGGCCGTCCTGACCCGGACGCGATGGAAGAGCCCAGCCGCAGGCTTGTCCTCGGCCTCCATTATGGATTTTAGGATCGGGGATAGAACCCGGGCTAAAACGCATTCTGGATATGCTCGACCTCAACGCGGCCGTCAGTGCTGGTCCCCGCTTACGGAGTTCAGTTGCTGATGCTGAAACTGTAGAGATGACGATCTTGGGTGCACGGGGGTATGTATAGCCCTATGGACGGCTCTTCCGGCGTCTCCATCACATTAAAAACCGCCGAAGCCTCCGCCGCCCGGGCCTCCGCCCCCGGGACCGCCAAAGCCGCCACCGAATCGGGGATTGACGACGTTGCTGTAAACCGAGCCGAAACTGTAACTGAAGCCGACGGAGAGGGAATAGCTGAATTCGGTGGCCAGCTCCGTTCGCCTCAAAAGCAATTCGTCGATTTCGACTTGGCCTTTCCGCAGGGCGAGCTGGTCATGAACGGCGGAATACCGGCCGTCCATCGTCAGAGCCAATCCTTTCAAAATGCGCAGGGACAGATTGGCCGATAATCTCAGCTTGTTACAGTTGAAGTCGTGGAAATAATGGGACCCCTCGACCGATATTTCGGCGTTTCCCCAGGGCTCGGTTAATGACAGAGTGGCGGTGAGAATTTCGCTCATCGTGCTTTCCGACATCTTATTGTAGATGGTCTCTTCGATATATTGGCTGCGATTGAAGTTGATGCGGTAGAGAATGCGGAGCTGGCGCCGCGTCGATTGGGAATAGGGGAAGACGTTGTATTCGACGGCCGGGGCGATGGTGATCCCGAAATTGATATTGCTGTACGTCGAATAGTTCATGTTCAGAAGGACGCCGGTAGACCAATGGTCGCTGATGCTTTTGACATAAAGCCCGTCGAACGCCTGGGATTTTGCGGAGCTCTCTTCTTTAAAGGAGGTGCCGTCATCGGCCAGGTAATCGAACTTGCTTTCATCGAGGCTCGCCGAAAAGCCGAGGCGAAACTTGGATTCAGGCGTCACCCGGTTGATGGCGATGTTGCCATTGATCGAGTCGAATTTCCGGGATTGTTCGCCGTTGAGCCGGCCGCGCGCGCTGAAGCTGAACACCCAGAAATTCCATCGGTCCACGACAGCGGTCGGTTTGACTTTCTGCTCCATATTTAAGCTGAGGATGCTGGAGATCGGCGTCCGGGCCGCATAAGGAGCCAGCCCGAGTTTCAGGATCTGGACCAGGCCTTTGCGGATCTCAGCGAGGGTCTCCGTGCGGTTGGAGAAGAATTTGAGCTCGTTTTTCAGGCCTTGATAGCCGTTCAAGCCGATGAAAGCGATCGTGTATTCCTGGCCGCCGCCTCCCGTCCGCTGCTGTGTGATCAGGACATGCACGTCGGCTTCCTTGCGGTCCCGGACATAATTGACGAACGTGATTTCCGTCCGGATGTAATCGATGTCGAGGCGATTTCCGTCGATGAACACCTTGGGCGCGGCTTTCTTGAGCGCGTCGATGTCCTGGCTTTCGGCTTGTTGTTTTTTTGGCTCTTCCTTTTTAGGATCTTCTTGGGAATAGGTGAAGGGTGCGGATATGAATATCAATAGAGCCATGGCCAAAATGGAGAGGATGGCGATTCTTTTCAACGTCGGTCTCCTTCTAATTTCTATCCTGGCGATTTAAAGACACAGAGATAAGCCTCTTTACAAGTATCATATTTTAGACGCCGTTTCGTCCCTTTTCTTCCAAGAATTTCCCTTATGACGAGGTTTCAAAATCTTGGATCAAGCAAACTTCGGAACGAAAGGCGGCATTTTACAGGAATTTGAGCCGCAGGTCTATGGAATTCCATATTAGGCTTCGCGTTCTCAGGAGGTGAACGGAAGACACATGAAGATTATAAAGAGAATGGGTCGGCTCGACAAATGCCTGAGCAAGGAAGGCTTTTGATGGAATTCAGTGGACGTCACCGGAATCTTGGAGTTGACAGCGATTGGAAGCATCTTCGTTTCCGTGATTATTGATAATTCATGAAGTGGGTGGCGCCGACCAGGGCGCCCGGATGCCCGAAGCGTATGGGACCCTCGTCAGGGTGAGGAGCGAGGGCAGCCGGGCTGGTCGGCGACAGGACCCACGGAATCACAATTATAAGTCATCACGGAAAAAGAGCTGCTTTCTCAGCGATTTTGCCGTTTGACTCTGTTTTTTCGCTTTGATATATATTTCTTAGTGTCGAGCGAAACCATTCGCTGTCTTGAAAGGAGGGTCCCATGAATCGTCCTAAGAATCCGTATCCCTGGAATCTCAACCGGCGGCAGTTCCTGGGAGCCTGCGCCACGTGCGCGGCCTATGCTTACGCGACGGCCGCTGCGCCCGGCGCGATGAAGCTAGTCGGGTTCGAGGTTCCGGCCGATGGGGGAAGGGCCCGCGTCCGGCTGGTTTTTTGCCACGAGCCGGCAGACCGGCCGACCTGGCCTAACATCGGGTACGACTACGCAGGCCGGATCAAGGAGCTCGCGGCTCGCCTCGAGAAAGCCTGTCCGAATATTGAATTCCTGCCGGTGACCCTGCAGAAAGCTGAGGACGCCCAAAAGCTCCTCCTGACAGACAATGATATCGACGGCTATCTCGTGTATCTCGTCGGCATCTGGACGGGTGTTTCGCGGGCGATCGCGTTCTCGGGGCGGCCGACGATTCTCGCCGACGACCTGTACGCGGGATCGGGAGAATTCCTGATTGAAAATGCCGCGGCCCGGCGCCAGGGGTTGAAGGTCGTCGGCGTTGCGTCCTCCCGTTTCCAGGATGTCGTTGACGCGCTGAAAAGCTTTGAATGCATGAAGAGGATGCGTGTTTCGAGGATCATCGATGTGACCGACGCCGAGAGCCTTGGCGACATGCCCAAGACGATCAAGGGCGTCTTCGGGACGGACATCCGCCAGGTCACGTCCGCGGAATTCAACTCGCTCTACGATAAAGCCGACCGCATCCAGGCTTCGAAGTGGGCCGACACCTGGATCAAGGGCGCGGCAAAAGTGATCGAGCCGACGCGCGAGGAGATCGTGAAGGCCGGGGCCATGTACCTGGCCGAGCTCGACCTGCTCAATAATTACAAAGCTCAGGCCATCACCATGAGCTGCCTGGGGTTGATTTACGCGGGAAAGGTGACAGCCTACCCCTGCCTCGGCTTTTTCCAGCTCAATAACGACGGCTTAGTCGGTGCCTGCGAGGCGGACCTGGCCTCGACGGTGACGATGCTCATGATGAATTATCTGACGGGGAAGCCCGGCTACATCTCCGACCCGGTCATCGACACAGCCAAGAACCAGATCATCTACGCCCACTGCCTCGCGCCGAATAAGATGTTCGGACCGGAGGGGCCGTCGAATCCTTATCACATCCGCTCCCACTCGGAAAACAGAAAGGGCGCGGTCGTTCGCTCCCTTATGCCGCTCCAGGAGATGACCACGACGCTCGACTGGAATCCGGCCCGCAACGAGATCGTAATGCATCAGGGCGTCACGGTCGAGAACGTGGATGAGGACAAGGCCTGCCGGAACAAGCTCGCGGCAGAGGTCAAGGGCGACATCAACAAGCTCCTCGGAGAATGGGACCGCTTCGGCTGGCACCGCGTGACGTTCTACGGGGACCATAAGAAGGCCGTGGAGACGACGGCCACGCTGCTCGGGATCAAGGTGACGCCGGAGGCGTAAAAAAAATCGGTGACGTGCACTGAATGATATTAAAAATGGGGACATGTTCCGGATGAGGCCCGATCGCTAAAAATGATCGGGATGCATCGCCATAGTTGATCCGGCATGTGTCCCTGGCGAGCGGCGGACATGCCCCGTGGCTTGCCACGGGGAGCCGCTCGAGAGGGTTCCAAGGGGGAGTCGCCCCCTTGGTCGCAGGGCGGGGTTTTATGCCCCGCCCGAGAAGGGGAGGCAGGGAGGCCGACGTAGAGTCGGCCGATCGTCGGAAGGGGTCTTCCCCTCCGAGTTGACTTTTGGGATTTGTTGGCCTGCCCGAAATATTGTAGAATATCCGGTGACCAAGGACGGCGATTGAACATCAAAGACATCATCCGGTCATTGCGGCCCGTCCAGTGGACTAAGAACTTTTTCCTGTTCGCCGCGCTCCTCTTCGCTCAGAAGATCTTCGACGTCCCCCTCTTCTTGAAAACGCTCGGAGCGTTCGTGATCTTTTGCCTTCTTTCGGGCTCGCTCTATCTCGTGAACGACGTCCTCGATTTCGACGAAGACCGGGTCCACCCCAAGAAATCCAAGCGGCCGATCGCGTCCGGCCGGGTCCGCCGGCCCCAGGCCGTCGCGGCGGCAGTGGTCCTGGCCGCGGCCAGTCTGGCCTGTGCCTATGTCCTGAACCCGCGCTTTTTCATCGCCGGCGCCGCGTATCTCGTCCTTCAGCTCGCCTATTCGCTCAAGCTTAAACATGTCGTGATCTTGGATGTCTTCCTCG
>JALHTW010000330.1 GCA_022866045.1 Candidatus Aminicenantota bacterium | reverse complement strand
TTGAGAACCCTTCTTGCTTCCGACTTGAGGTCTTCGATGTTCACCATTATGGGTTTCTCCTCAATTTCATCTGAGGACCGAGAGGTTTGAGTTCATTGACGAAATCCTTGATGATCTGCGTGTATTTCTGGCCTTCGGCGGCCGAGACCCAGGACATTTGGAACCGTTCCGGATCGAGACCCACATGCTCCAGGAGCTTCTTCACCATGGCCAATTTCCGGCGGGCATAAAAGTTGCCTTTGATATAGTGGCAGTCCCCGGGATGGCAGCCGGAAACAAGCACTCCGTCGGCTCCCCGGCTGAAGGCCGAAAAAATATACAGGGGGGAGACGCTCCCGGAACACATGACCTGGATGGGGGTGACGTTGGGAGGATATTCCATTCGCGAAACGCCGGCCAGGTCGCTTCCCGCGGAGGAACACCATTTGCACAAGAAAGCGATGATCCTGGGTTCGAATTCTTCCGTCATCTTCATCCTCCGAGGCAAGCCCTGATCATTTCATGAACCTGATGCTGGGATAGGTTTTTCACCTGGATGGCAGATCGCAGACAAGTGGCTGTGCAGGTGCCGCATCCTTCGCACAAGACCTCATTGACTTCGACCTTGCCGTCCTTGGGGGCGATGGCATCATAAGGGCAGACCACGACGCACATCCCGCAGCCCGTACAGAGGTTTTTGACGACCTTGGCCACGGTCGGCGCATGGAAGAGCCGCTCCTGGGAGAGGATCATGATCGCCTTAGCGGCTGCTCCGCTCGCCTGACCGGCGGCATCCGGGATGTCCTTGGGAGCTTGGGCCGCCCCGGCCAGGAACATTCCCGCCGTAACACTCTCCACGGGCCTGAGCTTGGGATGGGCTTCGGCCAGGAAGCCGTCCTTGTCCAGTCCCAGCTTGAGTTTTTTCGCCAGCTCCCCGGCCCCCTTGGACGGCCGCATGGCCTGGGCGAGGACGACCAGATCGGCATCGATCTCGACGGACTTTCCGGCCAGGGTGTCGACGCCCCAGACCTTGATCTTGCCCTTTTCTTCGAAGATCCTGGAGACCTTGCCCCGGAGATAGATCACGCCGTCCTCTTCGACGGCGCGCTGGACGAATTCTTCGTAGCCTTTTCCGCCGGAGCGGATATCGATATAGAAAATGTAAGCCTGGCCGTCGTGGACGTGGTGCTTATAAAGCATGGCGTGCTTGGCCGTGTACATGCAGCAGATCTTGGAGCAATAGGCATAGTGCTGTTCCGGGTCCCGGGAGCCCGAGCATTGAATGAACACCACCTCCTTGGGCTCCTTATGGTCGGACGGCCGGAGGACTTTGCCTTTTGTCGGGCCCGAGGCCGATAACATACGTTCGAATTGAAGGCCGTCGATCACGTCGGCGTATTTGCCGTAGCCGTACTCGGCCATCATTTCCTTGTCGTAAAGATCAAAGCCGGTGGCGACGACGATAACGCCGACCTCTTCCTCGATGATCTGGGGCTTCTGGTCATAGTCGATGGCTTTCACCTTGCAGACGTCGGCGCATTTTCCGCAGGCGATGATCTGGGAGAGCTCGGGGCAATTCTTGTCGTCGAGCGTGTACGAGGCCGGGATGGCCTGGGGGAAGGGGATGTAGATGGCCCGCCGGCCCGTCAGGCCGAGGTCGAACTCGTTCGGAACGACGACCGGGCAGACCTTGGTGCATTCGTCACAGAGATTGCACTTGGACGCGTCCACGTACGTGGGTTTCCGGAGGATCTTGACCTTGAAATTTCCCACGTAGCCCGTCACTTCCTGGACTTCGCTGTAGGTCATGAGCTTGATCTTGGGATGTTTGGAGGCTTCGACCATCCTCGGCGTCAGGATGCATTGGGAGCAGTCGAGAGTCGGGAAGGTCTCGGAAAGCTGGCTCATGTGCCCTCCGATCGAGGGCGACCGCTCCACGAGAATGACCTCGAAGCCGGTGTTGGCCATGTCCAAGGCGGATTGGATCCCGGCGATCCCGGCGCCGATGACGAGCGCTTTGCGCGTCACGGGAACGCTCAATGGCTCCAGCGCTTCGTTCTTCTGGGCTCTCTTGACCGTGCTTTTTGTAATTTTGATGGCTTTCGGCGTCGCCTTAGCTTTATCTTTGTGAACCCAACTGCATTGCTCGCGAATGTTGGCGATCTCGCAGGTGAAGGCGTTGAGTCCCGCCCTTTTCGCGGTATTTCTGAACGTCGTCTCGTGGAGGTTCGGAGAACAGCAGGCCACGACAATGTTGTCCAGCTTTTTTTCCTTGATGGCCTGCTCGATCAGGTTCTGTCCGGGGTCGGAGCACATATAGACATAGTCTTCGGAGTGAGCGACGCCCGGCTCCTTGGCGAGTTCTTCAACCACTTTTTTAACGTCTACGGTTCCGGCAATGTTGACCCCGCAGTGGCAGATAAAAACACCTGTGCGCTTCATGGTTAACTCTTTTTCTGATCTTTACTCAAAGTCTCCAGGCCGTACTGATAGCCCTGGTCGAAGGCCCGGATGTTGATATCGAGAAAACGTTGGGGAACGAGGCCGGGGAGGGCCTTTTTCATGGCCTCCGGCGTGACGACCTTGGAGATGGCCGTGAAGAACCCGAGCATGACCAGATTGGTGAAAATGCGGTTGCCCAGCTCTTCCGCAAGGCGGGTGGAGGGAATTCCATACATCTTGATCTTCCCCCGCGCCGGACGAGCCTTGACCAGGTCGGTATCGATCAAGAGGATTCCATCCTCGCGGAGCTCCGGTTCGTATTTGTCGTAGGCGTCCTGGGATATGGACACGAGCAGCTCGGGCTTGGTGATATAGGGATAGAGAACCCGGTCTTGGGAGACGACCACTTGGGAGCTGCAGGCGCTCCCGCGGGCTTCGGGGCCGAAGCTCTGGGTCATGGTCGCGTATTTGTTGTCGTAGAGAGAAGCGGCCTTTCCCGTGATCAGGCCGCAGCGGATGATGCCTTGCCCGCCAAAACCAGAAAATTGGATTTCGGTCATGGTTGCTCTCCGTAGGGAACATATTTGTCGCCCAAGGCCTTTTTCATGTGCGTGTTCATGCTTTCGAGAAAGGTCGGCCTCTCGCGATCGATGAATTTTCCAACGATCATCTTTCCCTGATAGCCGATGTCCAGCGTTCGCGTGTCCGCGCCGTGCTGGATCACGGAATTATCGTAATAGTATTTCAAGAGGTTCAGTCCGTCCCCGAGCCTGTTTCGCCGGGCATAGAGCGTGACGCAGGGGGCGATGACTTCGATCAGCGAAAAGCCTTTTTTATCGAGGGCTTCCTGTATGGACTTCGTCACCCGTCGGATATGCAGGCAAGTCCAGCGGGCGACGTAGCTGGCGCCGCACGCGTCGGCCAGATAGGGGAGGCTGAAGGGATGTTCGAAATTGCCGTAGGGGGCGGTTGAGAGGTTGGCGTCGGTGGGGCTGGTGGGGGCCACCTGGCCTCCGGTCATGGCGTAGTTGAAGTTATTGACGCAGATCACGACCATGTCCATATTGCGCCGAGCGGCGTGGATGAAGTGGTTGCCGCCGATCCCGAAGATGTCCCCGTCGCCGCTGAAGACGACGACTTTGAGCTCGGGGTTGGCCAGCTTCAGCCCTGTGGCGAAGGGAATGGGGCGTCCGTGCGTCGAGTGGAAGGAGTCGAGCTTGATGTAGCCGGCCACGCGGCCCGTGCAGCCGATGCCGCTGACGATCGCCAGCTTGTTCAGGTCGAAGCTGCTTTTGCGCAGGGCGTCAGTGAAGGACGAGACGACGACGCCGATCCCGCAGCCGGAACACCAGATATGCGGGATCCGGTCCATCCGGAGGAAATCTTCCACGGGGTTCTTGGGTTCGGGACGTTCGGTTTCTTTCGTCATTTGGCTGCCTCCTTGATGGCTTTGAGGATGTCCTCGGGGTCGTGGACCCATCCGCCGCAGTGGGAGACCAGAACAGCGGGGGCCTGGCCGGCAGAGCACCGTTCGACTTCGTGAACGATCTGCCCGAGGTTGAGTTCGGGAACGACAAAAGCTTTGACCTTTTTGGCCAGCTCCGCGATGCGCTTTTCCGGGAAGGGCCAGACCGTGATCAGCCGCAGCGTTCCGACTTTGATCCCGGCTTTGCGGGCGAGCTGCACGGCGCGGTAGGCGACCCGGGAGGTAATGCCGTAGGAGATGACCACGACATCCGCTTTATCGATCTGGTCTTCTTCATATTTAATGATTTTATCGGCGTTCTTGGTGATTTTATCCGAAAGGTGCCGGACATTCCAATCCTGGCATTCGGCGTTGATGACGGGATAGCCGCGCTCGTCGTGGGTCAGGCCTGTCGTGTGGAAACGATACCCATCGCCCGCTTTAACCATGAAGGGAACCAGGTCTTTGTCGGGCTTATAAGGGAGATATTTATCCTTGGGGCCGTCGTACCATTTCCGCTCGACGACCTCGATCTGGTCGGCCGGCGGAATGACGACCTTCTCGTGCATATGACCGACGCACTCGTCGGCCATGATGAACACCGGGACGCGGTATATTTCGGACAAGTTGAAGGCCCGGATGGTGAGGTCGAAGCATTCCTGGGGGGAATCGGGGGATAGGGCGATGATCTGATAATCGCCGTGCGAGCCCCATCTGACCTGCATCATGTCCCCCTGCCCGACCAGGGTGGGAAGCCCGGTCGAAGGGCCGCCCCGCTGAACGTTGGCGATGACGAGGGGAGTTTCCATCATGCAGGCCAACCCGATGTTCTCCATCATCAGGGAAAATCCCGGGCCCGAGGTCACGGTCATGACTTTTCTCCCTCCCCAGGCCGCGCCGATGAGGGCCGTGATCGAGGCGATCTCGTCTTCCATCTGGATAAAGATGCCCCCGACGAACGGGATGCGCTCGGCGAACCGCTCAGCCGTTTCCGTGGACGGCGTGATCGGATAGCCGGCGAAAAAGCGGCAGCCGGCGGCCAGGGCGCCTTCGGCGATGGCGAAGTCGCCGTCGAGGTAATGGGCTCCGGTCAAAACTCCCTTAGGGTCGGCTTTCACTTTTTTCACCTTCTTCCTCCTCTTCTTCCTTGAGAGTGACAAATATGGAAAATTCAGGGCATATGGCTTCGCAGAGCTGGCAGTACATGCACTTGTCCTCGTCCTTGATGCGGGGGGGATGGTAGCCTTTGGCGTTGAACTCTTCGGACATTTCGAGGACATCTTTGGGGCAGTATTCAGAGCAGAACCCGCAGCCTTTGCATTGCGTCTTGTTGATATGAATTTTCCCTTTTTTCGGTTTTAAATTGCCAAAATAGATTGTCGACATCTCAGAGCAATCCTTTTTGCTTTAGGGCCGGCTTCGGGTCGACGCCGTGGAGGTCGAACCGAAGGGCCTCCTCGGGGCAACCCAGAGCGATGCCCAAAAGCTGGGTAAAATACAGAATGGGCATTTTTTTAAAATCGGAATAGAGATTGACGGTTTCCTTCTGCCGGTTATCCAGGTTGAACGCGCAGAGCGGGCAGCTGACGGAGACGACGTCCGCGCCAGCTCTTTGGGCCGAGGTCAGGATCCTGTAGGTCCGCTCGGCGACGATGCCGGGATTGTCGACCGTCTGGTAGGATGCACAGCATTCCGTTTTATACGGAAAATCGACGGGGTCGGCGCCGAGGGCCGTCATGAGATTTTCGAGAACCCGGGGATTTTCCACGTCGTCCAGGCCGATCTCTTTAGGCCTCACCAGGAGGCAGCCGTAGTAACTCGCCACCTTGAGGTTCTTCAGGGGCTTGACGACCTTTTTGGCGACATTCTCGAATTTGATTTCGTCGCGCAAAAGCTCCAGCAGATGGAGGACCTTCACGTCGCCCTCATAGGCCAGCCCCTCGGCATCCATGAAGCGGTTGATGATGTCCCGGTCATCGCGACTCTTTTTGATGCGTTCGTTGGCCCGCTTGAGGGTGTTATAGCACATGGCGCAGAGGGTCATCAGGGCCTCGGACTTGGCCTCTTTGGAGAAGATGAGGTTGCGGATGGGCGCGATATGGTGGATGAGGTCGTCCGTCGCCAGGGAATAGACGGTTCCGCAGCAGTTCCAGCGGCGGAGCTCTTCGACCTCTAGGCCGAGCTGTTTGAGCGAACAGAGGGCCGAGTCTTCGAAATTTTTGGCATTAGCTTTGAGCGTGCATCCGGGATAATAGCTTATTTTCATTATGATGATTCCCTGTATGTTGGAGTTGAAAGAAATTTATACGCATTTTTAAAGACGCTATGACGTGTACTTGCGGAAGCTGCTGATGAGGGCGATCTGCGGCACCTCTTCTTTCTGCTTGTCGGTGAGCTTGGGAATATGGATGCGGTCTTTGCGCTTCCGGAGGAGGATCTGCCGGACGCCTTCCATGACCTCGGCGATTTTGATCCCCTTGGGGCAGCGGGCGTTACAGGTCAAACAGGAGGCGCAGACCCAGTAAGAGTTGGATTTCAAGAGCTCGTCCTTGAGTCCCAGCTGGATATAGCGGATGACCTGATTGGGGAGGATGTCCATTTCGGAGACCGCGGGGCAGCCGGCCGAGCATTTTCCGCATTGATAGCAGGCCAGGATTTTTTGCCCACTGAGCTCCTCGACTTTGGCCACGAATTGATCGCGGACCTTTTTCTGGGATATGTTAATTCTCATTGAGATTTTTTCCTTTCTCTCCGAGCGCTGTCTGCTGTTATATTTTTGCCCGTCCCTATATATAAGGGTGAGAAAAAGAAAGAAAATTAGTTAAACATATTTACGAAATTGTGTCAAGGAAATTGCGGTCAGGATTGGGGCGGGCGTTTCTTAAAATCGGAGAACGGACTCCTGTTGACAGGGACCTGCTCCGAATGATAATAATGGATTTCAGCGCCCGAGGATCCCGTATAGGCCCATGCTGACTCGAAAACTGTTTCATCGCTTTCATGACCTGCCCATCCGCCGCAAGATGATCTTGAGTTTCTTGGCCGTCATCAGCTTCGGCGGCATTATTACCCTCTTCATCGGAATGCGTATCGAGCACCGGACGATCTTCTCTCTGGCCCAGGCGAAAGTCCGCCATGACCTGGCCTCGGCTTGGATGGTGTATAACGAGAAGCTTATCAGCATCCGCGACATTATCCATTTGAGCACGGCCCGCGAGTTTATCCTGGACACCCTCCGGACCGGAAACGCAGCAGATCGGGCGAAAAAGTTGGATGACATCCGCCGGGAATTCGACCTCGACATTCTCACGATGACGGATGCCCGAGGCCGGGTCGTGCTCCGCGCTCGCCGTCCGGACGTCAGCGGAGACGATCAATCCGGCGATCCGCTCGTCCGGCGCGCCCTTCTCAAAGAGACGGCGGCCGCGACCCAGATCGTCTCCCGGGCGGAGCTGCTCAAAGAGGGGCCTGACCTTGCGGACCGGGCGTACTTCACATTCATTCCGACGGCCATGGCCGCCGAGCGTTCCGAAGATCATGAAGAGAACGGGATGATGCTCAAGGCCGCCTCCCCCGTCGAGGACGAGAGCGGAACCCTCCTCGGCGTCCTCTATGGCGGCGTCCTGTTCAACCGGAACTACAACCTCGTCGACCGGGTGAAGGACATCGTATATAAAGGAGAAAAATACAAGGACAAAGACATCGGCACGGCTACCATTTTTCAATCGGATCTCCGTATCTCCACGAACGTCCTGAATGACCAGGGACGCCGGGCCGTCGGCACGCGCGTGTCCCGGGAAGTGAATGACGCCGTGCTGCGAAACGGCAGCCACTGGGTCGATCGCGCCTTCGTCGTCAATGAGTGGTATATCACTGCCTATGAACCGATCAAGGAAATTGACGGCCGGATCGTCGGGATGCTCTACGTCGGCATGCTCGAAAAACCCTATATCGACTTGCGCAACAGGGTCATGGGGACCTTCGCCGTGCTCGCGGGACTGTGCGTATTTTTTCTTTTGACGTTGCTCGCGTTCATCGCGGCCAATATCACCCGGCCTCTGGGCGTCATGGTCGAGGCCACGGATAAGATCGCGAAGGGCGACCTGGACCACCGGGTGGACATCGACCGGCGGGATGAAATCGGCCAGCTGGCCGGGTCCTTCAACCGGATGACGGAGGACCTGAAGCGAGCCAACGAGGGCCTCACGCAGTGGGGACGCGTTCTTGAAAAACGGGTCGAGGAACGGGCGCGTGAACTGCAGACGATGCAGGCCGTCATGATCCAGTCCGAAAAGCTGGCCTCCCTGGGC
>JALHTW010000329.1 GCA_022866045.1 Candidatus Aminicenantota bacterium | reverse complement strand
TTGAAGAAGATCGGGACGCAATACTTCGAATTCAGCCTTCCCGACCTCAAGTCTTTTACCAAGGAGCTCGATACAACAACTGTCTTTTTCCTGAAAGAATATAAAGAACTTCCCGCGGTTGAGACCGTCGCTGAGCTCCACAAAGGTTATTTCCGGTATTCGATCGCTCAGTTCACCCCGAGCGTTGATAATGTGCTTGCTTTCGGAGGAGCCACAGAAGTTTTCTTTCTCGTTCTCGGCGCCCAGCCGAACGAGCAGAACAAGTACGACATCGAATGCCAGTATGAGGTGAAAGAGGGTGACAAGGATGCTATCAAATTCGCCCTGACGAAATATGAAACGCCCTTCGTCAGCCAGCCGCTGTTCATGAAACAGACCCTCATCATCAAAGACAAAGATGGAAAAGAGCGCCAGGAGGGCAGAGACCTGCCTGCCGGGAACTATACCTTCACGATCAAGCTCGCGGACAAGGTCTCGGGCCGGACCTGCACGAAGGCCGTGGATTTCACGGTCAAATAAGATTTAGATTTTGAAATCGAAGATCTTCCGCGACTTGCCGTTCGCCTCTTTCCCGTTGATGATGACGTCGACATAATTCTTGCCGGCCGGGAGCTCATGGCGGAAGGAAAAGGCGATCTCCTTGCTTTTTTCGATGGCGTCCTGTTTTCCCTGGAAGAGGCGTGATTCCGTAAATTTCTCCTTTTGGGCGCCGCCCTCTTTATAAATATAAAATTCAAAGTCGAAATCCGCTTTCAGCAGTCCGTCCTCCTCTTTGAAGTTCAATTTTTTGACCGGGATCGCCAGCCTGAATTCCCGCTTCGCCTTGTCGTATGTCAGGCTGAAATTCATGAATTTGGCGGCCGTGCTTATTTCGGTGAACGTCTCGCCGAGCTTGGCCATTTCAATCGCCTCAAAGAGATTGCCATAGATCTCGTTGATGGCGTAGCTCCCCGTGCCACTGGAATCGTAGAACTCGATGCCCAGCTCGTATCTATAATACATCCACACAAGCACCCCTCCTCTGCCGCCCTCGAGGAAAGGATGCTCCTCGGTTTGGTCCGGAGGCCCGAGATAGAGGTAGATCCGGCCCCGGTCCGTATTGATCCCGCGCCTCCCCTCCTTGAAGCGCTGGTTGACGTACTCGATCCGGCGCTGGAATTCTTCCCTGAACTCGTTCTCTTCGGTCGTCGGGTCGGGGTCCCTCTTGTCCCAGAATTCCTTCATGAATTCCCGCCGGGAGTCAGCGTCCGGAAGGTGGCTGAAAATATCGCGCTCGGCGTCGGTCATGACCAAGCGGGCCGTCTCATAGAAATCGCTGCTTTCCGGGTCAAGTTTGAGGTTGTCCATCGGACCGCAGGCGGCCAGCATCAGGACCGCCCCCATGCAAAGACATGTCGAAACGGCTTTGGACGTAGTGTCCTCCTCTTATTTTTTCTTCAAATAGTCCAAAAATCCTTGGACCTGCGGCGCCTTCTCCGAATTCGGGAACAGCTTCAAGAACGTCTCGAACGTGGCGATGGCGTCCGCATTCTTCTGCAGGCTCGTCTGCGTCACCCCCATCTGATAGTAGCTGTCCTCGAAGTCTTTTTGGACCTCGGTCGATCTCTTGAAATACTTCAGCGCCTCCTCGTATTTCGAGGTTTTG
Organism: Candidatus Aminicenantota bacterium; assembly: GCA_022866045.1. Classification (GTDB taxonomy): domain Bacteria; phylum Acidobacteriota; class Aminicenantia; order Aminicenantales; family UBA4085; genus JALHTW01. The sequence continues at coordinate 9,458 of JALHTW010000329.1, read as the reverse complement.
AAGTAAATCAACCCGATGTTGTAAAGAACCGCGGGGTCCGGGATGTTTTCGAACTGGATCTTTTCGTACCATTCGAGGGCCTTGTCCGTCTCGTTGCGGTTGAAATAGCAGTTGCCGACGCTAAGGAGCGCATCGCTGTCGTCGGCCTTTTTCTCCAGGACCTTTTTGTAGGCCTCTTCGGCCTTGTCGTATTGCTCCTGGGCAAAATAGACGTTGCCGACGTTCTTCCAGAGGATATAGATATCTGGAAACTTCACCAGAATGGCATTGTAAGCGTCGAGCGCTGCCGGGTAATCTTTCTCCTCAAAAAGCTGGTTGGCTTTCCCCAGCGTCTGCTTCAATTCTTCGGTGAGGACCAGCCCCTGGGCCTTTTGCATCGTGATCTTGAGCTCGGGGTTCCGGCTCACTTCGCTGACTTCTATGGCTTTTTTGAGGGGCATATAGCCGATCTTTTCAAGATCGACGTTCCAGGTGCCGCTATGGAGCCAGGCGCCGAGCCATTTGCCGTCCTTGTCCGTCATGACCTCGAATCCGCTAGTGCTGGTGGATTTCGCCCAGACGAGTTTCACCTTGACCCCTTCGAGGGGTTTCCCGTCCTGGTCATAGATATAACCGCTCACCCTTCCCAAGCCCTTCCAGTCCTGGGCGGATAGGAATCCGCCGCTCAACACCAGGCAAGATATGATTAAGATCGCTTTTTTCATCGTTATCCTCCTCTATATTGAAATAGCATATATCGTGCCAAGTGGCCTCTATTTCATCGTTCGAAGCGAAGGGACGCCGCCCTCTCCCAACAACACAAAAGTTATTTTATCATTCAGAGAGCCAAAAAAAAAGGCCCCCCTCGAACGTTCCCCGAAAAACCCACGTCTTGAAACGATGGAAACCGGAACGCCACCCTGAGCCCTCTTTCGACTCTGGCCCTAAGGTCTTTGACATCGGGCTGATTGGGATTGAAGGCGGGTTTCCTTCCCCAATCCAAAATTTCGGACTAAATCCAACTATTTGTATCAAGAATTTTTTGGGGCTTTTTCTGACCGTCGATCACTTTCAAATGCAAGGGGGACACAATACCCTGTCCCCGGCTGATCGGAAACATTATAGAAAACGATGGCCATAGGAGCTGTCAAGGACAAGGAATCATGTCCCCAAAAGTGATTGACGGTCGGCGGCTTTTTCTCTTGCAATCCCGGGCGAGATTCTCTACACTGAAGAATCCGAAATATGAAATTCATCGCCGACCTCCACCTCCACTCGAAATTCTCGCGCGCGACGTCCCGGGACATGACCTTCGACACCCTCGCCTATTGGGCAAAGATCAAAGGCGTCTCCCTCCTCGCTACGGCCGACTTCACCCATCCCGAATGGTTCTTCCTGACCAAAGAGAAGCTCGAGCCTACGGGAAACGGCTTTTTCCGCCTGAAAAATCCCCAGAAGCCCGACGATGAATACCTGAAAACCGTGCCCTTTTCTCCCGACGACGTATCCTTTGTCCTGTCCACGGAAACGAGCTTCATCTACTCCAAGAAAGGAAAGGTCCGGAAAATCCATCTCCTTACCCTGGCGCCGGATTTCGAGACCGTGGAAAAGATCAACGGCCGGCTGGCCGGGATCGGCAACCTGCGTTCAGACGGCCGACCCATCCTCGGCATGGACGCCAGGAATTTCGTCAAAATGGTGGCGGACCTCTTCCCGAGGTGCGTCGTCATCCCCTCCCACATCTGGACGCCCTGGTTTTCTCTCTTCGGGGCCAATTCGGGCTTCGACGCCATCGAGGAATGCTTCGAGGAGGTGACGCCATTCATCTTCGCCCTGGAGACCGGCCTGTCCTCGGACCCGCCGATGAACTGGCGTCTTTCGGCCCTCGATAAATACGCCTTGGTCTCCAACTCCGACGCCCATTCGCCCTCCAAGATCGGACGCGAGGCCAATGCCTTCGACGCGGAATTCAGCTACAGGGGCCTCGTCGACGCCATCAAAAGCAAGGACCCGTCCAAATTCTTGTACACGATCGAATTCTTTCCCGAGGAAGGGAAGTACCATTACGACGGCCATCGAAAATGCGGCGTCCTCTTCTCTCCCAAGGAATCGATCGCCCATAACGATCTCTGTCCGGAATGCGGCAAAAAGCTGACCATCGGCGTCATGCACCGCGTCGAGGAGCTCGCCGACCGGGAGGAGGTCCGGGACTCCCACCTGCGCGTTCCCTACAAGAACCTGATTCCCTTAAACGAGATTATCGCCAAGGCTTGCGAAAAAACGCCCGAATGCCAGGGCGTCCGGGACCTCTATTTCAAGTTTATTCGCGAATTCGAGAACGAGCAAAAGATCCTGACCGAAGTCCCGATTTCCGAGCTGACCCGGATCCAACCGGAAAAAGTCGGCCAGGGAATCGACCGGATGCGCAAATCCTTGGTCAAGATCGTCCCCGGCCATGACGGAGAATATGGGATCATCCGCCTCTTTGAACAAGAAGAAGAGAAGAACGCTTTAGACGCCGGCCAGTTGTCGCTGTTTTAAAGGTCGGTCGCTTCGTCCCTTTCAGGCTCGTCCAAAATCCCAAATCCGGTTTTAACGCGGCCCTCCCCGGACTTTTTCCCTCATTTTAGCCCGATAAAATGGAAGAGGACTTTATGATAATTGCGGCCAGAGTCAAGTCGTAGCGGATGCGCACTTGAAGCCTGGAGGGAAGGTGGAATATAATATCCAGGTGAAAAAGAAATCTGTTCTCCTCTTATTGATTTTCGTCCTGGGCATGAGCCTTTTCCTCCCCGCCCAGAAGAAAAAATCCCCGAAAGATCTGCCTCCCCAATTCCGGAAATGGCTCGAGGAGGACGTCGTCTATATCATCAGCCAGAAGGAACGGGACATCTTCCTCCAGCTCGAATCGGACCGGGAGCGGAATATCTTCATTGACGCATTCTGGAAAATTCGGGACTCGAACCCGGACACGCCGGAAAATGAATTCAAGATCGAGCACTTCCGGAGGATCGCCTATGCCAACCAGTGGTACGGGAGAGAATCGCCGACGCCCGGCTGGCGGACCGACATGGGCAAAGTTTATATCCGGATCGGCGAGCCTAAAGAGGTCCAAAAATTCGAGAACCTTCCCGAGGTCCGACCGATAATCATCTGGTTTTATGACGGGATGTCTGAATACGGACTTCCCGGCTCTTTCTACGTTGCCTTCTTTAAAAGGGACATCTCCGGGGAATACAGGCTCTATTCGCCCATCAACGACGGTCCCCAAAACCTCCTCGTCCATTATGCCGGGGATATGACGGAATATCTATCAGCCTTTGAACAGCTCTACGCTGTCGATCCGGCCATAGCGACCGTTTCGCTCTCGCTCATCCCCGGGGAGACGATGTTCTCGCTGGCTCCTTCGATGGCCTCGGAAGTGCTCATCAGACAAAGCATCCCCGCGGCGCCCTATGAGAAGGTCAAGACCGACTACGCCGACAAGCTTTTAAGATACAAAGATGTGATCGAAGTGGACTACACGTCCAATTACATCGACAGCGACGCCTTGGTCAAAGTGTTCCAGGACCCGGCCGGCCAGTCATTCGTCCATTATGTCCTCGAGCCGAAAAGTCTGAAGTTCCTCCAGGTCCAGAATAGATACCGGGTCGAAATCCAGGTCAATGGAAAGATCTCCGACACTCAAGGCCAGACCGTCTATCAGTTCGACCGGACCGTTCCCCTGGATATCGACGAGGACCAGCTCGCTAAAATCCGGCCCAAGACGTTCAGCTTTCAGGACTTGTTCCCGCTCGTCCCGGGGCAGTACAAAATGAACTTGCTCTGGAAGAATACGATCTCGAAAGAGTTCACCTCTATCGAGGCCGACCTTTTAATCCCCGATCCGGCCGCGTTCTCCATGAGCTCGCCCGTCCTGGCCTTCAAAGTGGACAAGGACTCCAAGTATAAAGGCCTGAACAAGTCCTTTCTGCTGGGCAATATCCAATTCGTCCCTTCGCCGCGCAACATCTTTTTGCCCGGAGAAACTCTCTACCTGTTCTTCCAGCTCCACGGACTTCCGGCGAACGTCAAATCCGGCGGATCCGTGGAATATACGATCTTGAAGGAAGACGTCAAAGTCCATTCTTTGACCCGGAGCCTCACAGACGTTCCGGGCCAAACCAACTTCTTCGAAGAATTTCCCCTGACCGGCTATACGGCCGCCCACTATCAGATCAAAATCGCCGTGCTTAGCGCCGAGAAGCAAGAAAAGCTCTCAACCCAGATCCCCTTCGATATCACCCCGATTACGAGTCTGACCCGGCCCTGGGTCCTTTCTCTCCCCCTGCCTCCCTCAAATGATCCCTCGTTCGCCAACATCCTCGGCCTCCAGTATCTCAATAAAAATGACCCGGACAAGGCCAGGCCTTTGCTCGAATTGGCCTTCCGGCGGGACCCCAATTCGGTGAAATATGCCCTGGATTTCTGCCAGGTCCTGGCCAAGGGCAAGGATTATCAGGGAGTTAAACAGACAGCGTTTCCGTTCCTGAAGGATGAGCGGAAATACGATTTCCTGCAATTGGCCGGAGAAGCGTCCCAGGCTCTCGGTCAGTATGCCGAAGCGATCGCCTATTTCAAGGACTATCTCGCCCATTTCGGCACGAACATCCTCATCCTCAACGCAATCGGCGAATGTTATTTCCAGCTGGGAAATACGGCCGAAGCGCTCGTAGCCTGGGAGAGGTCGCTCAAGCTCGAGCCCAATCAGCCCGCCCTTAAAGAACGGATCCGGGTCCTAAAAGAAAAAAAATGATCCGCAAACCAGTCATCCTCTTGTTGGCCTCGCTTCTTTTCTGGAGCTGTGCCACCTATCAACTGGAAAAGAGCCTGGACCCGGACAGCCGCGACTTTCTGTCGAAAGTCCGCTACCTCATCACCAAAGAGGAGCGCAAGATATTCGTGAACCTCCCCGCGTCCGAGCGGCCGAAGTTCAGCGACGAATTCTGGAAAAAACGCGACCCCAATCCCGACACAGAGGAGAACGAGTTCAAAGAGCAATATTTCCAGCGCATCGAGGAGGCCAACCGTCTGTTCTCTGAAGGCGAAGAGCCGGGCTGGCTCCAAGATCGCGGCCGGATCTACATCCTTCTCGGTCCCCCCACCAACCGCGAAACCTTCCCGCGAGGAGTGACTTTCTACGACAAGCCGACCGAGATCTGGTACTACAATTTCTTCCCGATCGTCTTCATCGATCAATTCTGGAACGGCCACTACAAGCTGGATCCCGACAGCCCCGAACAACTCGCCGAGATCATGCGCGCCCAAATGGAATGGAAGCCCCAAGTCTCCTCGGAAAAAGGGCTCCTGGATTGCACTCTGGACGTCAAGAAATCGGTAAGAGGCGAAGCGTTGATCCGGGTTTCCGTTCCTTACAAGAAGATCTGGATGAAGGCGGAAGACAAGAGCCTCCGGACATCGCTGAGCGTGTCGCTCGAGGTCCGGGATTCTTCAAACACGAAGGTCTGGGAATACGAAAAGGATTATCCCATCTCTTTGACCGAAGAACAGCTGGAAAAGATCGTTGAGGACGACTACATGATCGAAGTTCCCCTGAGCCTGAAGTCCGGGGACTACATGCTGATCCTGGCCCTGACGAACACATCGGACGGTGCCCGGATCTATAAAAGATTCCAAGTGAACCTCTGAGAGTAATTCTCTTTTCCCCTCAAGCCGAAAAAATGGTAAAATATATTGTCATCGCGAGCGACCGGAGGCAGCGCGGCGCTTAATTTTGTTTCTCATTGACGAGCCTCTCGGCGGGGCAATCTCGATTCATGGCCCGCGCGGGATGACATTCTGGCATGATTATTGCATTAATTCATAGGGAGGTCATCATGAAGACTAACATGTTGAAAAGACTGGGATTAATAATGTTTACGAGCGTTCTTGCCGCCGGCTTTGCTTTCTCCCAGGCAGGACGCGGCATCGGGAGAATCAACGGCGTTGTCGTTGACCTGGACGGAAATCCTATCGAGGGTGTCAAGGTGACCCTCGTCTTCGCCCAAAACCAGAACCTGAAATTTGAGACAACTACGATGAAAAAAGGCGAATGGTCGTTCCTCGGCCTCGGCACCGGAAACTGGGACATGACGGCCGCAATGGCCGGCTATCTGCCTCAAAACAAAACTCTCTATGTCAGCCAGCTCGCCGTGAACCCGAAAGTCACGGTCAAGATGCAAAAAATAGCCCAGGGGGCTCCGGGCGGCATCGTCGCCGACGAGGCGACCTTCGAGCTCCTCGATAAGGGCAATCAGGCCTATAAAGAGGCCAAATATGACGAGGCCATGGCTCTGTACCAGCAATTCCTGGAAAAGAATCCCAATCTCTATCAGATCCAGGTCAGCATCGCCGACTGTTGGCGGGAAAAGGGAGACTTTGGCAAGGCGGTTGAGATCTACAACAAGGTCCTCGAACAAGCGAAGGCCGACGCCGCTCTCGGCAAGGAGATGTCGGCCAAGTCCCTGGCCGGCATCGGCAACTGCTATCTTAAGCAGAACAAGCTCCAGGAGGCCCAAGAATTTTTCAAACAATCGATCGAGAACTCCCCGAACGACGAGATCTTGGCCTATAACGTCGGCGAAATCTTCTTCTCCAACCAAAGCTTGGACGAGGCCCTCAAGTACTTCGACCTGGCCGTCAAGATCCGGCCGGACTGGCCCGACCCCTATCTCAAGCTGGGCTATGTCTATCTCAATAAAGCGGACATGGCCAAGGCGATTGAAAAATTCGAAAAATTCCTGACCCTCGAGCCCGAAGGAGAGCGCGCCGCCCTGGCCAGGGACATCCTGAATGCGATCAAGAAATAAAAGGGCTCCGCTGCATTTTTGACAAAAAAAATTTATAGAATAATCTCATGGCGAAGAAAAAGCATTCCCGCTCCAGAAAGAAAGGGCATTTCGCCCGACAGCCTTCGCTGAGACAGCAGGCCGGACGTCCGGGATCGCAGCCCAAAGAGCCAGAACGAGAGATTCCTGTCCGGAAGGGCAAAAAAGGGCTTTGGCTGATCGCCGGGGCCGCTCTCATTGTCATCGTCGCCGCGGCTGCGGTTTTCCTCTTTTTTCTCAAGCCTTCAAAAACCCCGATCAAGCGAGACGAAAACCTGAGCGTCCTCCTCATCACCCTGGACACAACGCGCGCCGACAGACTCGGCTGCTACGGCTATGCCAAAGCCAAAACTCCGAACCTCGACGCCCTCGCCCAAAACGGCATCCTTTTTGCGAACGCCTACGCTCAAGTTCCCCTGACGCTCCCCTCCCACTGCTCGATCATGACCGGACTTTATCCCCTGTCTCATAACGTTCACAATAACGGCGGCTATGCGCTCGCGCCCGATAAGATCACTCTGGCCAAGATCCTGAAAGACAAAGGGTTCAAGACGGCCGCGTTCGTCGCCTCGTTCTCCGTCGATTCCCGGACCGGCTTGGACCAGGGTTTTGACGTCTATGACGACAACTTTCAGGAGGGCGCGCCATTCAAGGCCCTGAATTCCGAGCGGAAGGCCGAACAGGTGTATGCCGTTTTTTCGCCCTGGCTCGACAAGCTCAAGGACGAACAGTTCTTCTGCTGGATCCATTTCTTCGACCCGCATCTTCCCTATAATCCCCCCTCGCCGTACCGGGAACAATTCGCCGACCGGCTTTATGACGGCGAAGTGGCTTACATGGATTACATTATCGGCCTGGTGATGCGAGAGATCAAAGACCGGAATCTCATCGGCCGGACTCTGGTCGTCGTCGCCGGCGATCACGGCGAAGCGTTCGGCGAAAAGGGCGAAGCCGGCCATGGCGTCTTTCTCTATGACATGAGCTTGAGAGTCCCTTTAATCCTCTACGCCGAGAACCATCTGCCGGCGCTAAAGACAGTCGGGGCGCGCGTCCGGCTGATCGATGTCATGCCGACCATCCTGGACCTCCTCGGCCTGCCAAATCCGGAATCGGTCCAGGGAACAAGCCTGGTCCCTTACATCCAGAAAAAAAAGAAGGATGACCTCGAATCCTACATCGAAACGTATTACCCGAAGGAGAATTTCGGATGGGCTCCGCTTTTCGGTCTGATCGCCGGCGACTGGAAATACATCCGCGCGCCCAAGGAAGAATTGTATGATCTCAAGTCCGATCCCGGCGAGACGAGGAACGTGTTCTCCTCCGATCCGAAAAGGGCTGAGGACCTGAAAGACGGCCTGGACCGGCTGATCAAGGAAAGCCTCCTCCCCGGGTCATCGTTAGGGAAACTGGCCCTGACAGCCGAAGAGCAAGCCCGGCTCCGCTCTCTCGGATACGTGGATTATTCGGACAAAACGGTCAAAGCCGAGGCGGCTGACCCGAAGGATAAGCTCGACGAGCTGAAGATGATCCAGGAGGCCGAGAAATTCGAGTTCGAGGCCAATTTCAAGGCTGCGGCCGAGCTTCACGAAAAGATGCTCGCTCTCCGTCCTGGCGCGGCCTCGAGCTACGTCAACCTGGCCCTGGCCCAGGCCAGGCAGAAGAATTTCGAGGCGGCTATTGCCACGTTGAAACGGGGCATCGAAAAAATCCCGGACTCCGAGATCTTGCTTTCGCGGCTCAGCTATACGTATCTCGTTACAGGCCGGCGGCAGGAAGCGCTGGCCACGATGGCTGAAGTCCTGAAGATCAACCCCCGCTCCATGGACGCCCTGACCGCGACAGCGGTGATCCTGGACGACATGGGGAAGAAAGAAGAAGCGCGGACCTTCTTCGAGCAAGCCCTGGCCATCGAACCGGAAAACAAGTTCCTCCGAACGAGTTACGGACAGAACCTGGCCGCCTCAGGACGCGTAGCCGAGGCCCTCGACATTTACACTCGGTTGACGCAGGACTACCCGCAGGACCCCATGCCCTATCAGCTTCTCGGCATCACCTACGCCATGCTCAAGGATTTCGACAAAGCCATCGAAAATTTAAAGCAGGCCGCCTATATCAAACCTATGCCGCCCGCGTATTATTATCTCGCCCTGTCCTACCGGGAAAAGGGAGATGTTCGCGAAGCCGCACGCTATCTTGAGCTCTATCTTGAGGACCCGAAAGACGAACCTGAGACAAGGATCAAGAACGCCGAGACGGGCCTGAAATATTTAAAAACCCTTTTAAAATAATCCGGGCTCAAAGGTACTCATTACCCACGAGCTTTTGCGCGGCGTACCTCTTATTCAACTAAGAGAGTCATCAATCGACGCAAAAAAACGGTGCGGGTGGCGCCGACCGGGGCGCCCCAACGCCCGCAACTGACTAAAATTTGGGAGGCATTATAGAGCGACATATACTTTTGTCCCTGGCCCCAAATTTTTCAGTGAGGACGATGGGGCTGGTCGGCGACAGGACCCGCGCCATAAAAAAAGGCCCGGCCCCCGCGAAGGGGCCGGGCCGTGTATCAATCCGCGATACGTGCTTCTACTCGAGCTTCTCCGTCAGAACGACATG
>JALHTW010000328.1 GCA_022866045.1 Candidatus Aminicenantota bacterium | reverse complement strand
TATCCGAACGAGGGGCACGGGCTGCGCGGGATGGCGAACCGGAAGGACCTGACGATCCGGTTTTTCGAGTTCTTCGACCACTACTTGAAGAGCGCGCCGGCGCCGAAATGGCTGACCGAGGGCGTGCCTTATTTGAAGAAGGAGGCGGGCGTCTCCAAATAATCTAGCGCGTTTCTTGATACTTCGTTTCCGATCCTCATTTCGACTAATGGAAATAAGAACAACAAGCCGATCATAGATTGGGACGACAAGCCCGGCGGAAAAGTCAAGGACTACGCTCTGGAAGGCTATCTCGGGCTCCAGAACCACGACAGCATTTCACCGCCGTATTTCCGGAATATTTATATTAAAGAGCTGTAACAAAATTGTCGGCCTCAATCCTCCTTTAGAAAAGGGGAATAAGGGGGATTTTTTATTTTAAAAATAGCTCGATGACAGGCACGGCGACCTTCGGTTTCTCGACGGGCAACCTCAAAATAGCGGCCTTTCCCGCGGCGTCTTTGCCTTCTCCCGGCAAAAAGCCCATATAGCCGAGTTCCCTGGGATTCGTCGCGTCCCGGAAGATAATCTCGGACGCATCATTGAGAAGCTGGGCGTACCTGATCTTTCCAGCGAAGCCATCGAGAACAAGCGTTCCCATCGGCCATTCGAGGACATGGACGTAGAGCCGCTTGGCCTGCGGATTGTAGGTCAATAAACAATTGGCAGGCTTCGGGAATCCTTCCGGCGCTTCGGTGCAGCCGTAGATCGAGCGGCTGTTAAGTTTCATCCAGTCGCCGATGCCGTTCAATCGTTCGATCGCCCGGTCGTCGAACGTGCCGCGGGCCGTCGGCCCCACGTTCAAGAGCAAGTTCCCGCCTTTGCTGACGGTCTCGATGAGCATGACAACAAGCTGCCGGACGCTCTTCCATGTCGCTTCATCGCGATAATAGCCCCACGATCCCGAGAACGTCTGGCATGTTTCCCACGGAACTTTTTTGCCGTTCACCTTGACCCATTCGCGCGGCATGAACTGCTCGGGCGTCCGGAAATCCCAGCCTCCCGGCACATCGAGGAGATCCAATCGGTCGTTGATGATGATGTTCGGCTGGAGCTCGCGGATCATCTTGAGAAGCTTCTCCGACTGCCAGTCGTCCCTCCCCTTCCCGTCTTTTCCGGGAAAAGAATAATCCAGAAACAGGCAATCGATCCTCCCGAATTCGGTCAGGAGCTCTCGGACCTGGTTGAAGAGATAATCCCGGTATTTGCTCATGTCCCGGTTTTTCGCTTTTTCGCGGTACTCCGCGCTGTTGGCCATCGGATGATTGCGGTCCACGGTATATTCGGGATGGTGCCAGTCGAGAAGCGAATAATAAAAGCCGACGCGGATCCCCTCGTCGCGCATGGCCTTGACCAAAGGCTTGATCAAATCTTTGCCCCAGGGCGTTTTCGTCGCCTTGTAGTCTGTGTCTGGCGTATCCCAGAGACAGAATCCTTCATGGTGCTTCGTCGTGATGACGAAATATTTCGTGCCGGCAGCCGTGGCCATCCGCGCCCATTCCTGAGGATTATAAAGGTCGGGATTAAAGTAATCGAAATATTTCTGGTAGACCTCGTCGGGGATGTGCTCGTTGTTCTTGACCCATTCGTGACGGGCGGCGAGGGCATACGTCCCCCAATGGATGAACATGCCGAAACGCGCTTCGGTCCACCATTTCATCCGGGCTTCTTTCTGC
>JALHTW010000327.1 GCA_022866045.1 Candidatus Aminicenantota bacterium | reverse complement strand
GTTGATCAGAATAGTACACGCCTACGATTGGAACACTCACTCCGACAACACTGCGTTGATCCAGGAAGAGGTGAGTCGCGTTGTCGACGAACTGAAACAGGAATTCCCGCTCAAGTTCTTTTTTAGGTCCTTGGGCGCCAAGGATGGTAGTATATATTGCGACATTTGCAGTCAGATCAGGTCAGCGGATGTCGCGATCTTCGACCTCAGCACGTACAACCTAAATGTCATCTTCGAGCTTGGCTTGGCCATTGGCGTCGGCGCCTATGTCTTCATCCTCCGGTCCAGTCACTACCGTCAGCGAGCCGGCGCGCTTTCTGATCTAAACGGAATTCTTGAATACAGGTTCGCACGTCGATCCGGAGATCTCAGGTTCGACGCGAACTTCAAGCAGAGCCTGAAGAGGAAACTCCGCGATGCGGCGAAGCGGCGAATGAAGACGGCAAAGAAATAAGGATGGCCAACCATCGCCTCCAGGCTACTCGGGTACCGTAGCGGCGCCCTCGAGCCTGAGGCGTGACATTAGGCATAAAATGCGATGAGTCAACATAAAATACCAGAGTTGTCAGAAGAGCTGTTCAAGAGGATTAGACTCGTTCGCAGGGATTTTGGGAACCTCCTTTTCCACTTCACGCGTGCCCCAAGCGAGCCTTTCATAGAAGTCAATTTTGGGCAAGGCAGGAAGATGACTATGAGAGGATCTACGGGTGCGGTACTCAGGAAAATCCTGTATGAGGGGGGACTAAAAGGTACCTCCCGCTGGAGTTATGGTCAGAACTGTGTCTGTTTTACAGAGGCTCCCATACAGGAATTCAATTCGATTTTCTCGCTGATCGAAATCGCGGCATCGGAGCGGGAACGACCGCGATACGAGCCATACGGGATTGGCGTCAGCAAGGCCTGGTTGTTTGTGAAGGGGGGACGACCAGTGATTTATGAGCACCCTGATACCCTCCCTTCGTTCCCCGAAAAGGAGAAGTACAGGTTCGTCCCATATGATCCAGCAAAGCGGATTGATTTCACCTGGGAGCGTGAATGGAGAATAAAGATTGACTATCTCAGGCTAGATCCACGAGAGACGTTGGTTGTTGTGCCCACGTCAGAGCAGGCATTCGATTTGGTATATGAGTTTGCTGATCTTGAACCTGACGATTGGGATGAAGAGACGGGCTTACCATCCCAGGTTTATCATAAACCAAAGTGGCTGGCCGTTTCGCTGGATATATTCGGGTTTGGTAGATAATGGGTGGGTCCAATAGGAAATTCCACTATCAAAGAGAAAGAAAGCTGAGGGTCAGACTTTCTTATTGAGTTTCAATCGAAAAAAAGGAATGCCTAACAAAAAAATCCAGCAGACGGCCAATAGCCGCTGCTGACTTCAATCGTTAGGCCATTTGTCGCGAAGGAACCAATGGCTAGCCCTACAGTACAAACCATCAAGCGCCTCTTCGCCGTTTCCGGAAACAGATGTGCATTTCCAAAGTGCAACACGCCTTTGGTAGATGCTGCGAGCGGGAAGGTAACGGGGCGTATCTGCCACATCAAGGCTCGTCAGCCGGGAGGACCTCGGTACGACGTATCCCAGACTGAGGAAGATCGCCACGGATCTGGCAATCTGTTTCTACTCTGTCCGATTCATCACGATGTCGTTGACGACGATACAGAGTCTTACACAGTAGAGCGACTGACCCAGATAAAGGCAGCGCACGAAGCGGCAAACGCGAGAGGTCAAGAGCCAAGTGACGCGATTGCACAGCAACTTATCGCCAACATTAGCGGCACGACCATCACTCACGGCTCAATCATCTTCACCCAGAACCAGATGGGCGGTCAGGTTGCCCATTCGATAACGAATGTCGGTCCGCAGCCGCGGCAGGTGTCCCATGGCGCCGCCAACGCTCTTGTTGCGGAGTTACGCCGTCTCTCACCCGAGACCGTAGACCTCTCCTCGATCCTTGGTGATCCAGAGGGTTATCAACTGGCAAGTGTGTTGAAGCAGGTTTTGGAGCTTGGGGGGTGGAAGGTAGACGGCGTCAACCAAGCGGTGTACACAGATCTCCCGAAAGGGGTAATTATCGAAACCCCTTCCGTCCGACCGAGTCTGGAGATCTTGCTGAATTGGTGTGGCGCGGCGGATCTAAAGCCACAGGGTTATCTGAATCCAAATGCGAACCGTGTGCGGATCATTGTTGGTGCCAACCTCTAAATGGCTTAACAACACGTAGCGTAAGCGTTAGGAGACAACGATGGGGAAATTAATAAGGTATTTGGACGGTAAGACCGGCTGCTGGTCACGTGTCAATTTAGCAAATGGCGACCCCATATGGATAAGTGTGGCTCAGACCAGCGTCATGGTTAAGAAGTCCCGAATGGGGCTCATGGGGGCAAAGCTTTATAGCGTGACTAACGTATACAACGCTACGAAAACTGCCCAAGCTCTTGACGCACAAATCGGTGAATATACAACGCCCTCTGAAATGACAAATCCTGTGTTGCGAGCCTTCACTCAAGTGGCTCTTGAATGCAAATCGGCTGCTGAGCTTTCTGTTTGCTTAAATAAGGCTCTGGAGTGGGAGGGTGCCAATGACTTGATACCGGCTGAAAACAGACAGAAGGCCAAGATACGAGAACAAATCATTTCAGAATATGGAAATTACATCGAAAACCACCCGCCGGTTGGAGAAATTCGCGACGTTTCTGAATTACCTCATCCAAAGGAAGAAATTCTAGATGCAATCACTCTGGAGATAGTGCGGGAAAATAATGACCAGAGGGTAGAGGCCTTGAAAGCCTGCGCCATTATGCTTGCTGATTTTCAAGAAAATGTCGGCCCAAAGCCGTTGACAATGCTAGGTATATGCAATTCTGAAATGCTTGCTGCAATTACGAGCAATGACAGTGAGCTGAAAGACCTAGCTGTAAAAATTGCTGAGAACCCAGATAAAGAACAATATGAGTCGTTAAGAAAAATAGCTGATGAGGAACTTGTAAACATTCAGATCAAGCTAATGGCGGCAGAGGAATTAAGAAGGCAGATGCCAGGAGAAAAAAAAGTCAGATTCTAGGGTGATTCAATTTGTCTCCTAACAACCGCATCAATCCGGACGCCAATTACGCTGCGCTCCATTGCCGCCGTTGACGGGGGTCGTTAGAGATAGATTACGAAAGTTGGAAGTAAAACCGGTTTTTGACCCTGGGTGACCTTATTTTTTCAAGGCTTGCCGCAGGGCTGACCAGTGGCCGTCCTTCATTGAGCTCATGGCGAAAAGGGTGATGCCTTGAGCACCGCCGTTCAGTGACCAGCGGACCGCGTTCGGCAATTCTTCCGGCTTGATCTCGGGGATGAAAAGCCCGCTATAGAGCGGCCTGTTCGCGGGAAGCGCCTCGACGCCTTCGCGCGTGGCCGGCTCGAGCCACTCCAGCTTTCTGTTGTAGTAATAGTGATAGATCATCGGATGGACGGTATCGAGCTTCCATCGGGGCCAATCCTGCCGGACGTAGCGGCGGGCGAGCGACGGCGTGGCGAAGACGGCCGCAGAGATGGCCCTCTTTTTTTTGTGGACGGCATCGGCCAGACGGTTGACGATGCTCGTGATTGTCGAGTGGCGATAATTCCGCCAGGCCTCGTGGGAAGGCGGGTCCTTGATCTGGAGGGGGTCGATGCCTTCCTTGTCCTTGAAAATCTTGCGGCAGACGGGGCAGTAGCAGAAATCGAAGGGCGGATACTCCTTGTCCTGGACGAGATTGTATTTAGGCTGAAGGGCTTCGGGAAGGATCACGTCCGGATAGCGGATATAATCCAGATGAATGCCCTTAACGCCGTCAAATGAAGCGAGTTCGAGGGCGATATCTTCCAGATATTTATAGACTTCGGGCCGCGAAGGGCAGAGCCATTTATAGCTTGGAATGTAAGGCTGGTTTTCCAATGTGGAAATGCCTTCCCGGCTGATGACAAACCAGTCGGGATGGTCCTTTTGGATGGCCTCAGCGCCGCAAATGAGCGCGCAGATCCAGGTATGGACCTCGAGGCCGCGCTCCCTGGCCATGGGGAGAAGCCGTTCAAGCTCCTTGGATTCCACGGCCGCATGAGAGCTTTCATAATAGGCCTTGGTCCCGGAGTAGCAGAGGAGGTGGAGAGCCTGAATTCCAGCCTGGGATGCCTGATCGAGGGCGCGCTTCCATTCATCGTCGCTCATCTTGGCCTTCGGGTGGACCCAGGCCCAGTTCTTGAGCGGGGTTCGGGCTTGATATTTGGACGGCGTTTCGATGCGGCCGAGCCAGGGGGAGCTCAAAACGCCGAAGCTGCCCGCCCCTAAGACTCGAAAGAATTCTCGCCGTTCCACGCTAATTCATTTTTACACTTTTTCCCGTATTCTTTCAAATGGAAGAAGACCTGACCGTATATCACTTTCGGGGACATGATTCCCTATCCCTGGCGCTGGCGGTTTTCAACGGTATCGTCCTTTGGGGCGCTACCGATGGGGCGCTACCGACCAAACAGGGACAGGGTATCGTGTCCCCCTTGCATTTGAAAGTGATATACGGTCAGGTCTTCTTCCATTTGAAAGAATACGGGAAAAAGTGTAAAAATGAATTAGCGTGGAACGGCGAGAATTCTTTCGAGTCTTAGGGGCGGGCAGCTTCGGCGTTTTGAGCT
>JALHTW010000326.1 GCA_022866045.1 Candidatus Aminicenantota bacterium | reverse complement strand
GGTCATGGACGAAACTGTAAGCTAAATGAAACACTTTCTTCTCATACGTCTTGACGATGGCCTCGAAGGCTCCGCGGTCTCCTCCTTGAGCCTCTTCGACGAGAGTCTTTTCTTCCATATGTAATCAAGGCCTTCGACCTCCGTCACTTTTTAGACGAAAGTCTCTGGGGATTCTTCCATTTCCGGGGTTTTAGATGCAAAACCTTCCCGAAGCCGCATTCATTTCAGGACCTCGGGATTCCCCCAAGGCCCAAAGAGTATAGCAGATTTGGACCTTCCCATGAAAGAAAATTTTTGGCCCCAAAAATAGAAATCCCCCTCGCTCTTACCGGAGGGGAAAGCAGAGACGAGGGGGACTCTCGCGGTTAAGGACAGATCAAGAAAGATGTCTTAGATTCTTGGATTATTTCGGTTTCCGTACCGCCTTCCATTCCGTGGTCCGGGCTTGGCCGCCCATGTTGCTTTCCTGGGTGATGGTCATGTTGTTGTCGTCCACGATTTTGCCCTTGTAGGTCGTGGTGAACTCACCGTTCGGCGTCGTGCGGGTGATCTTGAACTCGATATCGCTGCCCTTGACCGTGCCTTCGCTTTTGACTTCGGTCGGCTCGGCGCCGCCCCGGCCGGGCATCATCATGGACACCGCGAGCTTCTCGCCGTCCTGGTTGAAGGTGATGTCCTGGGTCCGTGGGCCGCGCTGGGTTTCTGCGGTCATTGTCCAGGTGCCTGTCACATTGACCGCGGCGGCCAGGACTAAAATGCCGGTCGTCAATAAAGCCAATAAAAGAATCATGCTCTTCTTCATAAAAACCTCCTTTTTAGAATCGAGCTTATGACTTGTTATGCACTCCTTCGTGTACATTCTTTAGACGAGCTTGGCTGAAAAATCTTCCCAATCTCCTTTAATATAATACAAACTAATACAAACGCAATAAATAAAGTGACAATGTATGAGCGGCGCTTAGGCCGCCCTCAAGCCCCCGTAGCGGAGGGGGGCCCCGTCGGCTTTTCCGACGGGGGGAACCGACGGGACTGGTTCCCCGGGGCCCGGGGGCTGGGCGGCCAAAGCGCCGCCCGAACGTGGATGTCATTTTAATTAATGCGTTAATATTAGTTAGACAAGAAAAAAGGAACAATCCTTGGCTGGAGATAATTTATTTAGATTCAGTATAATCCGCGGGTTTATCCATGTCCCGGAGGATGTCCGGGTCGTCGATATCGACCCGGAGGATGTCTTCCGAATGCCGGGACAACAGCTCCCTCAGTCCGACATCAGGGCTTAACCTGCCGATCTCCTCCCGGTATTTAAGATCGATGAGAAGGGGGTGCCCGCCGGAATTCTCGTGAACAGGAAGGACGAGCCCTCGGTCTGCGGCGTTGTATTCGGAGATGACCCGATCAATGATCTTTGGAGAAATCCAGGGCTGGTCGCCAAGAAAGATGAGCGCAGCCCGAGCGTCTCGAGGAAGACGGCGGATCCCCCATTGCACCGAAGACAACATGCCCGCCTGGAAGCCGGGGTTCATGGTCATGACCATGGGAAACCTTTTGATGGCTGGCTCGACAAGTTCGCTATGTGCGCCGAGAACGACGAGCGTTTTATCGACCGCTGAAGCGAGAATGTTCTCCAGGACGGTTTCTATGACCGTCGTCCGGCCGAACGGGAGAAGCTGTTTCGGCTCTCCCATTCGCTTCGACTCGCCTGCGGCGAGGACGACGGCCCAGATCATGCGATCTCCTGTTTCTTGCGGGACCGGACGGCCACGAGCTCGGCCGCGATGCTGACCGCGATCTCCTCAACGGTCTTCGATCCGATCGGAAGCCCGATGGGCGTCCGGACCCGGGCCCATTCCGCCGCCGTGCACCGGCCCTTATTGATGAATCGTTTTCTCATCAAACGGACCTTGCGCGCGCTCCCGATCATTCCGATATAGGCTGCCCGGCTTTTAATGCAGGCCCGGAGCGCCTCTTCATCATGACGGTGGCCTCGGGTGACGAGGACGATATAGGTGTCTTTTGAAACGGGAATTTCCCGCAGCGTATTTCCAACCTCTGCAACGATGATCTGGTCGGCTTCGGGAAATCGTCCGGCATTGGCGAACTCGGGGCGGTCATCAACGACGATAACCTCAAATCGTAAGAGCTTGCCCAAGCGGGCGACGGCGCGTCCGACATGGCCCGCCCCGGCGATCACAAGGCGCGGCAGCGGAAGATGAGGTTCGAGGTAGAGCCAGCCGCTTTTGCCTTTGACCAAGACGGGTTTTCCCTCCCGGATGACTCCGTTGATCTCCTTTTCAAAGCCTTGAAGGGAAGGGTGAAAAGGCCGGAAATTTTTCGGAATCCAATGCCGAATGATCTTTTTCGTTCCGCGTCCCCGATCTTTTTCGATCCAAACCGCGAGAACTCCGGAGCGGCGGTTCATCGCCGCTTCCCTCAGCCTTTTGAAAACAGGAATGTCCCGCTCGGGACGCGCATCTAAAAGGACCGTCAGGCGTCCGCCGCAGATCCCATCCGCCTCTTCGGACGGTTCCCCCGCTAGGTCGAAGGAGCAGATGAAGGCTTCCTTTTTCTTGAATGCCCGGCGAGCCCGCTTTTCTGCCGCGGCTTCGACAAATCCGCCGCCGATCGTCCCGCAGACAAGCCCGTCCTCCGAAAAAAGAGCTGAGGCGCCCGGGACCTGAGGCGTCGATCCATCGGCTTCGATGATCGTCGCCAGTACGGCGGCCCTTTTCTTCTTGGCGAGCTCGATCAGCTCAACATACGGACTTTGATCGGCCCAATAAGCCCGGTCCATTTTAGTGATAAATCAGCCGTTCAGTCCCTTCCTTCTTTTTCGTGGCTTTCCAGGCCATGCTTCCGAAATCGCCCATCAGGGCCTCGCCCGACATGGTCTCGCCCTCGATTTTTCCCTTGAAGGTGATTGTCATGTCCCCCCGCGGGGTATTGAAAGAGAAGGACCATTCAATCTCGTCGGCCTTGACTTTGCCCTCGCCCTTCATTTCCTCTCCTTGGGGGCCCTTCATCGTGACTTTCAGGGCCTCGCCCTGCTGTTCGAACGTCGCGTCCGTAGGAGGCATGCTCCCCTGGGGCGTTTCGATGGTCATCTCCCAGACGCCGTTGACATCGATTTTTTTGGCTTGAGCTTGAAAACCCGCGGCCCACAGAACAGCAAGAAAGACGATGAATAAGAATAACCCGAACTTACGCATATATTCCTCCTTTCCTAACTGTATCCAATTCCCTTCACATATTATATTCTAAGGCGAAGGGCAAGGGAAACTTCCCTGGAGGAGTGAATCCCTGCCCAAGTTTTCTTAATAGATCTTAGCCAGCCAGCTTGAATTTGGTTTTCTCGACTCCGCCGCGGGTCGAGCTGATCGAGACCTCGGCTTCCGCGCCGGGCTTAAGCTGGCCTTTGACCTTCCAACGGACCTCTTTCATCTGTTTTGACTGCAGGTAGCCGATTTCCTGGCGCGCCCGGCTTCCCACGAACTCGAGGCCGGCGGGAAGGCTGACCTGGACCGCGTCGGGCCGGACGATTTTCACCCGATCGGCCATTTTGAGCGCCGTGGGCAGAAAACCTTCATTGGTGAAAACGCTTACGATCTCGTACGTGTCCGCCTCTTTCCTCACCGGCTGGATCTTCGTCGAGACGATCTTGACCTGAGGAAGCGACTTATACAGGAAAAGATTAAACATCGCCTCTTTCTTGGCCCATTCTTCGAGAAGCTCGGGAGGAGGGTTCTGGTTCCAGAACTTGGGATTGAAGCCGCCGATCTCGACTTCGCCGAGCGTCGGGTGGTTGAACTTATGCCAGGGCGTGAAGTATTTGCCGCCCAGCTCTTCGTCGATGGTGCGGAGCTGTTCGAGTGGCGTGACGCGGCCGTCGCCGTCGTAGTCCTTCACCCGGCCGCCGTTCCAGAGCTCATCGCCGTACCAGACCGCGCCGTAATAGAGATAGCCGAAGTCGGGAGAATGGCCGAAGAGAGGGGAACCGCGCATCTCGGCCGGCGCGGGCGCCTGTGCCCCGCCGGCCCCCCGGCCGCCGGCCTGTCCCTGAGGCGTCTCGCCCCGGCCCGCGGTCGAGTAATCGAAGTAGGTGTCGCCGGCTCTCGGATAGCCGGTGATCTTCTTCCCCTCTTCGTCGAAATACTTATAGATCTTCATATCCTCCGGAAACATGGACTCGTCCATCTTGCTCGTCGAAGGCCCGTGAAGCAACATCGGCATGCTCGTGTCCATGGTCTGGCCGATCGATACGTTCGGATGCTGGAGGAGGAAGAGCACGACGGCGCGCGTCTCCGTTTCAGAGAGCGGGTATTCGCCCGCTCCGCCCTGCGTCCAGCCGCGGCCGGTGAGGTCAAGGCCCGGCATGGGCCGCCAGTTCTCGACATAATTACGATGGAGGTCCAGGCCGCCGATGCCGTCTTCGTTGATCCGGCCGTCGCCGTCGTTGTCGATGCCCTCGCTGGAGGTGATATAGTCCCCTTTCCCATCCGTCGCGCGGATCATCAGCCGGCCGGACTTGTCGTTGGGATCGATGATCATCGTCCCCTTGCCGGGCTCCACTTTTCTCCGCATCTGGAGGATGAAGCCGTCGCCGTCCAGGTCCTCGGGCGGGTCTTCGTCGAGCAG
>JALHTW010000325.1 GCA_022866045.1 Candidatus Aminicenantota bacterium | reverse complement strand
GATGTCCGGACCGAGCTCAAAGGCGTAAATTATTTTTTCCTCGGCAACGGCCTGGTTCAGGCCGCAGTCCAGGCGGCGCCCGCGGGCGACGGAACTCCGGTCGGCCTTCTCATCATGAACCCCGACAAGCTCCGGAAAAAGAGAGAAGCGCTGACGATGGACAGCCGCACCGGCCTGGAAAACACGATGCTTCAAATCGCGGAGGGAGCCGGAATCCATAAGCCCGAGCCTGGGGACGTGGATGTTTCATGGTCGCCCGGATATGCGTTCCCGGCGGTCCGCGTCCGGTGGCGAAACAAAGCCCTGAAGGCCGAAGAATATTTTTATTGTCCCGATCGCTCTGAGCCTGTCATTCTGCGGGAAGTCAGGCTGAAGAGTTTGAGGCGGCGGAGGGTGAAGCTTCAGCTCAGGACGGGTCTCCGTCAGATCATCTTGAATAGAACCGTTTCTCTGGATCCCGGCCAGGAGAAAAAAATATTCATCCGGTATGTTCTTGATCCCCATAAAAATGAAGTCACTTTGGACTTCACCCGGAAGTCGGCCGTATGTCCCGAAACCGTCGCCCACTGGAAAAGGCTAAGCCGCGTTTCTTTCGGGCATCCTTTGCTCGATCATTATTTTCAGGCGTCGAAATACCAGCTTCCGGCCGTGATCTCACAGACGGGGCGCTTGGATGGAAGCATCTGGCAGTATAACCGGGAATGGCTGCGGGACCAGGCCATGGTCGCCTTGGCCTTGACCATGGCCGGCGAACACGCCCTGGCCCGGACGATGTTCAGCCGTCTGCTCGATAAATTCGTGACCGCCGAGGGCGATACGATCGATTCAAGCGAAAAACGGGACCCGGATGAAGTCGAGCTCGACCAGAACGGATTTTTGCTCTATACATTCAAGGACTATGTTCTCTGGACGGGAGATGTGGAGCTGGCCCGGAAGAGTTGGGACAAGATCGTCGTCACGGCCGAATTCCCCCTGAAAGAGGTCTTCCGCCATCCGCCGAGCGGGCTTTTGACCAACCGCCGGGAGTTTTGGGAACGGCATCGGGCCCACGGCATCGAGCCGGGGATCGAGCTCGTCCATCAGCTCTACATGTCGTTCGGGCTCAGCGCGGCGGCTGTCCTGGCGCGCATGCTGGGACACTTGCAGCATGCCGTCCGCTGGGAGGGCGAAGCCCTCAGGATTAAAAAAGCCATGCTCGAGGACCCAAAGTTCCGGCTGGCCGACGATCGGGGCTTCATCAAACGGCGGGGGATTGACGGCCGAGTTCAGGAGAAAATTGGAGCGCGTCCCGATTCCGGCTTGCCCGCCGAAGCGCCTTTGGCGAAGCCGGGCGATCATTTTCTGAATCCTGATGCATCCGCGGCGCTGCCCATCGCCTTGGAATTTGTTCCGCCGGGTTCGCGCCTTGGCGGCCTGACGCTCGGATCGCTTGAGACTCTCTGGAACCAGGCTTGGAAGGGCGGAGGCTACGGCCGGTATCACGCGAGCTCCGAGCCCGATTCGCCCGGCAGCTGGCCGTTCCCGTCCCTTTTTATCGCCCGCGCCAGCATCGAGATGGAACATTATGACAATGTCTGGCGTATCCTGAACTGGCTCAATACCGTGCCCGGAGCCAGGGCCGGCTCCTGGTTCGAATTTTATGGGAAACGGTTGGCGCCGCCATTCCCGCAGGTCGGGATCGTGCCCTGGAACTGGGCCGAGATGATCATCCTCTTTGTCCATCATGTCCTCGGCGTCGAGCCCCAGGAGATCGGCCTTCGCCTCCGGCCCAGGCTTCTTCCCGGCCTGAAAAAGATCGAGGCCTCATTTCCTTTCCAGAGCGGACGCTTGGAGCTTGAGATCAGGAAGGCCGCGACAGGAGCTTCTCCGAAATTTGTAGCCGACAGCCGGGTTCTTCAAGCCGGACCCGGAGAAATCCTTGTGGCCTATCCCGGACGTAATCTTCGGGTGAAGGCCTGGGTTTAAAATTTCCTCGTCAGTCCGATTGAAAAAATATGAAGTCTTGAATTACACTTAAAGGCTAAAAAAATGGACGATCGCGTTTCCGCCCCGCATAAAACCATTGTCCTCGTAGTTTCGACTGGGGGAGCGTTCCTCACGCCTTTCATGTCGTCGTCGGTCAACGTCGCCTTGCCTTCGATGGGGCGTGAATTCCAGCTGACGGCCGTCGCCCTGGGCTGGGTGGCGACGTCGTTTATTTTGGCGGCGGCGATCTTTCTCGTCCCGTTTGGAAAGTTCGCCGACATTCATGGACGAAAAAAAATCTTCAGTTGGGGGAGCCTGGTCTACGCCCTAGCCTCGTTCGCGTCCGCCGTTGCTTTTTCGCCATTCGTTCTCCTGGCGTCCCGGGTGATCCAGGGAATGGGCGGGGCCATGATCTTTAGCACCGGTGTGGCCATGCTCACCTCAGCTTATCCTCTGAGCGAGCGGGGAAAGGTGCTCGGCATCAATGTCTCGTCCACGTACCTCGGCCTTTCTCTGGGGCCCGTCCTGGGCGGCCTGATGACGCAGCATTTGGGCTGGCGGAGCATCTTCTGGGCGAACGGCGCTCTGGGCCTCTTGCTTTTCGGCTTGGTCATTGTGAACCTCAAAGAGGAGTGGGCCGAAGCCCAAGGAGAAAAGTTCGACGCGGCCGGATCGGCCGTCCTCGGCCTGACGCTTGTCGCCGTCATGCTGGGGCTGTCCCGGCTTCCAAAGGCATTGGGAGGCCTCTTGATCTTGGCCGGCTTCGTCGGGATTGTCGGCTTTGTCCGGCTCGAAACAAAAACGGCCAACCCCGTATTAAATATGTCCCTCTTTCGGAAGAACACGGTTTTCGCCTTTTCAAACCTGGCGGCCCTGATCAATTATTGCGCCACAACCGCGGCCGGATTTCTCCTCAGCCTTTATCTCCAGTATATCAAGGGCTTGAGCCCGCAGAAGGCCGGCCTGATTCTCATTGCCCAGCCTGTGGTCATGGCCGTTTTTTCGCCGCTCGCCGGCCGGCTTTCGGACCGCATCGAACCCCGCTTCATCGCTTCTGCGGGAATGGGGATCTCGGCCCTGGGACTTTTGCTCTTATCGTTCATCGGCCGGGCCACGGTCCTCGGCTTCATCGGCGGGGCCCTCGTCGTTCTCGGCTTTGGGTTCGCCCTCTTCTCATCGCCGAACACCAACGCCGTGATGAGTTCGGTCGAGAAGAGGTTCTACGGTGTCGCTTCGGCGACGTTAGGAACGATGCGGCTGACCGGGCAGATGTTGAGCATGGGTATAGCCATGCTGATCTTCTCCCTATTTCTCGGCAAGGCACAGATCGCGCCTTCGGTTTTTCCCCAATTCCTGGCCGCTCTGAGAATGGCCTTCTGGTTTTTCGCGGCTCTCTGCCTGGGCGGAGTGTTTGCTTCGATGAGCCGGGGAAAATTAAGATGAGGATTATCCTGTCATTGCGAGGAACGGAGCGACGCGGCAATCTCAATCGGTCCTCCAATGAGATCGCCGCGTTCCCTTCGGTCGCTCGAGATGACAAAGAAAAAAATTGTGAATCGGGAAGGTTTGACCCCGGAAAGGGAGACGAATTATGAGCCGATATCACATGAACAAGCAAGACCGGGAGATCACAAATCCGGAAATCATGGAAGAGATCATTCGACGCGGGAAATACGCCGTCATCGCTCTCTGCCGGGACAATGAACCTTATATCGTGACACTGAGCTATGGCTATGACCCTCAGAAAAAGGCGCTCTATTTTCATACGGCGCAGACGGGGTTGAAGCTCGACTTCATTAGAACAAATCCGCAAGCCTGCGCGACGGTTATCGAGGACCGCGGATATATCATGGGCGAATGCGCCCACGGTTACAGGTCGGTCGTACTTTATGGGAAAATCGTCGTCGTGGATGGGCTGGCAGAGAAAAAACAGGGCATGGAGGTCATGCTTCAGCACTTGGAGGAAGATCCTCGTCCGGTCAGGAAAAGGTCCCTGAAGGACGACCAGGCCTATGCGCGCGCGGCGATCCTGCGATTGGACATCGAGGAGATGACCGGCACGTCCGGACAGTAAGTAAGATAGAATGGAAATATGTCCCGGGGAGCATATATTTAAGGAAATGCGTCTTTGTCCATGTCTCCACGGTACGTGTCCCCGTCTTTGAGAGTCGTATTCTTAGTGGAGAAGTCATGAGATCGGCAAATTATTGGATCAAAAAACTACATCTTATCGAGCACCCCGAGGGCGGCTATTACCGTGAAATCTACAGGGCGGCGGAGTCGATCCCAAAGAGGGCGCTCCCATCCCGTTATGCCGGCTCCAGGGCGTTCTCGACATCGATCTTCTTTCTTCTCAAATCAGGCCAGGTGTCCCATTTCCACGGGCTCAAATCGGACGAGGTCTGGCATTTTTATGACGGCAGCCCGCTTCTCTTCCATGTCTTCGAGGAAACCGGGAAATACCGGCGGTTCCGGCTGGGCCGCAATCCCGAAGCAGGGGAGACCCTCCAGGCCGTCCTTCGGCGCGGCGCTTGGTTTGGGGCCGAAGTCCTTCAGCCCCGGTCTTTCGCCCTCAGCGGGTGCACGGTCGCGCCCGGCTTCGACTTCGCCGACTTCGAGTTCGGCCGCCGCGAAGAGCTGTTGGCGCTGTTCCCCAGGCATCGGGCCCTCATTGAGAAACTGTCGGTCCGGTGACTTGAAATAAACAACATATTCCGATATATTGTCTCGTATTATTTTCCAAAGAACGACGAAAGGAATAAATCATGAGACCTCGAAAGATCAGAGAGAATGTCTATGCGGTCGGCGCGGTCGATTGGGACCGCCGGCTGTTCGATGCCCTCATCCCGCTGCCGGACGGTACGAGCTATAACTCGTATATCGTCCGGGGCAGCGAGAAGACGGCGCTGATCGACACAGTCGATCCGACGAAGCGCGACATCCTTTTTGAGAATCTCCGGGACATTGCTTCGCTCGATTACGTGATCGCCCACCACGGCGAACAGGATCACTCGGGCTCGATCCCGGCGGTGCTTGAAAAATATCCGAAGGCTAAAGTCGTCTGCTCGCCCAAGGCCAAGGGCATCTTGATGGACCTTCTCGCCCTTCCCGAAAATAAATTCATCACGGTCGGCGACGGCGAGACCCTATCGCTGGGAAACGTGACGCTCGAATTCATCCACACGCCGTGGGTCCATTGGCCCGAGACCATGGTCTCATACCTGAGGGAAGAGAAGATCCTTTTCACGTGCGACTTCTTCGGCTCGCATCTGGCCCAGTCTGGCCTCTATGTAACGGACGAAGACCGTGTCTACGAGTCGGCCAAGCGGTATTTCGCCGAGATCATGATGCCGTTCCGGACCGCCATCCAGAAGAACATGGAACGGCTTAAAGACCACAAGATCGAGATGATCGCTCCTTCGCACGGCCCCGTTTATAACCGGCCGGAATTCATCATGGAGGCCTACCGGGACTGGATCTCGGACAAACCGAAGAACGGCGTGGTCGTGGCCTATGTTTCCATGCACGGGAGCACGGAAAGCATGGTCAGCCATCTCGTCGCCGCCCTCGCCGAGCGCGGCATAACGGTCTACCAGTTCAACCTGGCCGAGATCGATATCGGGAAACTGGCCATTGCCCTGGTGGACGCGGCCACGATCGTGCTCGGAACGCCGGCCGTCCACATCGGTCCGCACCCGAAGATCGCCTCTGCGGTCTATCTTGCCAACGCCCTCCGGCCAAAACTGAAATTTGCTTCAATCATCGGTTCCTACGGCTGGGGCCACAAGATTGTGGAGCAGATCGCGGCCATGATCCCCAACCTCAAGGTCGAGGTGTTGGCGCCGGTCGTCTGCCGGGGACTTCCCCGGGACGCCGATTTCGCGGCCCTTGAGAAGTTGGCCGAGGCGATCGCCCTGAAGCACAAAGAGCTGGGCCTGAAATAGGCCGTCGTGAGAATTGATCCAAAGGAGAAGTCAATGAGGAAATATCGGGCGTTATTCGTCGTCTTCTTTTTCGGCCTTGCGCTTTACGGCCATTCTGCCCCCAAAGGCCGCCTGTTCATCATCGGCGGCGGGAGCCGGCCGGAGAGCATGATGAAAAAGTTCGTCGCGCTCGCGGAGGGATTCAAGAGCGGAAAGATCGTCGTCTTCCCCATGGCCAGCGCCACGCCGGACGAGTCCGGAACGTCTCAGGCCGCCGAGTTCAAGAAGCTCGGGGCAAAGGACGCCATCAGCTTCAACTTAACGAGGGAGCAGGCTTTAAAAGAGGAGAACGCCGCGATCTTGAACGACGCGGGCGGCGTCTATTTCACCGGCGGAGATCAGGCGTGCGTCACGAAAGCCCTTCTCGGCACGCCCATTCAAAAAAAGCTTCTCGAGATCTATGAGAACGGCGCCGTGATCGGCGGCACGAGCGCCGGCGCGGCGATCATGAGCGAGGTCATGATCACGGGCGACGAGAAGCGGAAGCCCGAAGAAGGACACGAATTCGAGACGCTCGAAGCCGGCAATATCATCACCACTCCGGGTCTCGGGTTCATCAAAACGGCGATCGTCGACCAGCACTTCGCGACGCGAAAGCGTCATAACCGGCTCATCTGCCTGGTTGCGGAGCATCCCAAGCTGCTGGGGATCGGGATCGATGAATCGACCGCCATCATCATCAACCCGGATGAGACGTTCGATGTCATCGGGGACAAGGACGTCATCGTCTATGATCCCCGCCAGGCCAGCGTCACGGTAACGCCCGGGAAGATTATCGGTATCACCGGCCTGGTCCTGCACGTCCTTCTGCCCGGGACGAAATACGACCTCAAACAGAGGAAGATCGTCGAGAAAGACGGGGACACATCACTTTATTCAAGTCAGAGAAAATGAATTCTCCCGTTTTGTTCGCGAAATAAGTGATGCGTCCCCGTCTTTATATTCTTTCTTCTTCTTGATCTCGTCGACGAGCTTTTTGATCGATTCCTGTTTGGGATTGAGCTCCAGGGATCTTTCCCAGGCAAGGAGGGCTTCCCGGTCATTCCCCAGGCTGTAATAGCACTCGCCGATCGCGTTCAGGACCGAAAGATTCGTGCCGGCGTGAGAAAGATATTTCTTATACGCCGTGATCGCCTCTTCATATTCTCCCATGGCTTGACAGGCGGTGCCCATGAGCGAAAGCAGCCGGTCGTTTGTTTCCTCTTTTTCGATGAACGGGGCCAGGATCTCTTTGGCTTTTCGGAAATCTTTCATTTTTAGGAGAATCTGAGCGTAGCCAAGCGCATATTTAAGAGAGGTCGGGTTTTGGCCGGCGGCTTTTTGAAGGTATCGCTCCGCGTCCTCCAGGCGGTCCTCGTTCGTCAATTGCGTGCCGAGAATGTAGGCGTATTCGATATCGCGCGACGGCGGCATCACTTTAGAGACGATCCAGGGCCGGGGCAGGTCCGCCAGAGGCGAAACCCCAAACTCCTGCGTCGCGGAAAGGAGTTCTTTCCGTTCGCCGTCGACGAGGGAGATCCTGAGCCGGTAATTGCCGGCCGGGATATCTTTGAGCGGCAGCTCTTCGAAGATATTGAGACGGTCCGTGTCCTTCAAGGGCTTGATCTTCGATGTCAGCTCCCGGCCGTCTTTCTGGATCGCATAGGCGACGTGACCCTTCTGGGCCAGGTCCTGCTTCAGGCCGAAGATCTGGAAGAACACGACCATTGTCTCCCTGGGGTGAAAGATGTTATCCGCCTGGCAGAAGATCTGGTCGCGGCCGATCTTGAACGGCTTGTTGAAATCGGCCGGCGGAGCGACGGTCTTCCGCTGATAGCCCAGAAGTACCGGGCCCATCCGCAGCGCGGCAGCCGCGTCGGCGGGGATCGAGACCCGGCCTTCGAAGGAGGTGAATTCCTTGGACACCGTATTTTTCAGGAGCAGGCTGAACTTGTAATCCCCGTCGATGAGAGGGATCATGTCTTGGACCACGAGCGACGTTATCTGGATGTCGTCGATCTGCTCTTTGCGGAAATCGAGAGGAATGTTCTTTTCGTATTGAAAAACGACCCGGTCTTGCATGTCGGTCACGATCCCGTTGAGGGCGAAATTCAAGCTGTATTTGTCGTTTCCGGTCAGCAGAGAGAGCCGTTTGGGCTCGATCGCGTAGTGGACGAAAAAAAGACCCGACTCGTCCTGAAAGACCTTCAGCAGCGCGTTGCTGGCGATATAGTTGGCCGTGTATTCCACTTCGACCAAGTCCTTGAACTTGAGCAGCACTTC
This sequence comes from Candidatus Aminicenantota bacterium, assembly GCA_022866045.1. Lineage (GTDB taxonomy): Bacteria > Acidobacteriota > Aminicenantia > Aminicenantales > UBA4085 > JALHTW01. The sequence continues at coordinate 13,979 of JALHTW010000325.1, read as the reverse complement.
GGCGTAGCGGTCGTCGACCATTTTTTGGGGCAGGGAGGCGATCTGGGCGAACAATTGCTCGGACGCCAGGGAGGGTTGTCCGAAAAAGGTCGTGTCGTCAGGGATCAGGGACAGGGCGGCCTCGGCGAGCCGCGAATCGTATTTTCTCAGCCGGAGATAGGCCTCCTCCCGGTTGGTAAAATCGCCCTGGTAATTCACCAGGAGACGGGCGGGCCCGTCCTGGGCTGGGCTGTAGAGAATGTATTCTCCGAAGCCGTCCTTTTTGTAGAAGACCAGGTTGAAATGGGCGGGGAGGCCGTATTGCGATTTTGTCTCGTATGACCAGATGAGGCAGGGATGGACCGTCCCTCCGACCTGGATGCTGACGGTGTCAAGCGGCGGGCCGAGAAGGATGGACATCCGCCCCCGGTCGGTCTGCCAGCCGGGCCGAGCCGTTTCCCGGCCATAATATTGATTCGCGTAGGAGATCCTCCGGTAGTGCTCCTGCTTTAACTCGTTTTCGGGCGTCCCGGGGGTCGGGTCCCGCTGTTTCCAAAAAGCATCGATGAAGATGTCCCGCTCCTTGTCCGTTTGAAGGGCGAGGAAAACGTCCCGTTCTTTGGCCGTGATGATATACGCGACCTCATTGTTCAGCCAGTTTTGATAGGTGGGAGGAAGGGCGGGCTTGGGTTTTTGTTGTCCCGCGATGCCAGCGGCCAGAAGTGCGGTGAGGGCAAGAATCCCGAAACGGACGCTGTTTTTTCGATCCATCATGAATGCGCCTTTCCTCCGATCTCTTTTTTGAGCCGTTCGATGACGCCCCGGACCTCGTCCAGGTCTTTCTGATATTTCTGGGCCGGAGCCGTCCGCACAAAAAGCTCGAAGAATTTTAGGGCTTCCTTTTTATGTCCAAGCCGGAGGTGGACGCGCCCCAGATTATAGGAGGTGTCCGGCTGCCGGGGGTCTAATTCCAGCGATTTTTCCCAATGGGAAAGAGCTTCGTCCGTGAGGCCTTTCCGGTAGGAGGCGGCGCCCCAGCCGTTGTAGGCCGCGGCCAGAGCCGGGTCGACGGCTATCGCCTGTTTGTAGGTCTGCTCGGAGGCATCGTAATCCTGCAAGGCCAAATAGCTGTTGCCCAGATTGTTCAGCGCCAGGGCATAGTCGGGATCCAGGGCGATAGCCTTCTTGAAGGAGGCGACGGCGTCCGCGGTCCGGCCATTTTTGAAATAGCTGACGCCGAGATAGTTGTAGGCTTCGGCGTAATTCGGATCCTGTTTAATGGCCTTTTCCAGGATCGCGATGGACTCTTCTAAGCGCCCGGCCTCCTGATCGTAGAGTCCGAGCCTCGAGATCAGGGATGTCGTCGTCAGGTTCTGGGCCAAAGCCTTTTTCAAGAGCGCGATCGCCTCGTCCAGCTTTCCCATCTTGTACAAATTGTAAGCGGCATATTCGTACCCGACGGTGAAAGTCGGCTGTTTTTTGAGGACGTCCTGATAGATCCGCTCCGCCGTCTCCAGATTCCCGGTCTCGGAAGCGTTGATCGCCTCGTTGAAGAGATTGTCCAGGGCGATCATGGTCTTGGGATCCGGCCGGGACCCGCCTCTGCCGGTGGTCCTTCCCGAAACATAGCCCAGGGAAGCCAGCTTGTCCCGCGTCTCCTTGTCCACCGCCGAGTGGAGAACCTTCGAGGCGGCGGGGGAGGATGAGCTCCGGATGAGACCCTGCAGCGTTTCGCGCATACGGCGCGCCCGGTCGGGATTTCTTTCAAGGACGTTCTTCGTTTCCCCTGGATCGTTCCGAAGGTCAAAGAGCTCGGGCTGCGGGGCGTCGATATATTTCCACTCTTCGGTCCTGATCCCCTGGAGCGGAGCCCAATTGCGGTCCATCATGGCCGCCACGGATTCGATATATTGGGCACCCCCGGGCTGGGATGTTCTCTTTTTCATCACAGACGCCAGAGACATTCCCTGCATCTTGGGCTCGGCGGGCAGCCGCAGCAGCTCCAGGACCGTGGGCGCGATGTCGATCAGACCGGCCTGGCCGGAGACGACCCCATGGGCCGGCCAGAGGCGCGGGTTGAAAAAGATCAATGGAACATGGAGCGTCGCGTCATAGATGAAGATCCCGTGTGTCGCCTCTTGATGCTCTCCAAGGGCCTCGCCGTGGTCGGCCGTGAGGATGATGATCGTCCGGCCGGTCAATCTCCATTCATCCAGTTTGGCCAAAAGCTCCCCGATTACGGAAATCGGCGTAGGCGATCTCGCCGTCATATTCGCGGCCTCTGTATTCCTCCTTGAACGGGGAAGGCGGCTCATAGGGGGCGTGCGGATCGAAATAATGGATCCAGGCGAAAAACTTATCGTTCCGGCGGCCGCCGATCCAGTCCAGGGCCTTCCGGTTGACGTCATCCGCCTTCCGCTCGACGAACGACAGGTCCCGGACCGCGTTTTTGCTGCCGTAAAGGTCATCATACACGTCGAATCCCCGGTCCAGACCGAAACGCGAGTCTAAGGGGAAAGCTCCGACGAAAGCTCCCGTCCGGTAGCCGCTTTTTTTCAGGATCTCGGCCAGCGTCGCCGCAGCGGCGGGCAGACGGTAGCCGTTATCCCGGATGCCGTGATATAGGGGGAGAGTCCCGGTCAAAAGCGAACAGTGCGAAGGCAGGGTGAGCGGAACGTGGGAAAAGGCGCGGGAAAAGAGCATTCCGCCTTGTCCCAAGCGGTCGATGGCCGGCGTTTTTATCGCGTCATAGCCATAGACGCCCAGGTGATCGGCCCGCAGCGTGTCGACGGTGATGAGGAGCAGGTTGTACGCCTCGGACGCCGCGGGGAACACCGGCCTTCCACTCGGGAGAAGAAAAAAGAAAAGGGCGAACAGGGAAAGCCATCCGGGAAAACGATGTGATCCTGCCCTGTAGGATGCGTTCATGCCGTTCAGCTAAATTATGATAGCGGAAAAACCCATCCTTTGAAAGACGGCTAAAAAAAAGGGGAACCCGAGAAGGGTTCCCCCTCTGCGTTCTGCGCGTTCTATCTTCGCTGTTTTAGAAACCCCATTTGATGCCGAGGCGGACGATCCTCGGGGACAGGACCTGGGTGATGAAATGATAGCTGCTGCCGGACTGGGCGTTCCAACCCAGGGTCGTCACCGAATTGAGGATGTTGAAGCCGTCGAGCATCAGTTCGATCTTGCCGATGGCGCCGAAGTTGAAGACCTTGCTTACCCTCAGGTCGAGCATAGCGCTGTCGGGATAGCGGCTGGTGCCGATTTTCGCGGTCGTGACGCTGATCCGGCCTTGATAAAGGAGGCTGGTGCTGGTGTTGAAGTACCGTGTGGTCGGATAGCCGGAGCGGTAGTTGAAGAACGCGCCGATGTAGAAGCCCCAGGGCAGGTCATAGCTCCCGCTGGCTTTGATGATGACGGGGGCGTCGTTCGAATCCACCGCGTTATCGTTGAAGACCCGGTTGTTGGGGTCATCCACGGCTTCGATCGGCAGCTTTACGTTTGTCTTGCCCAAAGTCACCGAGCCCATGAACTGCCAGCGGTTCGCGTATCGTTTGTTCAAGGTGAGTTCCACGCCCCGGAAGGATGTCTTGTAGCCCGGTCTCTCCGTGACATAGGGCTGGGACACGCCCACCTTGGCCGAGGCCAGATTGTAGATCGTAATGGTCCCGCCGTCGTCGCCCGTTCCCAAAGTTCCGTCGGGGCCGGGGTCTTTGACGTTGACGGGCGTGTAATCCTGTTTCGGATCCACGGCCTGGTTGTCCGACCACCAGAATCTTTGGGTGTCCCGATAGATGAAGTTCAGGCCAAGGCCCATATCCCGGGCGAGCTTCTTTTCGAATCCGGCCACGACTTCGTTCGTATAGGGCGATTTCAGATCGGGGTTGATCTTGACGGCCTGCCCGATATTGGTGTAGACGATCTTGCCGAATTCACTGGTCTGGGGCAGTTTGTCGCCGTTGGTATCGGTCCAGTTGTAATCCACTTCCCAATATCCCGTCGTGATGCCCTGGTCCACCGGGCCGTAGCTGACCTGATAGGAATAGCGGGCGTAATGGGCCTTGAGGATATTTTTCCCGTCGTTGAAAAGATCGTAGGTCAAGCCGATCCGCGGCGACAGCATCGTGAATGAAACCACGTTCTTCTGGGCATCTTGATGATAGATCGGGGTGATGTTCATTCGGCTGTAATAATAATCCGTCCAGGGCGAGCTGGCGACGTCCGTCGCGTTGACGTGCATGTGCGTGCTGTCGAGCCGCAGGCCCAGGTTGATCGTCAGGTTCTTTTTCAAGCTGAAGACGTCGTGTAAATAGGCGGAGTACACTTCGTCGGTCTGGTTCCAGACCTCCTGCCGGAAAGTCCAGACCTGATAGGCGCCGGTATGGTCGGGATTGTCGAAATAGAGGAGGATGTTGCCGGGATGTTTCCGGGTGGTGTGGAACGGCGAATTCTGGTATTCGAAACCGACCTTGATCTCGTGGTTTCCGCCGAGAAAATCGTCCTTGAAATAGTCGGCGAAGGCGTTGAACTGGTAGCGGTCGGAATAATACCAGGTGTAGTTATAATAAGCGTTCTCATACCCGCCGGTGACGGGCGTGGTGTAGTAGATCCTGACCGCGGGCTGGTTCATGTCCACTTCGGGCTGATTGCCGGTCTGATACCACATATCGTTGACGCCGAACTTGAAATTCAGGATGAGGTTCGAGCCCAGCGTCCAGGTATCCTCCAGGTGGTAGAAGTAGGAGGGGGAATCCTGAAGGGCGGTCGTCACCGGCGGCCGCGTGATCGACGCCGCGCGGTGGGGCTGGTATTTGTTGTCGTAGTTAATCCAGCCCATGAGCTTGTTGTTGTTCGCGAGCTGGAAGCTCATCTTGAACGTGCCGTGCGTCAGCGAGGCATAATCCGTCTGGGGGACGCCGTTCAGCGCATAGCCGATGATGAAGCGGCTGATGACCGTGTTGCGGAACGCGCCGTAGAACCAAAGCTTGTCCTTGATGATCGGCCCGCCGACCTCGCCTCCCCATTCGTAATAATAGTCCAGGGGGTTGCCCGAGCCGACATTGGCGTACTGGGGATTCTTGGTCTTGTCCGGGATGTTGGCCGACTGCAGCTTGTCGTTCTCGCCGTAGAGGCTGATGCCGCCGCTGAACTTGTTGCCGCCGGATTTGGTGATCATGTTCAGGACGACGCCGCCGACCTGGATGTCGGCGGTGTGGGCGCCGGTCTCGACCTGGATCTCCTCGAAGGAGTCGAAGTCATAGTACATGGCCGAGGCGCCGTTGGCGGCGGCGTCCGTCATGTTGACGCCGTCGATGTTGTAGGTAGTCTGGTTCCTTATGGTTCCATGAGCGTAGGCGCTGCTCTGGTTTCCGGCCGTGCTTCCTCCCACGTTCTCGCGGTCCATGACCATCCCTGGGGTCATAGACATGATGACCCAGGGGTCGCGCGCGCTGGGCAGCTTTTGGAGCATGGCTTGGGTGAAGTTCGTCTGGATGGTGCTCGTCTTGATGTCGACGACGGGAGATTCTCCGATGACTGTGACACTTTCTTCGAGCGCCGAGACTTCCATTGTGACTCTCATAGATGTCGTTTTTCTAATGGATATTTCCACGCCTGTTTTCTTTATGGTCCTGAATCCGGACAAGGTCAATGTCATTTCGTAGGATCCGGGTGAAAGAAAAGAGAATCGGAACGTACCCATCGACGAAGTCGTTGTGGAAGCCGTTCCTTTGAGGAGAGCAGCACTGGTAATAGTGATGGTCACGCCGGGCAACGCATTTCCTTCCGCGTCAATGACCGTCCCGGAGATGTTTCCTGTCTGAAGAGTATCCTGGGCGGCCAGGATCCCGGCCAGAAACGCGAAGAAGAATAGGAAAACACCCAGCTTTGCTTTACGCATGTCATCCCTCCTTATGGAATTTGTGAAAATGAAAAAAATATTTCATCATTAAAAAATATGTATTCTATCTTTCATTTAGAAAAACACAATTTCACGCTTTTGTCAAGTTTTTGGGGGCTGTTCACGACAAAAAATCCCCTTCAAGGAATTGATTGATGAGGTCGATGTCCGCCACGACGCGCTTCTTGTTGAGGAGGGCGATTTCCGTGGCCACGGCGTTGATCAGCATGGCGGCGGCGGAGACGGAGTTCGTAAACATCAGGTTCCGGGTCTTGACCAGAAGAGTCTCCTGGGAATAGCGGACGATGGGCGCCGTCGTCCTGTCCGTCACGGACAGACAGCGGACCCCCCGCTCATAGCAGAATTTCACAGTCTGCACCGTCTCCTTGGAATAGGGCGGGAAGGAGAACGCCAGAAGGACGTCTTTAGGCGTCAGATGGATCAGTTTTTCCAGAAACGAGTGTTCGTCTTTGGCGCAGAACTGGGTCGTCAGGCCGGCCTGGTTCAATTGATACGCGGACAGCCGGGCCAGCAAAGAGCTGATCCCGATGCCGATGGAATAAACGCAGCGGCTTCTGTTGAGACCGGCGATGAACCTCTCGAAGGCGGCCCGGTCGAGCTGGTGGAGCGTGTCATTGATATTCTTCACTTCGAGCTCGGCGATCTTCAGGACCGTCGAGATTTGATTCTCCTTAGGGGAGAGAAGCTTGAACCGGTCCTCGGGCATCATCTCTTCCTTCGCTTCGTTCAGCATGTGCGACCGGAATTGCTGGAAGCCCGTAAAACCGAGATGCCGGGCGAATCGCACGATCGTGGCCGAGCTCGTTCCCGTCTGTCCGGCTAGACGGGCGGCCGAAAGGGCGAAGGCGGCCGGAAAATTCTGGAGGATGAAATCGGCGATCTTCTTTTCTTTGCGGGACAGCGAGGGATACTTTTCGGAGATCTGCTGGTTTAGAGAGACGCCTTTTTCCTTTTCGTTGCCGTTCATGGGCCCGTGTTTTCATTATCCATCGACGGCCCCGGGGCGTCAAGCCCTTCGCCGACACCTGCCGGATTCAGGCTGGGAACGTCGCGATTCCCATCCCTGGGGTTTTGAATCCGGGATCTGTCCTCGAAATCTCTTCGAATTCTCAGAACGGGCCCCAATGCGTAAGGACCGGCGGGATGAGCGCGATGAGGCTGAACACGATCAGGACGATCATCAGCGGGACGAACCATTTGGCCCACTTCTCCCAAGGGATCTTGGCCACGCCCAGGACGCCCATAGTGACGGCCGAGGTCGGAAGGATCGGATTGATGACTTCGCAGAGCTGGAAGGCCAGGACCGTCGTCTGCCGCGTTATGCCGACGAGATCGCTCAAGGGGGCCATGATCGGCATGGTCAGGGCAGCCTGGGCGGTCCCCGAATGGATGAAGAAATTGATGATGCCCTGGGTAAAGAACATCATGTGGGCCGTGATCAGGTCGGGCACGACCGAGATAACGCCGGCTGTGAATTGAAGCACAGTGTCCAGCACGACGGCCTCATGGAGGATAATCAGGATGGCCCGGCCGCCGGCGATGATGAGCGTCACGTTCATGACGTCTTTGGCCCCGGCGATGAAGCTCACGGCGATCTCCGACGGCGGGATCCGGGCGATGAATCCCGAGATCAATCCGATGCCGAGAAAGAGGGCGGCGATCTCTTCCATGTACCAGCCCTTGGCCAGGATCCCGTAGATGAGCAGCGCGATCCCCAGGCCGAGGACGAGCAAAATGATCTTTTGCGCGGCGCCCCAGGGAGCGTTTTTGGAAGAATCGACGGACGGGGCATAGCCTCGGGCTCGGTCGATCTCATAGACCGGGCTCTTCGTCGGATCTTTCGTGATCTTACCGGCATACAGCATTACGAACACGATGGCAAACACAGTCCCGATCGCCCACAAGATAAGACGGTAGGGCAAACCCGAATAAAGAGGCAGGTCGGACAGCCCCTGGGCGATGCCGACCGTGAAAGGGTTGAAGAAAGCGGCCGCGAAACCGACCGCCGATCCCAGGAAGGGGATGGCAACGCCGACGATGGAGTCGTATCCGAGCGATATGGCCAGTGGAATGAAGATGAGGACGAAGGGGATCGATTCTTCGGCCATGCCGTAGATCCCGCCGGCCAGGGAAAAGACGACCATCAACACGGGAATCACGAATTTCTTCGATTTTGGATTCCTGGAAAAGAATTGAGCCAGTCTTTGAATGCCCGATTCGATGGCTCCGGTCTTTCCCAGGATGGAAAAGACGCCGCCGAAAATGAAGATCAGGAAAATGATGAGGGCGCCGTCCTGAAAGCCGCGGATCGGGGCGATCAAAAGCCACTCCGGCCCGAGCGATTTTTTGTCCAGATTATGATACGTGCCGGGCATCGTGACCAGCCGTGTCTGGCCCTGGACCGTTTTTTCAGCGCGTTGATATTCGCCGGAAGGGACCAGAAGGCTGAGGACATAAACTGCGATGACGAGGATGTAGATCAAGACCAGCGTATGAGGCAGCTTAAAGGCAGGCTTTTTTTTCATGGGATTCCTCTCGCCATTCTATAAAGACCCATTGTATAATTTTACGGGATTCAGGAAAATGTTTTTGTTCAATGGGTCATACTCCTTTGTGACCGTTCTTTATGTTTCTAAGAACAGCGGAAGCTATAGCGAGGTCCAACGATACACAAGGTCGAACCTCAATAAGAATAACAGCACGCATTTCACCAAGACCACGTCTTACACGAACTTCAATTCCCTGAAGTTCAAAGTCACGACGGATGAGACCCATAAGATCCAGGAAAAGCTCGAAGGGAACAATACCGCCTTCTCCAACACAATCACCGGGTAAGCGGGAGGCGATTGGCGGTCGATCCCGGCGAAGATCTTCCGGTTCTCGACGATGTCCGGGTCTTCTTCGGCTTTGGCCTATTTTGCCCTGCGGCCGGTCGCATTATATTTTTCGCTCGATTATGATATTCTCTTACGTGCGATTTCGGCAGTGCCGACGGAGGAGGATTCCATGCGCATCGAGCGGATCGAAATTCGACACACAAAAATGGAGCTGGTGTCCGCGTTTGAGACATCCATGGGCGTCGAGACCTACGAGGAGCACATCATAGTCCGGGTCGATGGGGACGGCGTGACGGGATGGGGAGAATGTGTCGTTGAAGAGGCTCCGCTCTATTCGTCCGAGACGGTCCAAACCGCCTGGCACGTCCTGCGCGACTTTCTTATTCCGGGCGTTTTGGGCCGGAAGATCTCCTGTGTCGATGACGCCATTGCCCGCGGAGCCAAGTTTCGAGGCCACCGAATGGCGAAAGCGGGGCTGGAATCGGCCCTCTGGGACGCGTTGGCCAAGGCGAAAAGCGTTTCTCTCTCCAAAATGCTGGGCGGTACACGCGAACGAGTTCCGGTCGGCGTCAGCGTCGGCCTCCAGGCGACTCCGGAGGCGCTTGTCAAGAAAGTCGGGCAGCATTTGGAGGAAGGATACAGGCGGATCAAGATCAAGATCGCGCCGGGACGGGACATCGCTCTGGTGAAGGCCCTCCGCAAGGAGTTTCCGAAGATCCTCCTCCAGGTGGACGCCAATTCGGCTTATGAGCTGAGCGACGTCGATGTTTTTCGGGCCATGGACGATTATGATCTGTTGTTGATCGAACAACCGTTGAGTTACGAGGACATCTACGATCATTCCAAATTGCAGCGGAAGCTCAAGACGCCCATTTGCCTTGATGAAAGCATCCATACCCTGGCCGACGCGCGCGCGGCGCTGGAATTGGAAAGCTGCCGCGTGATCAATATCAAGCCCGGCCGCGTCGGCGGCTTCACCGAGTCGGTCGCCATCCACGACTACTGCGCGTCGAGAAACATCCCGGTGTGGCACGGCGGAATGCTGGAGTCGGGCATCGGGCGAGCCGGAAACGTCGCCCTGGCCTCGCTTCCCAATTTCACCCTGCCCGGGGACATCTCTGCGAGCAAGCGATATTATAAAGAAGATATCGTCGAGCCCGAGTTCGTCCTGAACTCCGATTCGACGATGACCGTGCCGACCCGACCGGGGATAGGAATCGAGGTCCTGATGGATCGGCTCGAACGCGTCACCGTGCGCCGCGAAGAGTTCAAGTCCTAACGAGAAAATACCAGACGATTTTTATCGCCGGCCGGAATCCCGTTGGGGCTGATTTCGAACGCGGCCCCTGAAAAACTGGCTGGCTTTATTTCTTTTCGGTTTTCGCCAGCTCTCTTTGGATGACCGGCTTGATCTCTCTCACGGCGGAATTCGGGATGGTGAACATCAGGTTGTAGTGCCGGATCTTCCACTGCTGGAGGACTTTTGGACTTCGCCTTCACCAAAGGATAGGACTGCATCCAAGATTTCGCGGTGGGTAAGCGTCGTCCCGTCCTGGGGCGAATCTATGATCCGGTAATTGAAGAAGGGGCAGTTTCCTTCATACCAGGGTAGGCCGGGCGCTCTTCCCAGAGCCTTTCTTTTTTCGGCTTCTTTCTGATTGAGCAGCGTTCCCAGTCCACGCAAGTTGACGCCTTTCTCCGGGTCCACGCCGAGAATAAACCGTGAGTTCCCGAAATTCATCATGAGGAAGGCAAAGCCTTCTTGGAGCGGGGGATGTTCGCCGTCGCGCCGGGCCCATTCTTTGACCAGAAAACTCCTCGGATTCGTCACGACAAGGCCGTCCACGTTCTTGCCTTCCTTTTGATCGACCGTCGGAAGGCGAAGGCGGATGATGAGTCCCCGGCCGAGGTCGGCAAGATAATTAAGATAATCTCCCTCGACTTTATGCACGGCACGTTCATAGCGGTCGATCCCGGCAAACATCTTCCGGTTCTCGGCGATGTCCTGGCCTTCTTCGGATCTCGCGTATAGAAAGCGCATGAATTTCAATCCTTCCTCGATCCTCTCCCGATTGATTTCCTCCTCGCTCTTTTTGGAGCCCGAAAATAGCGCTCGGAGAACGGCGTAGGGAGTTCCCGAAAGGTCGATTTTCTTGGGAAGAGAAGCTGAATCGACAAGCTTGGTATAGGCGGCAATCTTTTCCATGGACGAATCCACGTCCCCTTTCTCAATGAGCTTGAGGGCGAGAAAGATCGAAGCCAGAGAATCGAAGTCGGGAAGCTTGTGGGTGATGAACGTGAGAGGCGCGGCGGCCGACGCGTCGTCTATGGCGCTTATCGGCTTGATATGATCGAGGACTAGATGGGGGTGCTTGACGATGAGCGAGGCCGTGCATTCGGGCTCGGCGTCGGGGTGGTGATGGTCGATGATGCCGGGAACGGTCTTCATCCCGACGTCAAGCACCAGCGTTCCGGGCGCGGGCTCGAAACGCTCGCCGTAGTTGACGAATTTAAATGTGACGGCCATCGCCGCGTTCTATTCTCTCATATTCTCCAGAAATTGGATAATCTTGGCGCTTCCCGAGGGAAAGGGATATTTGTGAAGGTCCTTTATCCTCACCCATTTCTGCCTGCCGGAATTCGGCGCCGGATCCATCCTGAGACGTCAGGCATAGGCATAAAGATTGACCTGGAATTGGGTATAGGAATGATTGACTTTAACCAGGAACGTCGCTTGAGCGACTTCGGCGCCGAGCTCTTCTCTGATCTCTCGCGCGACGGCTTTCTCTCGTGTTTCGCCGCGCTTCACTTTGCCTCCGGGAAACTCCCAGAGTCCGGCGAGAAGGCCTGTGGCCGGCCTTTTTTGGATCAGGAACCGTCCGTCCTTTTCGATAATCCCGACGACGGCCTCGACGCGGCGATAGGCTCGTTTTTTTGGTTTTGGAATAATTTCCTGCTCGCCGCGTTTAAAGGCCCGGCAGAAAGGCTGGACTGGGCATAAAAGGCACAAGGGATTTCGCGCTTTACAAATGAGCGCCCCCAGTTCCATCAGGGCCTGATTGAACGAACCGGAGGATTTTATGGAAATGATCGTCTGCAGCTCGGCGAGGATTGATTGATCATGATGGCCGTTGGCCTCCCCATGAATGCCCAATATTCTCATCATGACCCGGCGCACGTTCGCGTCCAGAACGGGGTGCGGCTTGTTGAACGCGAGGCTGAGAACAGCGGCGGTTGTGTAGGGGCCGAAGCCGGGAATTTTTTCGAGCTTCTCATACTCTGCCGGGATCTTTCCCTCATATTTATTTACAAAGATCTTTGCTGCTGTGCAGAGGTTCCGCGCCCGCTCGTAATAGCCCAGTCCCTGCCACGTCTTGAGGACCGTTTGAAGTCGGGCCCTCGCCAGCGCTTTGACATCGGGAAAGATCTCCAGCCATCTTTTGTAATAGGGGATAACGGCGTTGACCGTGGTCTGCTGGAGCATGATCTCCGAGATCCAAATCTTGTAGGGATCGCCCGTTTTCCGCCAGGGCAGATCGCGTTTGGATCGTTGATACCAGCCGAGCAGATGTCGAGAAAACATCTCGGGATGATGGTTCCCGGTCGTTTTTATTTCAGATCTCATTTCCGATGTTCAGGGCTATCGTTTTGGCGGGCTCGGCTTGAGCTTCGATTCAGGCCGGGTCAGGGCATCAAGTATCACCGCCGACATGACCCGAATACCCACGGGAATTCCAGCCTCGTCGGCCACAAAATAGGGTGAGTGAAGCGTCGCCGTGGCCCCTTTGGGCTGGATGCCCAGGTTCAGGAGGACAGAAGGCACTTCCCGGGCGAAGAAGCTGAAATCCTCGCCGCCCATGTCGGGCAGGTCCTGGACGACATTCGCCTTGCCGATCACACGCTCTGCGATGGTCACGACCTCTTTCGTCAGGTCCGGGTCATTGTACATGGCCGGAGTGCCGAAGGCGTAGTCGAGGCTGTTGCGGGCGCCGGCGGCCCCACAGACGTTGGCGATCGTCCGCTCGATCTTCTCCCGGACGAGGCGGCGCTGGTCGTCGCCGTAGGTCCGGATCGTGGCTCGGAGGTCGGCCCGCTCGGGAATGATGTTGCTCGCCGATCCGGCGTGGAACGAGCCGACGGTGATCACGGTGTCGCGGTGAACGTAGAGCTGGCGAGCGACCATGACTTGGAGCGAAACGACGACCTGGGCCCCAACGACGATAGGGTCCACGCAGAGGTGGGCGTTCGCGCCGTGACAGCCTTCGGAGAAGATCGCGAGCGAGAAGGAGTCGACGTTGGCCAGGGCATAGCCGGGGACATACTTGACGATGCCGGCTGGCGCCGTGTCGTCCACGTGGACGGCGAACATGGCCGCGGGCTTGATGTCTTTGAAGATGCCCTCCTCAAGCATTCGCCGGGCGCCGTCGCCGTGCTCCTCAGCGGGCTGGGCCACAAAGAGGACGGTGCCGCTAACGTCGCTCTTCAATCGCGCCAGGACCGAAGCGACGCCCAGAAGGACCGTCGTGTGGATATCGTGACCGCAGGCATGCATGACGCCGAACTCCTTGCCCTCGCGGATGGCCCGCTCCTTGGAAGCGAAGGGCAGACCCGTGTCCTCGGTGATGGGTAAGGCATCCATGTCGGCCCGCAGGCCCACCACAGGCCCGGGCTTTCCGCCGCGGAGGATCCCGAGGATGCCCATTCCGCCGATCCCCGTGCGGACCTCGAGGCCGAGCGCTTTGAACCGGTCGGCGACGAGGGCTGACGTCCTCTTTTCCTGGAGCGAAAGCTCGGCGTGGGCGTGGATGTCGCGGCGCAGGGATATGAGCTCAGGAAGGATTTCTTTGACGATCGAGTTTATCTTCTCATCGATGTTTAACTCTTTTGGATACGCGGGTTTTGAAGGCAGACAAAATAAAAGAAAAACTATTGTGAATGCGATCGCCGGAATCCTTTTCATGTCTCTGTTCTCCTCAAAAAACATATCACCTCTTCCAAAAAAATCCCCCCGTCTTTCCTTTACCATAAGTATCTATAAAGAATAACGGGGGGAGAATCAATGATTCTTTAGGGCGATTTCTTGTCGCTTTCTTTCTTCTCCGGCTCCGGGGCTTTCCAGTCTTTGGCGTCTTTCGGGAATTCGTCGAGGAACGCCGCATCCACTTTGAATAAATAATCCAGCCGCGCATTCTTCACCACGGCCTGCTTTTTGTCCTTGTCGACGTTTCCGACAAGCACGG
>JALHTW010000324.1 GCA_022866045.1 Candidatus Aminicenantota bacterium | reverse complement strand
GGCCGGTACTTGTTCGCCTTGAAAAAGACCCGGAGGAACGTCTCCTGAGAGAGGTCCGCGGCCTTCTGGTAGTCGCCGGTCACTTGGTATAAATAATTCACAATTCTATCCTTATAGATATGGACGATCTCGGCGAACGCCCACTCATCTCCTGCCTGGATACGGCCGACAAGATGTTGTTCGTCCATATTCATCATGTTAAACCTGGGACGGCTCAAAACCGTTGCATTCCGGGATGAAAATACAGCGAATTCCGTGCCAATTCAAGAGAATGATGAGATGAAGCCATCGAAATGGCTAAGATGCTGGAGAGCGAAGGCGTCGCCTGGGCAAAGATCAAGAAAAAAGCTTGACGCTCAAGCCGTGACGGCGGCGTTCCGGCCCCACTTCGCTCCGGGCTTTGCATTATGCCTCGAGTCTCGATGCAATCCGGGTGAAGGCTTTGATCTGTCGGACCACGGCCGTTGGGCCCTGTGCTTCAATTCGAATTCCAGACTCCTGTCCGTGGCGAACATCTCGACACCGGCGGTCTTTTCGGGGATCCGCATCCCGATAAATTTCTCGATGCCGTAGAGGTTCTCAGCGAACTTCTCGCAGGCGAAGGAGACGGCCTTGCCCGAATTTCCGGCCCTTGCCGTCCGCCCGATCCGGTGCACGTAGTTCTCGCTGTCCTGGGGCAGATCGTAATTGATGACCATTTCCAGGCCGTCGATATGGAGGCCGCGGGCCGCGACGTCGGTCGCGACGAGGAACGGGAATTTGCCGGCCATGAAATCGTCGATGATCCGCTGTCTTTTGACCTGGGGCAGGTCGCCGGACAGATGGCGGCAGCGGAAGCCGTTGAGATCGAGCTTTTTGGCCAGCTTGAACGCGGAATGCCGCATATTCACGAAGATCAGCGCGTTGCGCGGTTTTTCTTTCTGGAGAATCCCGACGAGCAGGTTGGCCTTGATATGGCTTTTGACATGGTAGATCTCTTGGGTGATCGTATCCACGGTCAGCTGCTCCGGGGTCAGCTCGATGAGGACCGGACGATTCAGGTAATCGGCGGCGATTTTCCGCGAGACCCTGTTCAGAGTCGCGCCGAAGAGCATGCTCTGGCGGAGGTGGGGCGGCGCCATTTTCTGGAGCAGTTTTTTGATGTCGGGCAAGAAACCCATATCAAGCAGGCGGTCGGCCTCGTCGATCACGAGGAACCCGACGTCTTTCAACTTCAAATGTCCTTTTTCGCTGAGGTCGAGCAGGCGTCCCGGCGTTCCGATGGCGATGTCCACGCCTTTTTTCAGAAGCATCTGTTGGGCATCGTATCCGACGCCGCCGTAAAAGCAGCCGATCGTGAATCCAATATGGCGGTTGAGAAGGCGCGCCTCGCCTTCAATCTGGACCGCCAGCTCCCGGGTCGGGACAATGATCAGCGCCATTCGCCGCTCGGGCGTTTCGCCCTTGAGCATGTTTTCGAAAAGCGTGACCAGGAACGCGGCGGTCTTTCCCGTCCCGGTCTGAGATTGGACGGCCGCGTCCATGCCCTTGAGGGTCTTGGCCAGGGTCTGGTCTTGGACGTCCGTCATTTCGGTGTAACCCCGCTCGGCGATGCCACGCAGAAGCTTAGGGTTGAGGTTCAGTTTGTTGAATAACATAACAATTCCTTTTGTCTTTAAATTCCAGCATAAGGGGATGATCGTCAGACTTAATTCTCTCTTGGGGAGGGAATAATGACGCTGTTTGACTATTTCCTACCAGATGACTAGCGAGGAAGTATACGGTACATTTGTTTCAATAGCAAGGAATATTTTTAATAGGTAAGCAATTCTTTTTCCGGTGTCAGGCCAATTTCGGGCGGGGTCCTGTCGCGGCTCTTCCCCGGCCGTGCTCGCCGCCGGGCCGCTGCGCGCGGGCGGGGAGCCCCTTCGCCGCGCCACCCCTGCTCGACTTTCCGG
>JALHTW010000323.1 GCA_022866045.1 Candidatus Aminicenantota bacterium | reverse complement strand
TCTCCTGCACCCGCCGGGCCAGCTCCGCATAGGCCTCGATACGGCCGGATTTCGCCAGATCAACAAGCCTATCGTCAGCGAGAGTCTGCATATTCTCATTCATAGGATTAGACAATGATTATACCGAATCCTTGGGGTCAAACCTATGCCTTTAACAGTAAGCAATTCTTTTTCCGGTGTCAGGTCAATTTCGGGCGGGGTCCTGTCGCGGCTCTTCCCCACCGTGCTCGCCGCCAGGCCGCTGCGCGCGGGCGGGGAGCCCCTTCGCCGCGCCACCCCTGCTCGACTTTCCGGCGCCCCGGAAAAAGAATTGCTTACCCTTTAACAGAATTTGAGGGCAAACCACCGAATCCATCGATCCGCTGCGCGTCTCCGGAATTCTCTCTTTCTTGGACATCGAATTTCCAGTCCAAGTCCACAATCTTCCCGCCTTTTTCAAGTTGACCGCCTCAATTTTTATTGATATGATTCTATATACCCTTTTTTAAAATATAAAGGATAGCCTCTCCCATGATCGAACGATACACCAATCCTGAAATGGGCGTTGTCTGGACCGAGGACAACAAATTCCGCAAATGGCTCGATGTCGAAATCACCGTCTGCGAAGCCTGGGCCAAGCTGGGGAAAATCCCGGCCCCGGCCCTCAAGCGCATCAAAACGCAAGCGGGCTTCGACGTCAAGCGCATCGAGGAGATCGAGCGCGTCGTCAAGCACGACATCATCGCTTTTCTCTCATCCGTCGCGGAAAAGGTCGGCGAGGACAGCCGTTTCATCCACCTCGGCCTAACGTCCTACGATATCGTGGACACGTCCCTCTCGCTCCTCATCCGCGAATCGCTCGAAAAGATCCGCAAGCGCCTCATCGAGCTCAAGAAGATCCTTAAAAAAGAAGCGCTCAAGCACAAGAAAACGATCTGCATGGGCCGGACGCACGGCGTCCACGCCGAGCCGGTCACGTTCGGGTTCAAAGTGCTCGTCTGGTTCGAAGAGATCAAGCGGCACATCGTCCGGGTCGAGCACGCTATCGACGTCATCAGCGTCGGCCGGATCTCGGGCTCGGTCGGGACCTATATTCACCTCGATCCCCGGGTCGAAGTCCATGCGCTGAAGAAACTCGGGCTCAAACCCGCGCCCGTTTCGACCCAAGTTCTTCAACGCGACCGCCACGCCGAAGTCATGAGCGTGCTGGCCATCATCGCCTCGACGCTCGAAAAGTTCGCCGTCGAGATCCGCCACCTCCAGCGGAGCGAAGTCTTCGAGCTTGAAGAACCGTTCACCAAGGGCCAAAAAGGCTCGTCCTCCATGCCCCATAAGAAAAACCCCGTCCGCTGCGAGCGGATTTCCGGCCTGGCCCGCCTCGTCCGGGGCAACCTCCATGTCGCGCTTGAGAACATCCCGCTCTGGCACGAGCGGGATATCTCTCACTCATCGGCCGAGCGCGTGATTTTCCCGGATTCTTTCATCCTGGCCGACTTCATGCTGACGGAGACGATCGACATCATCAAGAACTGGCGCGTCCATCCGGAAAACATGAAAAGAAACATCCAGGCCACACGAGGCCTGATCTTCTCCCAGAGCGTCCTCCTGGCCATGACGCGGAAAGGTATTGTCCGCGACGAGGCTTACCACCTCGTCCAAAAGAACAGCCTCAAGGCCTGGAACGAGAATCTTGATTTCAAGGAGCTCGTGCTGGCCGATTCGGACATCCGGAAGACGCTCCCCCCCAAGGAAATCGAGGAATGCTTCTCGCTCAAGCCATACCTTGAAAAGATCGATTACATATTTGAAAGGGTCCTCGGCCATGAAAGTTAGAATCCTCGTCTCCTTCAAAGACAGCGTCCTCGATCCCCAGGGGCAGACGGTGAAAAACGCCCTCCACACTTTGGGCTACAGGGCCATAAAGGACGTCCGGCAGGGCAAGGTCTTCGAGATCGACCTCGCCGGCGCGACAAAGGCGGACGCCGAAAAGATCATCCCGGAAATCTCGGACAAGGTCCTGGCCAATCCCATCATTGAAAAATTCACCTGGCAGATTATCGAGGCATAACGAAGGTGAAATTCGGAGTCGTTATCTTTCCCGGTTCCAACTGCGATTTCGACACGTTCCATGTTTTAAAGAACGTCATCCGACAGCCGACGATATGGCTGTGGCACAAAGACCATGGCCTGCAGGGCGTGGACTGTGTCGTCCTTCCCGGCGGATTTGCCTACGGCGATTATCTGAGGTCGGGCGCCATCGCCCGCTTCTCCCCTCTCATGCAGGAAGTGGGCGAATTCGCCGACAAGGGCGGTGTTGTCCTCGGCATTTGTAACGGCTTCCAGGTGCTGCTCGAGCTCGGCCTTCTTCCCGGGGCCATGCTTCGCAACAAGAATTTGAAGTTCCTCTGCCAGTTTGTCACCATTCGCCTCGAGAACGAACGGACGCGCTTCACCCACAAAGGCAAGAAAGGGCAGGTCCTCCGGGTTCCTATCGCCCACTTCGACGGCAACTATTTCGCTCCGCCGGAGACATTAAAAGAGATCGAGGAAAACAGCCAGGTCGTCTTCCGGTATTCGGGCGCGAACGGCAGCCTGACCGAGGAAGCCAACGTCAACGGCTCGCTCCATAGCATCGCCGGCCTGATGAACAAGCGGGGGAACGTCATGGGCCTGATGCCCCATCCGGAGCGCGCTTCGGAGAGGCTCCTCGGGAGCGAGGACGGCCGGGTGATCTTTGAATCCATAATCTCGAAATTTTGATCGGGCCCGCATGCCTGTGCGAACCCGAAACAAGGTGCATAGATGATCGATCAAAAGAACCTCGACAACCATAACCTGACCCGTGACGAATACGGCCTGATCGTCAAGCTCATCGGCCGCGAGCCGAACCTCACCGAACTCGGCGTCTTCTCGGCCATGTGGTCCGAGCACTGCAGCTACAAGAGCTCGAAATTCTATCTCAAGCAGCTCCCGATCAAAGGCAAAAACGTCGTCCAGGGGCCGGGAGAGAATGCCGGCATTATCGACATCGGCGACGGTCAGGTCATCGTCTTTAAGATCGAGTCCCACAACCATCCATCGTTCATTGAACCGTTCCAGGGCTCGGCGACCGGTGTCGGCGGCATCCTCCGCGACATCTTCACCATGGGCGCCCGGCCGATCGCGCTCCTCGATTCGCTCCGGTTCGGCCCGCTCGCATCGCCCAAGAACCGGTCGGTCATGGATGGCGTTGTCTCGGGTATTTCTTCCTACGGAAACTCGATCGGCGTGCCCACGGTCGGCGGCGATGTTTATTTCAATGACTGCTATTCCTTGAACCCGCTCGTTAATGTTTTTTGCATGGGTATCGCCGAAAAGGACAAGATCTTCTACGCCAAGGCCGAGGGCATCGGCAACAGGGTCCTTTACGTTGGCTCGAAGACCGGACGCGATGGCATCCACGGTGCGACGATGGCCTCGCAGGAATTCGGAGAGGAGATCGAGCACAAGCGGCCGAATGTCCAGGTCGGCGATCCATTCAAGGAAAAGCTCCTCCTCGAGGCTTGCCTCGAAGTCATGGACAAAGGCTTGATCGTCGGCATCCAGGACATGGGGGCGGCCGGGCTGACGTGTTCGAGCTCGGAAATGCCGGCCAAGTCAGGCACGGGCATCGAGATCAACCTCGACCTGGTTCCGCAGCGCGAAGAGGGCATGACGCCCTATGAGATCCTGCTCTCGGAATCGCAGGAGCGGATGCTCATCGTCGCCAAGCCGGAAAAGATCAAAGAGGTCAAAGACGTTTTTGCCAAGTGGGACCTGGACGCGGTCGAGATCGGCAAGGTCATCGAAGGCGGACAAATGAGGGTCGGGTTCCACGGCGAGATCGTGGTCGATATCCCGGTCTCGGCGATCGTGGATCTCTGCCCTATCTACGAGCGGCCTTACGCGGCTGCCGCCCAGCCAAAAAAAGAGATCAACATCCGGGAAATTCCGATTCCCGAGGACTTCAATAAAATTCTTATGAACCTCGTGGCTTCTCCGACCATCGCCAATAAGGAATGGGTTTTCCGGCAGTACGACCACATGGTCCAGACAAATACGATTCTTCTTCCCGGCGCCGACGCATCGGTGCTGCGAATTAAAGATTCGAAGAAAGCGCTGGCCGTGACCCTGGATGGAAATTCGCTTTACGCCCATCTCAATCCAAGGGCGGGCGGAATCATCGCTGTGGCCGAAGCCTGCCGAAATCTTGCTTGTGTCGGCGCCCGCCCGGTCGGCGTCACCAACTGCCTGAACTTCGGCAATCCCGAGAAACCAGAGGTCATGGGACAGTTTAAGGAAGTGGTCGAGGGAATATCCGAAGCCTGCAAGGCTTTCGAGATTCCGGTCACCGGCGGGAACGTCAGTTTCTATAACGAGACGGAAGGCGTTTCGATCTATCCCACGCCGGTCCTCGGCATCGTCGGCCTCATCAAGGATATCAACAAAGTCGTCACGCCCGGCTTTAAAGAAGAAGGCGACGCGGTCGTCCTGCTTGGCGAGAACAAAGAGGAATTGGGCGGATCGGAATATCTTAAGATTCAATTCGGCCGAGAGGACGGGATTCCGCCGGCGATCGACCTGGCCAAAGAAAAAGCCGTCCAGGAATTGTGCCTCGAAGCCGCTGAAGCCGGATTCCTCGAGTCGGCCCACGACCTCTCCGAAGGCGGGTTGGCGGTCTGCGCTGCTGAATGCGGATTCTTCAGCGGAAAAAAAATCGGATGCGAGCTCGATTTGAACGACGAATGGCGGCCGGATGCGCTGGTTTTCGGAGAAACACAGTCCCGGATTCTGGTGACGGCGAAATCATCAAAATTGAAAAAGCTCCTCGCCCTGGCCGGGAAAAAAGGCGTCACGGCCGCGGCGATCGGAAAAGTCGGCGGGAAAAAGATCCGGATCAGCCTCAAAGGCAAAGCGCTCGTGAATGTCCCGGTCGAGGAAGTCTATAAAGAGTGGAACGAGGCCATCCCTCGAAATTTCACAGTAAAATAAATAAAAAGGAAGGACCCATGGCCGAAGAGATTTTCCGAAGCCCCAAAAAGCGCGGACGGATCATGGTCATGATTTCGGGCCGCGGCTCGAATTTTATGAAGATCCACGACGCGATCCTCGACGGACGGATTAACGCCGACATCGCTCTGGTCTTCAGTAACAAAGAGGATGCCGCCGGCCTGCAGATCGCAAAAAAACGGGGACTCGAGACGCTCTACATCAACCCCAAGCTCTACGCCGAGAAAGAAGAATACGACAAGGAAATCATTCACGAAGCCCGGAAACGGAACGTCGATCTCATCTGCCTCGCCGGCTACATGAAAGTCCTGACGCCCATGTTCTGTAACGAATTCAAAAACCGGATCATAAACATCCACCCGGCCCTGATGCCCTCGTTCCCTGGGCTTCACGTTCAGCAGAAGGCGATCGACTGGGGCGTGCGATTTTCGGGCGCCACGGTCCATTTCGTCTCGGCGGAAGTCGACATGGGCCCGATCATTCTTCAAGCCGTCGTCCCCGTGATGCAGGACGACACCGAGGAAACGCTCGCCGCCCGGATCCTCGTCGAAGAGCACAAGATTTATCCCGAATCCGTGCGGTTGTTCTTTGAAGGAAAACTTGAGGTCCGCGGCCGCTGCGTTTTTATTCTTTAATTTCGGCCCCGCTCTTAATATAATGAAGCCATGAAACCCGTTGATGAACAAATTGAAATTCTGAAGAAAGGCTGCCTCGAGATCATTCAAGAGAGCGAGCTCAAAGCCAAACTTGTCCGCTCGTTCAGGGAGAAAAAGCCCCTCAAGGTCAAGGTCGGCTTTGACCCCACGGCGCCCGACATCCACCTCGGGCACACAGTTATTCTCCGTAAAATGAAGCACTTCCAGGACATGGGGCACGATGTCGTGTTTCTCATCGGCGACTTTACGGGCCTGATCGGCGACCCCTCGGGCCGCTCGGCTACCCGCCCTCCCATGACCCGCGAAGAAATCGCCGTTAACGCTGAAACCTACAAAGCCCAAGTCTTCAAGATCCTCGACCCTGTCAAAACGATCATCGATTTCAACTCGCGCTGGCTCGGCGCGCTGACGAGCTTTGACGTCATCAGCCTCGCCGCGAAATACACCGTCGCCCGCATCCTGGAGCGCGACGACTTCACGAAGAGATACAGAGCCGGAAAGCCGATCTCAATCCATGAGCTCCTGTATCCGCTTTATCAAGCCTACGATTCCGTCGCTCTCCGCTGCGATGTCGAGATGGGCGGCACAGACCAGAAGTTCAACCTGCTCGTCGGCCGCGAGATCCAGCGCGAATACGGGCAGGAGCCCCAGGTCGTCATCACCCTGCCGCTCCTCGAAGGTCTGGACGGCGTCGAGAAAATGAGCAAATCACTCGGCAACTATGTCGGCATCACCGAGCCGCCGAACGAGATCTTCGGCAAAATCATGTCCATCTCCGATCCGCTGATGTTCAAATATTATGAGCTGCTGACGGACTTCCCCCTGGCTCAAATCAACAAGTGGAAAAAGGACGCCGAGGCTGACCGCGCCCATCCGCGCGACCTGAAAGTGAGTCTGGCAAAGTCGATCGTCGCCGATTTCTGGGGAAAAGAGGAAGCCGAAAAAGCTGCCGAAGAATTCAACCGGGTGTTTAAGAAAAAAGAGATTCCAGAGGATATCGAAGAGATCATCATCCAACCTCCTGACTCCGGCAAAGATTCAGGAAAAAGACCCATCATCGATCTTCTCGTCCAAAATCAAATCGCCTCATCCCGCGGCGAGGCTAAACGGCTTATTAGCCAGGGCGGTGTTTATCTTAATGGCAAACGGATCGATGACATCGGATATATGGTCGAACTGACGGGCCGGGAATCAATCCTCAAGATCGGCAAAAGAAGGTTTTTCAAGCTCGTCCTTAAATAAAAAAGGCCGTTGGTCTCCCCTTCTTCATGAAGGAAAGATCATCGGCGCCGTGTTAAGGACGAGAGATGGAATACGGCCATTGTTTGTTTCGCCCGGCCACAGGATCAGTTTTGTCGATTCCATCGATATTGTCCTCGCTTGC
Organism: Candidatus Aminicenantota bacterium; assembly: GCA_022866045.1. GTDB lineage: Bacteria > Acidobacteriota > Aminicenantia > Aminicenantales > UBA4085 > JALHTW01. The sequence goes on along the minus strand of JALHTW010000323.1, from coordinate 4,874 downwards.
ACGCGTCATTACAAAATTTCAGAACCTCTGCGGAGGGCGGATTTTCTATCTACAAAGGCGCGGCGTAAGCGTTCAGCAGGTTAAGTGCAGGGCGGCGACACAACTTTTGGCTTTTCCCTGGACGTCGTTGAAAAGCTCGACGGCTTTTTTTGTCGGCATGACCTGGACTTCAAGCCCGTGGGACTTGAGAAATGAAATGGTCTCTTCTGGAACGGACATCACTCCATAAAATCCCGTCCCGACGATCAAAATATCGGGTTTGGCCTTAACAATGTCGGTGAGGTCGGCGGGCTGGAGATTGTGTCCCTCTTGTCTCCACCAGGAGGAATCGACCCTCTCGGAATAGATAATGACATCGGAAGAATATTCTTTCCCGTCGATCATGATGCTGCCGAATGAATAATGATCGATTCTCATGACGCCTATAAAATAAGAATTGCCGCGAAAAAAGTCAATTTGGAAGGGAAATGACTACGGAGAAGGGCATCGATAAGGTCGCGAGCTGACCGTAATCCAGGGGACTGAAGTCATCAAGGGCCGGGGCAAACGTCTATGGTCTTCGGCCAAGTTTTGAAGTCTTACAGGGAGATTTTCCGGCCGGAGGCCGCTCCAGACTGTGTCCTCCTTGATTTTGTAAAAGAAATGAGCCGGAAATCGCAGTTGTGCTCAACCTTTCATGACGCCGACCGGCACGACGCGGGCGACGAGGCGGCCGATGCCGACCTCATGGGAAACCCGGACGACTTCATCCACGTCTTTGTAGGCCGCCGGCGCTTCCTCGGCGATACCCTTCCAGCTCGTGGACTGAAGCTCGATCCCCTTTTTCGCCAGATCATCGCGGATCTGCTCCCCGCGGAACCGGCGGATAGCTTCATGGCGGGACATGAGACGCCCTGCGCCGTGGGCCGTCGAGGAAAAGCTCAGCGCTTCGGCCTCGGGCGTTCCCAGCAGAATATAGGAGGCTGTCCCCATGCTTCCGGGGATAATCACAGGCTGTCCGACGGCGCGGTAAGCTTCGGGAATTTCGATCCTCCCCGGGCCGAAGCTTCGGGTCGCCCCCTTACGGTGGATGCAGAGGTCTTTCTCCCGGCCTTCGACGGTATGCTTTTCGATCTTGGCCACGTTGTGACAGACATCATAGACCTGACGCATCCCCTGCGAGCTCCCCAAGACTTTCTTGAAAACATCGCGGACCCAGTGGGCGATCATCTGCCGGTTGGCGAAAGCGTAATTCACGGCGGCGGACATGGATCGATAGTACTGCTGGCCCTGGGATGACTTGATCGGAGCGTGGATGAGCTCGCGGTCGGGCAGGCCCTTGATGCCGAATGCATTCTCCATGGACTGGATGTAATCCGAGGCCACCTGGTGGCCGAGACCCCGGCTCCCGCAATGGATCATGACCAGGATCTGGCCTTCGGCATCAATTCCGAAAACTTTCGCTACGTCGTCATCATAAATCCGGTCAACTTTCTGGATCTCAAGAAAATGATTGCCGGCGCCCAGCGTTCCGAGCTGAGGGATGCCGCGTTCAAGGGCACGGTGCGAGACATAAGTCCCGTCGGCGTCCTTCATCCGCCCCTGCTCTTCGGTCATCTGCAGGTCATTGCTTGTGCCGTATCCGTTCTCAACCGCCCATCCCGCACCTTTGACCAGAATCTCTTTGAGGACACTCTGGCTGAGCTTGGTCACCCCTCCCTTGCCAACCCCGGCCGGGACTTCTTTAAATATTTCAGCCAGAAGCTCTTTCCGCCTCGCCGTAACGTCCTTTTCCATGTAATCCGTCCGGAGGAGGCGGACGCCGCAGTTAATGTCGTAGCCGACGCCTCCCGGCGAAATGATGCCTTCTTCCAGATCGAACGCGGCCACGCCTCCGATCGGAAATCCGTAGCCCTGATGGGCGTCCGGCATGACGTACGACATCCGCTGAATGCCGGGGAGGCAGGCGACATTCTTCGCTTGCTCGAGCGTCAGGTCGCCCCGGATCGCGTCGAGCAGCTTCCGTGAAGCATAGATCAGGGCCGGGACTTTCATCTCGCCGTGCTTGGGAATTTCCCAGGTGTTGTCGTTTATCCTTTTGAGTTCCATGGCCCGACCTCACATATCCACCACGACCTGGATCGTCCAGCGGTCGTTGCATTGCTCGATCTTCATTTCACTATAGGTGATGGCCTTGACGTCGCCGAAGACCTCGTAATGATCCTGAAATTCATCGCCCCAGAAGACGGCCTCCAGCCGGTAAATGCCGTCGCTCTTTTCGATCCTCAGGTCTTTGATCGAGCCCAGGAGAAATTTCTTCGTGTTGAGCAAGAAAGGGATCTCCTCGAGGAATCGATAGAGGAGCTGCTCGAGATCGATCCCCTGGACGCTGACCGGAAAGGACTGCCTATTCTTGGCCTCCCCCCAATCCCACATCAGGGAGGCTGTGGCCAGGGCGGCATTGGCAAACGCCTCTTCGAGCGCCGCGCCGAAGGCTTGGAATTTGGCGTCGGCGGTATGGGGCAAGATCCTATATTTCTGCATGATTTAATAATATAGCACATTTGATACTCATTGTTGCCTCTGAGATAAAAGCTTCGCGGTTTCAGAAAACGCCGGCGATGGGGGCTTTACAGTAAGGGCACCGGCCGTCCTGGACCCTGTTATCCTCAACGCAGAATCCGCGGCGTTGAATGAGCGGCCTTAGGCACTTCGGACAGAGCGTGAAATCCCCTTCGCCCATGACATTGCCGATATACACGTAGCGAAGTCCCTCTTTTCTGCCGATCGTGAAGGCCTTGCGCATCGTCTCGATCGACGTCGGTTTCGCATCCGTGTATTTATAATCCGGATGAAAGCGGCTGATGTGCCAGGGAATGTCGGGATCGACACCGGCGATGAACCGGGCGATATCCCTCAGCTCTTCTTCGCCATCGTTCATGCCCGGAACAACGAGCGTCGTGATCTCGACCCAGATGCCGAGCTTCCGCATCAGGCGGATGGAATCGAGGACGGGCTCCAGCCGGGCCCGGCAGACCTTTTTATAAGTCTCGTTGCGGAAAGCCTTGAGATCCACGTTGGCCGCGTCCAAGTAGGGTTGGATGGTTTTGAGGGCTTCGGCTGTCATGAAACCGTTGGTCACGAAATTGTTCGCGAGGCCGGACTTCTTGGCCAGCACGGCCGTGTCGTAGGCGTATTCGAAGAAGATGGTCGGCTCGGTGTAGGTGTAAGAAATGCTCCGGCAGCCTTTCTCCAGGGCGTTCCGGACGACATCCTCGGGTGAGAGGGCATATCCGCGGCCGCCCGACTTATCTTTTTTTGAGGCTTGCGATAACTCCCAGTTCTGGCAGAACGGGCAGCGGAAATTGCAGCCGACCGTAGCGATCGAAAATGACGTCGTCCCGGGCAGGAAATGGAAAAAGGGCTTTTTCTCGATGGGGTCCACATGGGCGGCGATGACTTCACCGTAGACATGGCTCATGAGCTTGCCGTCGCGGTTTTCCCGGACGCCGCAGACGCCGAATTTGCCCGGATTGATCCGGCAGCGGTGGGCGCAGAGGGCGCACTCGACCCGTCCGGCCTCGAGCGCCTTATAGAGCCTCGCCTCTTTGATCATATTGGAATTCGGCTTCCGTCATCGAATTATACACCGATTTAGGAAACGAATGATCTAAAAAACGGCCGAGGGACAGAGCTTAGCCAGCTTGCACTCCGGGCATTTGGGCTTGCGGGCCGGGCAGGTTTTCCGGCCATGATTGACCAGCAGGTAGTTGAAATCCAGCCAATGCTTTTTGGAGACGATCTCCATGAGGTCGCGCTCGATCTTCTCCGGGTTCTCCTGTTTGCTCAGGCCCAGCCGTCCGGAGAGCCGCTTGACATGGACGTCTACGGCGATCCCTTCGGCCTTTCGGTATGCCGACGAGAGGACGATGTTCGCGGTCTTCCGGGCGACTCCGGGAAGCCGAATGAGCTCGGCCATCGTGTCCGGCACGCGCCCCCCGAAATCGCTCACGATCTTGGCCGCAGCGCCGATGATGGATTTGGCTTTGTTGCGGAAAAAACCCGTCGGCCGGATGTCCATTTCGAGCTCGGCCCGGTCTGCCGTGGCGAACGCCTCGGCGTCCGGATATTTCCTGAATAAGGCCGGCGTGAGCCGGTTCACCCGCTCGTCGGTGCACTGGGCGCAAAGGATCGTGGCGACCAGGATCTGGAGCGGGGTTTCGAAAGCGAGAGCGGTCTGGCTGTGCGGATATTCCCTTTCGAGGATCCCGATGATCTTGACGACGCGGTCTTTAAGATTGTCCATTTTTCACGGCCCGACGTGGAACAGGTCCTGGCCGATGTGGAAATCTTCGACGTCGAAATATTCGGGAAATTTCTCAAGCAGGTCAATCTCGGACTTGAGCATGAAGTAGTGGCTTCGCTCGACCCGGCTCAGATAATCCAGGATCTTCTGGCTGCTAGGGTCCTCGATCTTTTTCTTGGACTCTTTATAATACTCCTCGGCCTGTTTCTCCTTCTCCATGGCGAGCTTGAAAAGGTCCAGGGCCGAGGTCGTCTCATCGACAGGGACGCTCTTGACCGGCCCGGACGACGCTTCGGGAACCTGAAGCTTCTGTCCGGGGAACCTGTCGGCGAACAATCGTTCGAGAATGGCCTTATGGCGCGTTTCTTCGTTCGCCAGGAACTCGAGCTTTTGGATCAGAATCTCGTTCTTCACCCGGCCGCGGAGATGATTATAGAGCGCTGCGGCGTCCATCTCGGACCTGACCGCCACGGCCAGGATCTCAGGGGGCTTCAAAGAAGCGTCGATAGGCATGCTTCCCTCCATTTTTCATCTGCCACGAATTCTTTTATGTTCCCCTATTTCCCTCAGAATCGGACATCTTCTTCAC
>JALHTW010000322.1 GCA_022866045.1 Candidatus Aminicenantota bacterium | reverse complement strand
GCACTATCCCTGATGCAGCAGCAGATCGGCCAACTCACCCAGGGTATGAACCAGCAGCTCCAGGCCATGAGCGACCACTTTCTAAAAACCACGGGGACGATCGGGCAGCAGCTTCAGTCTCTCGGCACCCAATTCCGCGAAACCACGGGCGATATCGGCCAAAGCCTGGGAGATGTCCGGTCCCATCTCGGGAAAGTCGAGGTCGTCACCAAGGAGGTTCTCGAAAAATCCAAGAATATCGCCGCTCTCGAAGATCTGCTCCGCGCGCCCAAGTTCCGGGGCGGCATGGGCGAGCTCTTTCTCGGCGATCTTCTGAGCCAGATCCTGCCTCCGGCGCATTTCGAGCTTCAATATAAATTTAAAAGCGGTGAGGTGGTCGATGCCGTGGTCAAGATCGGAACGAACCTCGTCCCCGTCGACTCAAAATTCCCTCTTGAGAACTTCAAGAAATTCATCCAGGAAGAGGACGAAAAAGAGAAAGCCGCTTACAAAAAGAAATTCGACGGCGACATCAAAAGGCACATCGACACGATCGCCTCGAAATATATCCTGCCCGACGAAGGGACGTACGAGTTCGCCCTGATGTATATCCCGGCCGAAAATATCTACTACGAGACGATCCTTCGCGATGAAGCCTTCGGTGAGGAAAAAAGCGCTTTTACATACGCCATGCAGAAGAAAGTCATGCCCGTTTCGCCAAATTCATTCTATGCTTACCTCCAGGTCATCATCCTGGGTCTTAAAGGCCTCCAGATCGAAAAGTCGGCCCAGGAGATCATTCAATCTCTGGCCCGGCTCAGCGGAGACATGGCCCGATTTCAGAACGACTTTGAACTCATCGGCACGCATCTGACGAACGCCAAGAGCAAGTACGACGACGCGGAAAAGCGGTTGGACCGGTTTACCGGCAGGCTGGAGAAGCTGAGCGGAGGCACGCCTTCAGAGTTGTTGGAACCGCCCAAAGAAGAACCGAAATCCTAAGATCTGATCGCCAATTCTCATGTCCCTGAAATTTTTTCCAGTTCCTGAACCATCTCCGGGCTCGCGATAAAGATAAGGACGTCGGAGGCGCCGAGCTTCGTCGTTTTGGGAGGGTTGAAATCAAACTCCTTCGCTCCTCCTTTTCTCAGCGCGACGAGGAGAGCGCCCGTTCTTTCCTCGAGTTTTGACTCCTCGATCGTTTTTCCCAAAAGCGCCGACCCGGCCGTGACCGTCACCTCGTCGAAGCGCAGGACCCTGTCCCGTTCGCGGAGCATCATATCCAGGAATGTCGTGACGGCGGGCCGGATCATTTCCGAGACCATGCGCATGCCCCCGATGTGAGTTGGTGAAATGACGCTGTTCGCGCCGGCTTTCATCATTTTCTTATGCGACCGGAGGTCGATGCCCTTGGCCACGATCCGGAGGCCGGGATTCAGGCTCCGGGCGGTGATGGTCACGAACAGGTTCGCCTCGTCCGTCGGCAGGCAGGAGAGAAGACCTTTCGCCCGGCCGATGCCGGCCTTTTCGAGGATGCTGTCTTCTGCCGGGTCTCCCTGGATCAATGGCCCGGCGCCGAGGGCGGCGAGGCGTTCGATTTTTTCCTTGACGGGCTCGATGACCACAAACTTTTTTTGGGTCAGGAGCATCTCCTGAATGACCGACAGCGCCGTCTCGTCGGAGCCGCAGATGATATAGTGGTCCTGAAGCCGACTGATTTCCTTTTCCATTTTCCTTCTCCCGAGGATGTTTTTGAGCTCCCCTTCCACGACGAAGGCCGTGATGGACGAGACCGCGTAGGCGATCGTTCCCAGGCAGACGATGATGTAAACGATCGTGAAGACGCGGGCCGCCGGATGGGCCGCCGTATCGACGACCTCCCCATAGCCGATGGTCGAGATGGTGATGACGGTCATGTAGATGCTATTGAGGAGGGTCGTCCCCGGGCCGCCCAGGATCTTGAAGCCGGCCGCCCCGATGGCGAAGACCAGAAGAAAGATGGAAAGGGAAACGAGAATCCTTTTTTTGCTGTTCATAAAGCTTTATGGCCTGCCCGAGAGGATTCGAACCCCCGGCCTGCGGATCTGCAATCCTCTCATCAAGTCAAGCCCGCAGAACTCATCTTATTTCAAACGGATCGTTCATTTCAAGCTATAGTTGGGGTGACCGTATATCACTTTTAAATGCAAGGGGGACACAATACTCTGTCCCCGTTTCGTCGGCAGGGCCCCAAAGGACGATACCGTTGAAAACCGCTACGTACAGGGTATCATGTCCCCAAAAGTGATATACGGTCAGATAGTTTGGCAGTATTTCGGGCAGGACAAAAGACCTCCCTGAAATAAATTCTTATGTATTTACGCCCCGTTCCGTACACCCCTACTTAATAATAGACTCTATTCGCCGGCTATTTTTATCACCTTTATTGAAGAGGGAGATAATACCCGCTCCCCTTTTTTATTAGAATCAATGTGTTAACAGACAAATAAAAAAGAAATAAATAGGGAAACGGGCATTGTGTCTTTTAAAAAGTCCATCGCTCGTGATCGGCGGTCAGAGGGCGCATGGATTGACATAATCTGATTATACGATTACCATTTAACTGGATTATTCATAAATTGCGTCGTTTCCTTGAGAAGAGAATTCGTAGATGGCGCCGAATTCAAGACGAGGGGGACACGATCCCAAATTCCGGAGAATTTGAGTCATGTCCCCGAATTCAGGGCCTGTCTGCAAATTCGCGACCGGGAGAGATAACGATATTCATGAATAATTCAGGTTTATAATATGTCCGCTCGAAATGATCAAATTGAGAAATTAATATTGGGTTTTTCTCAATTTATCTCCCACAAAATCAATACGTTCAATTATCAAAAATATGGGATCGCGCAGGACGATCTCTTCCAAGAAATCCGGATTAAAATTTGGAAAGCCTATACGAATAACGGCCATAACATCAGACATTCCCATGCTTACATAAAAAAGATCATCACGTCGGTTGTCGTCGATGAGATACAAAGATCAAGAAAAGAGATAAAAACTCTGGAGCTGAATAATCATTACTCAACGAACCATAATGATGGTCTCCAGAAAATCAACATCGCCCGCAAGGAAGATTTCAAAGATACTCTGATTCAATCCTTAACCGGGCTTAAAGACTCCCGTCAAAAAGTCATCAAATTATTTTTGTCCGATCTCACCTTGGAGGAAATAGCCAGATTGAACAATTGGTCCATAGGGAAAACAAATAACTTGTTTTATCGGGGCCTCAAAGATTTAAAGAATAAATTAAAAGTGAGGGGGGTTTACTATGAAGACGAACATCTCCGAGCTTAAAGAAATTTACAAAGAATATTTCGAAGATCGCCATGTCACACTCAGAGAGTCATGTCCTCCGCCCGAGGCGATTTATCGCTGCGTAAGGTCAGACATATCCAAAAGGCAGAAATCGAAAATCATTGCCCATATCGCGGAATGCGGCTCCTGCGCCCAAGAAGCGAAAGTCATCCTGGATATCGCAAAAGAAGAAAATCATTTCATTCGCGGAATCGAGGATTTCATGAATTCCCGTCGCCTTGAGAAACCAAGAGAAAAAAGGTTATTCGTGGGGCGTCTGTCTTGGAATACCGCCGCTATCGCTTTTTCAATAATTCTCGTGGCGGCCATCGCGACCTCTTCGATCCTCCGGCTTTCATCAAGGTCCGATTCTCGAAGAGGGGCGATATCGGATGTCCGGCTGATCTCGCCCGTGAGCCAATCCCTCCCCGCCGCTCAGCTCAAATTCGTCTGGCAAGGTTTTCCAAAGGCGAAATATTACATGATCGAGGCTTTCGATGCCTCGCTTGACCTTATTTGGAGAAGCGAACCTGTCCGTTTGAATGAAGCTTATGCTCCAGAAGTATTCACTGAAAAAATTAAGCCCGGCGAAACTTATTATTGGATGG
>JALHTW010000321.1 GCA_022866045.1 Candidatus Aminicenantota bacterium | reverse complement strand
GAAAGCCTACAGCCAGCTGGCCGAGGAAATCAAAGCCGCGTTTCACAAGGAGTATTTCGATCCTCAAACCGGGAATTACGCCAACGGCACGCAGACGGCTAATACTTTGGCCCTCTTCTTGGAGCTTGCGCCGGGGAACGCGAGGGCGAAGGCGTGGGACAATCTCTTTAATAACCTGGCCTACAAAAACAATTCTCATCTGACGACAGGCATCATCGGCACAAAATACATTATGGAGGTTTTAACCCGATTCGAGAATTCCGACCTGGCCTATGATATTGCGACGCAAACAACCTATCCGAGTTGGGGTTACATGATCGAGAACGGCGCCACGACGCTCTGGGAGCTGTGGCAGAAGCGGGAAGGTCCGTCCATGAATTCCCACAACCATCCGATGTTCGGCAGCGTCGGGTCATGGCTGTATAAGGCGTTGGCCGGGATCAATTTAGACCCGCTAGCAGTGGGTTTCGAAAAGATTCGCATCGAGCCGCAAATGGTGAGGGATCTTTTCTACGCTTCAGGCTCTGTGGACACGCTGCGGGGAAGAGTGCTTTCGTCCTGGAAACGGACGGAGAAAAACGTTTCCCTGGAAGTCATTATCCCTGTCGGAAGCGAAGCAGAGGTCGTTCTGCCAAAGTTCAATCTCCAGAATGTCGTTGTCAAGGACAGCGGCAAAGTATTCTGGGCGCAGAAGAAACTCGAGCCAGGCGTTCCCGGCATTATTGACGTCCGGGAGACCGCTCAAGCTGTGATCATCAAGACCGGCTCAGGGACATATTCGTTTGATCTCACCGGAAATTAATCATGAGCGGGACACCCTGATGTGTTCCCGAATTAGTTGATAACAATCTCGTCGGCGAAGATCCAGGATTTTCCCCCGGCGTCCCTTTATTTGTCCTTGATTCGATTTTTGGGACGGATGATCCAGAGCGTTGCGAAAATGAACCAGGCCGCCGAAGCTAAAAGAAATCCGGATTTATAACCGGCGGCGTTGATTTTTCCCAGGAAGTGAACGATCGGAAAAACGAGGCAAAGCGACAGGCTGACGATGGCGAGAATGGCCATGATCTTGCGTTCCATGGAGGGCCTCCTCATGTTTCGTTCCGTTTGAGAGCTTGAAGCCCGACGTATCCGGCGAGGGCGATGAAATATCCCGGCAGCCAGAGGAAGTAAAGATGGAGCGGCAGCAGGAAGCAAATTATGAGCGTGCCGGCCCAAACGACCAGCGCCCGCCAGTTGATCAGCCATTGATATTTTTCGGCGCGGTATTGTTCGATCTTGAGCTTCGGCAAGATCCAGTGCTCGGCGAAGACGACGGCCCCGATCGGCATCTGGACCAGCCCGTAGATAGCCACATAGTTGAGCAGTTTCACGAACACGATGGGAAAACAGGAAATGACGGTCGTGATCGTCCCGGCCGCGAGGGTGACCTTCCAGCGCGGCCAATTGGGCGTTATGACCTGGAGGGCCAATCCGGCTCGATAGAGTGTCGGGTTGGCCGTCGTCCAGCCGGCCAGGATAAGTCCTGCCACGCCGGCTAAACCTGCGGCCTCATAAGCCATCAACCCCGGGTTCATTTCGCGGCCGACGGCTGCGACCATGATGCCTGACGAGATCCAAGCGAGCATGTGCCCCGGGAACATTCCGAAAGCCGTATACAATCCATAGGTCCATTTTTTGGCGTAGCGAAAGATGGCCAGGTCTGAAAGGCCGATGTGCATGGCCAGGTTGCAGAACCAGGCGAAAAAGAGGATGTGCCAGAAGCCGAACTTGTCCTGTCCTGGCGCGGCGATTCCGTTCCAGATCCGCGATTTGGCGACATCCCAGAAATTGCTGAAATTCGATTGAACACCGAGGCGGGGGAGCATGGCCAGCGCGCCGGCGATAAAGACGATGAAGATCCAGGGCGAGCAGACTTGGGCAAATTTGCTCAGCTTTTCAAAGCCGAGAATAGCGAGGGCAGTGAACGCGGCGCCCAAAGCGATGGTAATCAAGATCCAGCCTATGCTCGTCGGGAAGACATCCGATAGGGAAGGGGTTTCGATGTTGAACGCCAGGCCGATGGCTGTGGCCGATACGGCGATCATCGCCCCGGCGAGAATGCAGTAGAGGATGGCATTGGCGATGTTATAGATCACGGTCAAGCCGGGGCCGGCGATCTTTCGGAGATACCAGTACAGCGTGAGGCGGGTCCGGACAGCGATCGGGGCGCAGACGAATGTCCAAGACAGGACGGCCAGCAGGTTGCCGAGGAGAAGCCCCCAAACGAGGTCCCGGGCCGTGACGCCGTGGAGGACGAAGAAAGCGCCGATGACGAATTCCGTGGCGGCGACGTGCTCTCCGGCGAAAAGGCCGGCGAACTTGGATCCCGATTGGAGCTTGTCGAGGGATACGGGCTCCCGGTCGAATTCGTAGAGCTGATCCAGCCGGGCGGCGATCGTCGAAATTTTACCCGCCACTGTCACTCCTCAGGTTTGATGTTGTCATGCCCACCTCCTAAAACCTAGGTTTAATATACACAGAGGAGACTGTCGAGACAAGATTTAGTGAGGAGGAATCTCATAATAGAGAGCCTTGAAGGGGTGCCTCCGAGTCCTTCATAGCGTCGGGAATTCTCCCTCTAAATTGACTGACTGCCCCGAAAGCCCTATAATTTTCGCAATGATAACAAAAGAGATTGAGGCCCTCATCGCCGCTGCCCTCAAGGAAGATATGCCGCGCGGCGATATCACATCGGAAAGCGTTGTCCCCTCGAAAACACTTTCTCGGGCGCTCTTGGTCGCCAAGCAAGAAGGGATTCTTGCCGGAATCGATGTGGCCTGCCGCGTCTTTCAGAAGATCGATCCCGGGACGTCGTTCAACAGACTTTCGAGCGACGGACAGGCATTCAAGCCGGGCGATATTCTAGCAGAGATCGAGGGAAGAGCGGTCGTTTTGTTGAAAGGAGAGCGGACGGCGCTCAATTTCCTTCAGCGGCTGTCCGGCATCGCCACGACGACGCGGAAATTCGCGGACGCGGTCGCCGGGACCAAAGCCAAAATTCTGGATACGCGCAAAACGACGCCCGGCCTTCGGGCCCTGGAGAAATACGCCGTTAAGATGGGCGGCGGCGAGAACCACCGCATGGATCTGTCCTCGATGGTCCTGATCAAGGACAACCATCTCATGGTTTGCGAAGACATCAAAGAAGCCGTCCGCCGAGCCAGGAAAAAAGCCGAGCGCGGCGTATTGATCGAGGTCGAAGTCACGAATTACGGCCAGGCCAAAGACGCCGTCCAAAGCGGCGCGGACTGGATCATGCTCGATAACATGCCGCTCGCCCAAATGAAAAAGATCGTGGATTGGGTGGATGGGCGCTTGAAGATCGAAGTCTCGGGCAATGTCGACCTGGATAATGTCCGGAAGATCGCCAAGCTCGGCGTCGATTACATTTCTGTGGGAAAACTCACCCATTCTTATAGTTCGGTCGATCTCAGCCTCGAGTTTTTGGGTGTTCTGTTCCAACCTATCAACCGGGCCGAGCTCGAGATCCGTCGAAGGAAGGTCAAGCGATGAGCTCTAAATGCCTCAAAACGGATGTCCTGGTCATCGGCTGCGGGATCGGCGGCGCGAGCGCGGCCCTGGAAGCCGCCAAACAAGGCCTGCGCGTCGTCGTCATCACGAAGAGCGCCGCCCTTGAGGGAGCCAACACCTACTGGGCTCAGGGAGGCATCGTTTCGCTCGGTCCGGACGACGACCCCAAGGTCCTGAGAGAGGACATCATAAAAACCGGCGATGGCATTAACAACCCCGAAGCCGTGGATCTTCTGGTCCGAGAAAGCAAACCGCTCGTCGATAAGATCTTGATCGGCGAACTGAAAATCCCGTTCACCCGGAGCTCTCCCGCCGCCCTGGATTATGCTCAGGAGGCCGGCCATTCCCGGCGCCGCATTCTTCATGTCCTGGACGCGACAGGAAAAACCATCGAAGAAAAATTTATTGATGCCCTGAAAAAGCTCCCGAATATCACTTTGCTTTCCGAACACACCGCCGTGGACCTTCTGACAGTCCCCCACCATTCGAAGGACCCGATCGCCTATTATAAAGAGCCGGAGTGCGTCGGCGCCTATATTCTTGATAATAAAAAGAATAAGGTAGAGACAATATTTGCCGCCCGGACCGTCCTGGCGACGGGAGGATGCGGAGCGGTCTATTTGCATACGTCGAACCCGCGCGATGCCATCGGCGCCGGTTATGCCATGGCCCACAGGGCGGGAGCCCGCATCGTCAACATGGAATATATCCAGTTTCACCCAACATCGCTCTATCACCGGGACGCTGACAGCTTCTTAATCTCGGAGACGGTGCGTGGAGAAGGGGCGCGGCTCAAGACCAGCAAAGGTCGAACGTTCATGGAAAAATACAGCCCCAAGAAGGACCTTGCGCCTCGCGACGAGGTCACCAGGGCCATCTATGAAGAGATGGTCAACAGCAATTCGGACTACGTCCTGCTTGACCTGGTATCTTACGCAAAGGTGGACATCAAAAAGCGGTTCCCCAATATCTCCAGGACCTGTCTCCAATACGGTATCGATATTACCAAGGAGCCGATTCCCGTCGTGCCAGCGGCGCATTACTGCTGCGGCGGAGTGCTCGTCGACGGGTGGGGCAAGACGTCGCTCAAGGGCTTATATGCTGTCGGCGAAGTCTCGTGCACCGGGCTCCATGGCGCTAACCGCCTTGCCTCGACGTCGTTGCTTGAAGGCCTGGTCTGGGGGACGCGAGCAGCGCGCCACATCGCCGAACATTTTGACCCCGGCGTTCCTTACCGGGAATCCAGGATCCATGAATGGTACTATCCCGAGAGGGAAGAGGCGATCGACCCGGCCCTGATCAACCAGGACTGGCTGACGATCCGCACGACGATGTGGAATTACGCGGGCATCATCCGGACGCAGAAAAGACTCGAGAGGGCCAGAGCCGATCTGGATTATCTGCGGCACCGGATCGAAAAGTTCTACAAAGAAGCCGTGATGGATACCACGATCGTCGGCCTCAAGCACGGCATCCAGGTCGCTCTGATGATCACCCATGCCGCCCTGGCCAACCCCATAAGCCGGGGCGCCCACTATCTGAAGGATTGAAAATATTAAAACATAATCTTCAGGCCTGCCGTCCCCGTCACTCCAGACAAGTTCAACTCGCCCTTGCGGACATTTGTGACCTCGGCGCTAGACGGCTGATTTTTGGCGAAAGAGACCAAAGAATAAATATGCCCAGAATCATTTCTTTCCAGGTACCAGAGGTAAGCGTCCCTTTCCTCGTTATGACGTTTTCCTAGAAACCAGCTTTCGTCTTCAGCCAGATCGCCTTTGAGGCTGGTGATCCTGGCATACCGCCCTTCGGCCTGGACGACGAAAGCGAAATGGGAACTCAGACGGAGTTCCAGGCCCATCCCTCCCTGAAAACCGAATGGTTTGGCTTTCGACCGGAATTCCTGGGACTGCTCGTAGGAAAAGAAGTCCGTCTCAAGAGTGGAATCATGATCGAAGTGGGTCATATAATAGCCGGCCCCGGCAAAGACGTCGAGGCCAAGAGCCCTCCGAAGCGGGACATAATAGTGAAGGTTAAGGGTTAGCGGAATGACTCTGAGACTGGGTTTGAAGGCTTGCTTGACTGAGATGTTCAGCCATTCGAGGCCAATCTCGTTTTGGCGGCTGGCCCGGAAGAACCCGGCTCCAAGGCCAAGGCCGAAATGGGGGTCGAGCGAGACGACGAACTCAGCCCCGAGTCCCATCCCCATGTGGAGCGGTTTATATTTCCCCACCACGTCATTGAAGTTGTCGTTACAATAATCGTATATGCCCTGGATGCCTTTGTTATAGTCGTTCCCTAAGAAATAAGTCATCCCTCCCGTGACCTTGATCGAAACGGCCGCCGATGCCGCGCCCGCGGTTAATATGAATATAAGAACAAGGATTAAAATCTCGATTTTTCTCACTGGTGCTCCTTCCAATGGCGATAGTTTAGCAATTCCATTTATTTTTTTCCAGGCGGGGACTCATTATCAGCGCACGACCCCAAGCCTTTTTATTGACATTTTAGGGTGAAGAGATAAAATAAGTTGTTTTATAATAAGCATTTGGCAGAATTTGGGTACACAGATGCAGGTGTACTTCCAATCTTTAGTGGAGTTTACCATGGCCAATCCGACCGACGTGAAAAAAACGCTCAACCTGCCCCAGACGACTTTTTCGATGAAGGCAAAGCTCGCCCAAAAAGAGCCCGAGATCCTCAAGAAATGGAAGGACGGCGGCCTCTATAAGAAAATTCTGGCCGCAAGAAAAAATTGCCCGACCTTTGTCCTGCATGACGGCCCGCCCTACGCCAACTTCAACATCCACCTGGGCACGGCCATGAACAAGATCCTCAAGGATTTTATCGTCAAGTCGCGGACAATGCAGGGCTTTCTCGCGCCCTATCTCCCCGGCTGGGACTGCCACGGCCTGCCGATCGAGATTCACGTGGACAAGTTCCTGGGCGAAAAGAAAAACGAGATGTCCATCATCCAGATCCGCGAGGAATGCAGGAAATACGCTCTGAAATACGTCGACATCCAGCGGGATGAATTCATCCGCCTCGGAGTTTTCGGCGAATGGGAAAAGCCCTACCTGACGATGGACCCCGAGTATGAAGCCGAGGTCCTCCGCTATCTGGCGGTGTTTTTCGCCTCCGGGAACGTTTTTAAAGGAAAACGGCCGGTCCACTGGTGCGCCCAATGCAAGACGGCCCTGGCTGAAGCCGAGATCGTTTACAAGGATAAGACTTCGCCTTCCATCTATGTCAAATTCCCCCTGATTTCCGACCTCTCTTCGAAATATCCGGCCATAAAAGGAAAAAAGGTTTCTGTCATCATCTGGACGACCACGCCTTGGACCCTCCCGGCGAACCTGGCCATCGCGTTTCATCCGGAATATGAATATGCAGCGTTCGAAGCCGGGGATGAGGTTTATCTCACGGCTAAACGTTTGGTCCCGGTCCTCGTTGAAATCTTCGGCCTGAAAAACCCCAAGATCCTGGCAACGATCAGGGGCAAAGACCTTGAGGGATTGAAGGCGCGCCACCCCTGGATCGACCGCGAATCGCTCTTTGTCCTGGCCGATTATGTCACCTTGGATGACGGCACAGGCTGTGTCCACACCGCGCCCGGACACGGCTACGAGGACTACCTCACCGGCATAGCCTATGGCTTGGATATCTACACTCCGGTGGACGATGAGGGGAAGTTCATGCCCGATGTCGCGAAATACGCCGGCATCAATGTTTTCAAGGCCAACAAACTCATCAACGATGATATGCGGAAAGACGGGACGCTCATCAAGGAAGTCGAGATCTCCCATTCGTATCCCCACTGCTGGCGATGTAAGAACCCGGTCATTTTCCGTGCCACGGCCCAATGGTTCATCTCCATGGATAAAGCCAATTTGAGAAAAAGGGCGCTCGATGAGATCAAGCGAATCCGCTGGATCCCGGCCTGGGCCGAGGAGCGGCTCACGACCATGATGGAGAACCGTCCTGACTGGTGCATTTCGCGCCAGCGCTCCTGGGGCATTCCCATCCCGGCGTTTTATTGCCGCGATTGCGGCGAGATCCTGGCCGACGAGACAACCTCCCGCCATATCGCCGATATCTTTGAGAAAGAAGGATCCAATGCCTGGTTCATCAAGAGCGCCGAGGCGCTCGTCCCGGCTGGCGCACAATGCCGGAAATGCGGGTTGTCGCGCTTCGATAAGGAACGAAACATCCTCGATGTCTGGTTCGAATCCGGCGCCAGCCAGAATGTCCTGGGCAAAAGGCCGGACCTGCCGTGGCCGTCCGACGTCTATATCGAGGGCCACGACCAGCACCGCGGCTGGTTCAACAGCTCGCTTGTCGTCGGCGTCGCGGCCAAGAACGGTTCGCCTTTCAAAACCTGCATCACCCACGGATTCGTCCTGGACGAGCAGGGAAGGGCTATGTCCAAGTCCGCCGGCAACTTCATCGAGCCCCGGGAGATCATCCAACAGGACGGCGCAGAAGTCCTCCGGCTGTGGATCGCAATGCTCAATTACAAAGAGGATGCGCCGTTCGGCAAAGAGATCCAGCGGCGGCTGGTCGAGGCTTACCGAAAGATCCGGAACACGTGGCGCTTCATCCTCGGCAATCTCTATGATTTTTCTCCAGATAACGATTCGGTGGCTGCGGCCGACATGGAGAAGCTCGACAAATGGGCTTTGGAAAAAAACGCCGACATCGGACGGAAGGTCCTCAAAGGCTATGACGAATACGAATACCACCCGGTGTTCCATGCGATCTATAATTTCTTCACTGTCGAAATGAGCGCGTTTTATCTCGATATCCTGAAGGACCGGCTGTACTGCTCGGGTAAGAATTCGAGACTGCGGCGCTCCGCTCAAACGGCCCTTTTCCGCATCCTGAGGGACACCCTGACCTTGATGGCGCCCATCTTGCCGTTCACGACCGAAGAAGCCTGGGAATCCATGCCGGCCTATAAAGGAAAAGCGGAATCGATCCATCTCGAGCTGTTCCCCTCGTTCAAAGAGCTGTGGCTGGACGCCGAGGCTCTAAAAGAGTGGGAAGGGCTCGTTGGATTGCGGGAAAAGGTCCTCAAGGAATTGGAGGCGGCGCGGGAGCAGAAACTCATCGGGAATTCACTCGAAGCCCAGGTAGCGTTGAACGTGCCGGCGCCGTTGATGCCCCTTATTCAAAAATATAAGGGTGACTTGGGTGCGCTGTTCATCGTTTCGAATGTCGTCGTGGACGCGGCCGCCGGCGAAGAACTCCACATCGCCGTGGCCAAAACCCCTGGAAATAAATGCCAGAGATGCTGGAATTACTCGACGACCGTCGGGACGAGCACCTCTCACCCGGATTTCTGCAAGCGTTGCGAAGATGTCCTCAAGGAAATGAACCGATGAAGCGTAACGTACCCTTTTTCATCCTGATTCTCGTCCTGCTCGCGATCGACCAGATCACAAAGGCTGTCATCGCCGCGACCATTCCGTTTTACGGCTCGGTGCCGGTCATCCCAGGCTTCTTCGCTTTCTCTCATATCCACAACAAGGGCGCGATCTTCGGGATATTCTCTCAAACGGGCAGCCTGCTGATCACTATTCTCCTGACCGCCGCCTCGCTTCTGGCCTTGGGCATGGTCATTTTCTATTTCTTCAAAACGCCCCCGTCGCAAAAGTCGATGAAGATCAGCCTGACGCTCATCCTGGCCGGTGCGTTCGGCAATCTCATCGACCGGATCGTCCGCGGCTATGTCATTGATTTCCTTGAAGTTCACGTCAAGAGATTCTACTGGCCGACGTTCAACGTGGCCGATTCCTGCATCTCCATCGGAGCGCTCCTCCTTGTTGTCATTATTCTAATGAGGAGATCCTGATGCATCCCATCCTCATCAAGCTCGGCCCGCTGACGCTCCATTCCTACGGCTTTTTCATGGCGGTCGGCGTCGCCTTCGCCCTCTGGTTCCTTTATCGGCAGGCCAAAAAGCAGGAGCTCGATGGGCCCCGGCTTCTCGACGCCGCATTTTATATTATGATCGTCTCGCTCGTCGGGGCCAAGCTGATCCTTTTCGCAGGGAGCTTCTCCTACTACATCCAAAATCCCAAAGAGCTGTTCTGGGTGGCCCGGTCGGGCGGCGTCTTTCAAGGCGGACTGGCGTTCGGCATTTTTTTTGCCCTTTGGTATTTTCACCGCAAGCGCATTCCGACATGGACAGTGGCGGACATCGCGGCTCCGGCGCTGGCCCTGGGGCACGGATTCGGCCGGATCGGCTGTTTCATGGCCGGCTGCTGTTACGGAAAAGAATGCGCTCTGCCGTGGGGGACGGCGTTTCACAGCGATTACGCTCATAACCTGACCGGCATCCCCCTGAACAGAGCGCTTCATCCGGTCCAGCTCTACGAGGCGGCGCTGAACTTTTTGAATTTTTTGATCTTATTTTTCATTCTCCGAAAAAAGACATTCGACGGACAAGTTTTTCCTCTTTATATCATCAATTATTCGATCATCCGCTACTTCACTGAATTCTTCCGGGGCGATCATCCCGAGAAAGCGTTTCTCTTCAAAGGATCTTCGCCGTGGCTTACCATTTCCTATCCGCAGTTCTTCTGCATCCTGGGCCTGGTCGCAGGCCTCATCCTCTACATGATCTTCAAAAAACGGAAAAGTGCCTAAAAGAGAGTTCGAGATCACTCCGGAATCCGGAGCCAACGAGCGCCTCGACGTCTATTTATCCCGTCAGATCCAGGATTACACCCGCTCTCAATGTCAAAGATTTATCGATAAAGGACAGGTCGCAGTGAACGGTGAGGCGAAGAAGTCGAGCTACAAACTCAGAGAAGGGGACCGCATCGAGATCGAAGTTGAAATGCCGGAGGCAGCGGAGATCCTTCCCGAGGACATCCCTCTCAAGATTCTTTTCGGCGATGAGCATATCCTTGTCATAGACAAGCCGGCGGGTATGATCGTCCATCCCGGTGCGGGTGCGCGAAAAGGCACGCTCGTGAATGCGCTTGTCTATCATTTTCCCGACATTCGGGGGCTTGGAGACATCGACCGGCCGGGAATCGTTCACAGGCTGGACAAAGAGACGTCCGGCGTGATGGTCGTCGCCCGAAGCTTGAAAGCCTATGACGAGCTGCAGCGGCAGTTCAAAGCCAGGGAAATCATGAAGGTCTATCTGGCGCTGGTTTGGGGACGCCTGCCCAAAGCCGAAGGCCGGTTTGACTGGCCGATCGGGCGGCATGTAAAGCACGGCCAGCGAATGTCCATCAAGACGCGCAAACCGAGATCGGCGGTCACGGAATATCGCGTCCAAAAGGAATATAAGGCTTTCAGTCTCCTCGAAATCAGGCCGGTGACGGGGCGGACGCACCAGATCCGCGTCCATTTGTCCGCGGCCGGGCATCCCCTGGCCGGGGATAGGCGTTATGGATCAATCCCTAGATCGAAATATAAGTTTTCGCGTCTTTTCCTGCATGCCCACGTTCTTTCCTTCTGCCACCCTGTCACGGGTCTTAGGCACGATTTCACTTCACCTCTGCCTGAAGAGTTGAAGGGGATCATGGATTCTTTGGACTTGGCCTAGTATCAACGCATTAATTAAAACGACATCCCCGTTAGGGCGGCCTAAGCGCCGCCCATACATTGTCACTTTATTTATTGCCTTTGAATTAGCTTCTTGTGCCGGACTTGAGCGAGAAAGGAATCTGAGCGGGCCGCTTCTCGCCGGGCAAAATGATGATTTTATGGGGATCCTGCCTTCCATTGATCGTCAGATCGATGGTCAAAGCCGAGGAGCGGGGTGCCCTGAAGCAGATCGTTTCGGCCGCTCCGAGTTCCGGATTGACCGTAAACGACAGCTCTGTTTCCCGGACCTCTAGATTATCGTTTTCGCGGAAATTGAATTTTTTGACGTCGCGAACAGGCCTCTCAGAGATCACGGAGCCGGTCATGACAGCTTTTTCTTGGGCCCGAAAAAAGAGACGCCATTCGCCATCGCGTTCCCAGATGACGGCTGATTCAGCCTCGCGGCCGATCTCTTGGGCGAAGGCCGGAGAGAGGACGGCCGGTTCGAAAGCTTTAAGATACTCGTTCTGGGCCTGGTCAATCCTTCCTTCTTTAGTCCAGATTTCAGCCAGCGTGAGATGAAGGGCATATCGTCCGGGGTCGATCTCAAGGAATTTTTGGCAGAGATCGGCCGCTTCGGCGGTCCGGCCTTGCCTCAAGAATTGGTCTACGAGCGGGGGAGCCTTATCCAAAACATCCGCTTTCCTGTCGCTTCCCCATTTGAGACATTCCAGGAAGGCCGTCGAGGCCTTGTCCGGTTTACCTTCACTCTGGAATTTTTCCCCGTGAAAGAAGAGAAGAAAGCGGATCTCGAAAAAAAGCCGCTCTTGGTAGAGTCTTAGAAGCAAGGCATCGTTGACGCCCAAGAGAGAATCAAGGAGGCGATAGGTTAGGTCCCTTGGCGAGATGAGCGTTTCGGACGGACTCCGTTGGAGTTCCCGGAAAGCGTCGAGCTCCCGGTAGCCATCCTCAGCCTCTCGAATCATCAGCTTGGCCTTTGCCGCAAGAAGGTGATAGATCTTGAGCCGGGCTTGATCCACAGGAAGGGCCAGCAGAATCTCCGTCATTTTGAGAAGTTTTTCGACTGCGGATTCGCCGGAGCGACGGAAATGGAGAACGACCTGGCCGTTCAGGAACGCAGCCTGGATGTCTGGGTAGCGGGGGAGCTCTTGTCGAAGGCGGTCGCGGCTCGGAACG